>JBJXGO010000189.1:0-68403 GCA_046160345.1 Saprospiraceae bacterium
ATCATCGAAGAGGGTACAGATGCTACCTATGGCAATACCATTGAACTCATGATTGCCGGGTTCTATATGCTGTTTGCGCTACAATTAGATAAAATCCGAGACTATTTGTCGGGTGATCCGAGAAAAAAAGGAGCAGTTTTAGCGTTTTTCATGATTCTTTGCTTGCTGTCGCGCTATTCCTTTTTGCTTTGGTTGCCACTTTTATTCGTCATTGTCTGGACGGAAAACAGGAGGCTCGCAATCAGCACCGTAAGTTGGGTTTTGGTCTATGTGTTACTGCTCTATGTATTTCCATTCCTGCTCAAAGACCCTATGATTTATGTGAATGGCATAAAACACTATTCTGAGGGAGCCTTAATCGTGTGGATGCAACCTGACAGAACTGGTCCGCTGTACGATGGCCTGGGAGTGGCAAACATATTCCGGGATGAATTGGGAGGGGAAATGGCCGAACGCTTATCCGCCCTGCAAAGGTGGCAAGTGCTGACATCCTTAGCAGCAACAGGACTTTGCGCCTGGATTTGGTGGAAAAAACGCGCTCAAATAAAGAACCTTTCTCTTTTTTTATTGGGGAGTCTGAAATTTTACTTTGCCTTTTTCTATGGGTTTATCCAGATGCCCTACGTTTATCTGATGATCTCACCCTGTTTTTTAAGTATTCTGGTACTGCTTTCGTTTTATCGGGAACAAATGCCAGCCCTTGAAGGAGGCCGCGAGGGTAACTTGCTTTGATCTGAACCAAAGAATATATCTGTATAAAAATTCACCAATCCTTCTTCAACCTCGAAGGCCGGTTCGAGGGCGCCAAAGCCCGGTATGCCGCAGCATTTTTCTGCTCTTCTGAAAGCACGGCTTCGTTAAGCAGGCGGCGAGCAGCATCAGGTGGCAGGTTTGATGGAGGCAACTCTTTCTGCCGAAGCGGAGCGGCCTGGTCGAGGTAATTCTGCCGGGGCGGAATGCTGGGAGGTGGAGGAGGTGGAGGCGGCGGTGAAGGTGGTGGGTCCTGAAGCTTGCGTTTTGCAATTTGGAGGTTTTTCTGGGCGTCAGGGCGCTTAGGAATAAGCCTTAAACTTCGCTCATAAGCCACTATTGCAGCTTGATAATCACCTTTTTGGAGGTAAGCATTGCCAAGATTGTAAAATGCATCGGCTTTATCGTTTAAAGAAATCCCCTTGTCGGCAGCCTCCTGAAAATATTGAACAGCTTCGGTGTAATCTGCTTGAAGATAAGCGACATGTCCAGCGTTGTATCGAGCTGCACTGCTTTTCGATTTTAAATACGTGACTTTTGCCTTTTCATAGTTTCCATTGTCGAACAAGCGTCCTCCCTCAAGCAACAAATTGTGATCAGATTGCGCGGACAAATTAGTTCCAAAGAACAATAATAACAGGGCAGCCCCCCCTTTTTTCTTCCATTGCAACACTTGTTCAACAACCAACAAGAACATTGCGGCGAGGAGCAGCCAAGGAAAGTAATAGATCTTTTTACTCCTTGCATTAGCCTTCACAGCACTCTTTTGAAGGCTGTTCACTGCATTTTGAAGCGTTGACAAGGCTCGCTCGGATTGCCGGAGATTCAAGCTTACTCCCCCACCCGCTTCAGCTAAGGTTTGCATAAGCGATTCATTAGCACTGCTTCGAACAGGTTTTCCCATGCCATCCCTCCGATAAACGCCTGGCTCGATCGGGATATTTGCCCCTTCAGAAGTTCCTACTCCGATTGTGTAAACCAACACACCAGCCTCCCGTGCCTCTTTTGCTCGCTGTTGGGCTTTATCTTCGTGATTTTCCCCATCGCTAATGAGGATAATTGCCTTTCCTGTTTCCAGATTTGTTTCGAGCATTCTTTTGCAGGATTCAATTGCAGCACCAATATCAGTACCCTGATCAGTGATGAAATCCGGGTGAGCATTACGGACAAACATCAAAAATGCTTCAATATCCGTCGAAAGTGGCATTTGAGGTGCGGCAGTACCCGCAAAAAACACCAGGCCAAGGCGCTCTCCAGGCAAAGATTTTGCCAGTTCTTGAATAAAATTTTTGGCCTGGTCCAATCTGCTTGGTTTTACATCTGTGGCCAACATACTGTTCGATATATCCAGCGCTATTATCACATCCGCACTTTGTTGCGTCTTATTTTCTTCTTTTTCAATTCCAACAGGGCTGGCCAAGGCAAATACCACCAATACCAGTCCTCCCACAAACAGCAAATTCTTTCCCCAAAACCGCTTTGTTGAAAAGCCCTGCAACAAACGTGATTCCAAAGCCGAAGAGCCAAGTCGGCGCAAGGTTTGCTGTCTCCAACGCCAGTACGCCCAAAGTAAAATCGCCTGCAAGGGTACGATTACCAAGAGGTACAATAAGTCAGGGCTTTCGAAATACAATGTTTTCAATGTTGACAAGCTGTTTAATATAAACCTTGCATTGCTTTAACCTCCCTAAGCCTTTGGCTGCTGCTAAATGCTTCTGAAGGTGAAGTGTGGACAATTTTGTGCTTCCTCAAACCGTAATAACTCTTAGCGGCCCCCAACGAAGGGCCATTTCGAGCAATAAAAGACAAAATGTAATATTCAAAAACCAGAAAAAGAGTTCAGAAGTACGGCTCACCTGGGTTTTTACCACTTTTGTCTTTTCCAAATCCTCTATTTCCTTATAAATCGCTTCCAAATCGCTTATTGACCGGGCGCGATAAAATTTCCCACTGGTAGCAGATGCAATTTCTTCCAAAAGATGGGTATCAAAACTCATTTGACGGTTTGCAAAAGCAAAAGTGCCATTTTGATTTTGATAAGTGGGCGACATCACCAATCCATCGCTCCCGATACCAATAGTGTAAACCCGTTGTCCCAAGGCTTTTGCTGCAGCCGCAGCTGAAAGTGGCCCTAATTTTCCTGCGTTATTTTCTCCGTCCGTGATGAGCAGCACGATTTTGCTTTTGGCTTTGCTTTTATCTAAATGACGTACTGCTGTGGCCAGGCCCATTCCAATAGCGGTACCATCCGGCAACCGCCCTACTTGTAAGTTATTTATCAAAGCTTGTAAAATCCGTCGATCGCTGGTAAGCGGGCATTGAGTGAAGGCGCCCCCGGAAAAAACTACCAGTCCCAACTGGTCATGAGGCCGTCGGCTCACAAAATTCGCAGCAACCTCTTTCGCAACCGTAAGTCGATCTGGCCGAAAATCTTTGGAAAGCATGCTCGGCGAAACGTCCATTACCAACATAATGTCAATCGCCTCTGCTTCGATTTGTTCCTCATGCCAGAGCAATTGAGGTCGAGCCATTGCAAAAATGATCAATGTCAATACTGCCCAACGCAAATATTGAATCCAGTTTCGGGCATAAACAACCCAGGTCTTGATACCTTTCATGGCGCTTAACCGTGACACTTGCAAGGTTACATGGCGCTGCTTCGCTTCCCGCTTATACTGATAGATCAGCAAGGGCAAAAGCAACAATAATAACAGCCAAAGTGGTTGGGCAAAAGCCATTTAATACTTAATTGGTTGATTTAAAAAAGAATCATTTATGAATCATAATGGCTCATAATTATCGGTTTTGGGTCTATAAGGGGTCTTTTTGGAGGGGTTTGCGATTTTTGGCGGCTCTGAATTCCAACTTTGATTGAATGAAACCAATTCCATTGCCTTTGCCAATACGGCCTCATTTTCTGCATCTTCAGGTTGTGATTGGGCATATTTCACCAGATCAGTTTTTTGCAACAGGTCCTTTAAATCAGCTTGCCAACCCTGTGGGAAATCTTTGATTTTCAGCATGCGAAGAATTTCTATCGTGGTGGACTCAAGTGCCGAGATTCCAAATTGCGCTTCCAGAAATTCACGAATTATTAAACTGAGTTCAGCGTAATGAGATTTGGTTTTCCCGGCTTTCCAAAGTTGTTTTTGTTGAAGTTGAGCCAATTGTCCAAGTGCTTTTTCAGTTGCCGAAATGACCATCGGAGCTGGCGCAACTGGCACGGCCACTGGTTGAGGCCTTCGTTGATTTTTTCGAATCCACCAAAAAAAACAAAATAGGGTTGCCAATAATCCCAGGCCCCAGGGCCAATAATCCAACCAGGATACCGGCTCTCGATAAATGTCGCGGATTTTGGCCATATCGCTGATTTCCCGGCCACCGCGGGTCGGGAAAACATACAGTTTCAAACTATTGGTTTCCAAGGGTTTTCCCACACCAAGTTTCACATATAGTGGAGGTAACTCCAAACTTGCACTATCAAAGGCAATCAAGGTAAACCGCCGAATCCATTGTCCACCGTTACGACGCCAATCAGATCGGCCAATTATGTTGGAACTTGGAAATTCTTTCGCCCAGGCACTAAAATCAACTTCTTTGGGCGCCGTATTCAGCCCAGAAACAATAATCAAAAGGGAGCTTGTATCCCCTGTTTCAATCCGGTCAGGTTTGAGGGTTGCAAAAGCTTTGGGTTGGGCGGATAAGTAAAAAGTTGCAAGTGGGCCCGTTGTAAATGTAAGCAGGGCAAACAAAAATCTGACTCGATTAAGACCATTTAGGATAACCTTAGCCATGCGCAACTATTTTCGAGCGTTTGGAAAAAAACTGCAACAACGCATTTGTGTACGGTTCGTGGGTGCCTACGCTTAAAAAATCTGCGCCGGCCCTGCGAAAAAGGTTTTTGATAGCATCGGTATGCGCTTCAAAAGAATGACCATATTGCCAACGAAGCTGATGGTCGGTGGTGTCCACCCAGATTTGTTCCCCGGTTTCGGCATCAGCCACACGAAGCAAGCCCACATCAGGCAAGTCGCGTTCAAGTACGTCCCAACAGTGTATGCCGATACAATCGTGTTGTTTAGCCAGAATCCGGAGTTCATCCTCAAAACCTTCAGCCAAAAAATCAGACAATATGAAACAAACACATCGTTTTTTCAAGCCGTTGTGGATATACCGGAGAGCCTTTTCCATGTCTGTTTTTCGGCCTACCGGCTTGATACTCAAAACCTCCCGAATAATTCGCAGGATATGTTGGCGACCTTTTTTCGGAGGTATGTACAATTCAGTCCGATCTGAAAATAGCAAAACGCCCACCTTGTCGTTATTGGCAATAGCTGAAAACGCCAAAACAGCGCACAGTTCGGTCAGATATTCTGCCTTGAATTGAACATGACTGCCGAATACCGCAGAACCGCTCACATCGACCACCAGCATCACCGTATTTTCCCGCTCTTCTTCAAATACCTTGATAAATGGCTCGCCGGTCCGTGCGGTCACGTTCCAATCGATGGCACGCACATCGTCGCCTTCCTGATACACCCGAACATCACTGAAAGACATCCCCTTGCCCTTGAAAGCACTTTGATAGCCGCCCGTAAACAGGTGACTGCTCAAGCCTTTGGTCTTGATTTCGATACGGCGTACTTTTTTGAGAAGTTCGGTGGTGTCCATGAGGGATATTATGTACCCCGGAACTCTGTTCCGGGGAGATTGATGCCCCGGAACTCCGTTCCGGGGAGATTGATGCCCCGGAACGGAGTTCCGGGGTACTTTACGGAATTACAATAGTGCTCAAAACCTTCGCAATGATCTCCTCCTGCCCAATATTCTCCGCTTCCGCTTCAAACGTCAGCCCTACCCTATGACGCAGCACGTCGGGACAAATAGCCCGAACGTCATCCGCCGTAACATAGCCCCGGCGGTTCAGAAAAGCCATGGCCCGGGCGGCTTTTGCCAGAGCAATGGTTGCACGCGGTGAGGCGCCGTAACTGATAAGTGGTGCTACCTGGCCCAAACCATATTCTGCAGGTTGCCGGGTAGCAAAAACGATTTGAAGGATGTACTGCTCGATTTTTTCATCGAGGTGAATTTTCTTTACAGCATCACGGGCTTGCAGTAAAGTCTTGACGGTCAATATTTTGTGCACCTCGGGTTCGTCGTCGTTAAGGTTTCGGCGCATAATAGTGCGCTCATCCTCAAAGCTGGGGTAGCCGATTTTCACTTTCAACAAAAAACGGTCTGCCTGAGCCTCTGGAAGCGGGTAAGTTCCTTCCTGCTCGATAGGGTTTTGCGTGGCAAGCACGAGAAAAGGCTCTTCGAGTTTAAAGGTTTGTTTGCCAATGGTGACTTGCCGCTCCTGCATGGCCTCCAGCAAGGCACTCTGAACTTTGGCAGGCGCACGGTTAATCTCGTCAGCCAGCACGAAATTGGCGAAAATGGGCCCTTTGCGCACGGTGAATTCGCCGGTGGCCGGGCTGTAGATCGTGGTGCCCACCACATCAGCAGGTAATAGATCGGGCGTGAATTGAATACGACTGAAATGCGCATCCACCGCATCGGCCAGGGTTTTGATAGCCAGGGTTTTAGCCAGTCCCGGCATCCCTTCGAGCAGGATATGGCCTTTGGTGAGCAGCCCGATAAGCAGGCGATCCAGCATTTGCTCCTGACCGACGATAACCTTGGCCGTGACGGTTCTTAATTTTTCCAGGAACGCGCTTTCGGCATGGATAATATTATTGAGCGCGTCCATATTGGCGGGTTTCTGCATCGAATGGATTGATATGGTTTGTCGGAAAAATGGGAAACGGTGTTTTTTTTAATTGATTATCGAAAAGCATATTGAACCGAGCAAAAACCCAAATATGGTGGTAAACCCTGATACAGCAAAATGCAACTAATGTGCTGCGATGCTTTTACGATCACTTACTTTAAACCAATCAATTATTGACGCCAAACAACTTTATGGGTAGTTGCGGCACGACTTTCAACTGAAATTTTAGCAAAATAAACGCCATCGGCCAAGGTCGGTACGAGGCGGTTTTCGCCAGCCACCAATTTTTTGAAAAACATCCGCCGACCAGTCAGGTCAAACACTTCCAACAGCCCGGCGTTTTCTTTCAGAACCACAGACATCCAGCCATTGGCCGGGTTGGGGAATATTTGGGGCCGCTCAAAGCCTGGCTCAATCGTTGCAATCGTGGTTTTCCATTGATCATAAAGCCGTTGCAAGGAATCAATGGGTTCCATCCCAGTCGGCACCAAAGGCACGTTGAGATCGAGCGAAAGACTATCTTCCGCATCGCCTGGCTTTGCAACTCGGATAAATGCCGAGAGGGAGGATGTGCCGTTTTGAAGGCATCGGGTATCGGCGCCTGGAACATTTGCGCCTTGCAGGCAAGCCATGAGTCGATCAGAAAGCGGTCCTGTGGCCGCTAAAAAACGGGCTTCCATGCTGTCCAAAATTCCAGGACCAAGCAAAATGTTACCCTGAATGGAATAATTAGCGCCCGTTTTGTGGCCTTTCCAATCGTAACAATTTGTTCCGGTGAGCGCTGCAGACCGGGGATGCCCCTGCGGGTCGAAATCCACTACGCCATATTGCCGGTTGATCCAGGCAAAAGGCCCTTGAACATCGTTGGTTTTTAACCAGGCAATAATTTGCGCCGGAGAAAGCCCTGCTTCCATCCGGAGGCGGGCGTTGGCTTGATTGGTTGGATGCCAAAACGATTGGGTATGGATGGCCCCGCGCCCTGGTAAAATATCGCTGATAATAATAGCCCCTCCGGCTATTTGACTACCGTCCAGGCAACTAGCGCCCGCGCTACCGATCTCACCCGTGATGGTGTCAAGGGCTACGATCGAGAAGGTGTCCTGGGAATAGGCTATTTTTGACAGCAAAAGGAGCGTTAATAAGGCGGAAAAGTATTTCATAAGCAGTAAAGTTTTCAGGTTATGGTTTTATGGCCAATATAGAGAATTTGCAAATGATTGTGCGTCATTGGGTTATAGGGCAAACTGATTTCTGGAAGGTTATACTCAAAGCATGAAGTTATCAGGGTCCCGAAACTTTGAAGGGTCGCAACCCTGATAACATTTTTTTTATAAATTGAGCAAAAACCCAATGGTAAAGTTAGCATCCCAGTCAAATACGAACTGTTTACAACCAGTGCCTGCTGCCAAAGCTGAATAAATATTGAGACCGGCCTCTTGTTTGGCTCCATCCGCTTTGTAGTCAGTTGGTGCCTTAAGCACTGTGTAACGTTCCTTTCCGTTGCGCGTTTGTTTGGCCAATTCATACGGTACGCCGCCAATAATAAAACAGGTTTGGCGCAAATTCGAAGGAACCTGGCTGGCTTTGCTTTGTACTTCCTGATACACCGCGCCTGGACTCAGGTTGTTCTGGTAATATTTTGCGCCAGGAGCTTCCAAAGCCCCGCTTGGAAGCCAGGAGATTTTAGTATTTCCAGAACCGATATCCACCACAAATGCGCTGCTGCGGTATTTGTCGGGCAAAACGGAGCGCAGGGCGAGTCTCGCTTCTTGTTGTGGGGTCACAACATTTACGAAATAGCCCATTGCCTTTAGTGCTGCATTGATTTTTGGCATGATCTCTTCCTTTTGCGCGCCACTGCTTACCACAAAATGGATGTCGCGCGCACCCACACCAAACGACACCATGTCTGAAATATATCGCCTGAGGCCGCTTTTCACATCTTCGTCGGTAGCAAGGCCTTCTTTGACAAGGCTTACCCCAAACTCGGCCTTTTCAAGTTTCCAGTTTTTCTGACCGTCTATTTTGACTATGAATGAGTTAAAGCCTGTTGCACCCAATTCTACCACGCCTTTTAATTTGCCACCAACAGGAGCAGGAGCGGAATAGTTGAATGGAGCCGGGGAGAACGAGGAAGATGATTTGCCCCAACTGGTTGAAGTAGGTGCTGTTGTGTTATCGCCTGAAGTGTTTGGAGATGTTGTTTGTTCGGTTTGGCTGCTGTTGTCAGATCCTCCTAATCCGAGATTGGGAAGGAATTTTCTGACTGCAAAAAATACACCGATGACAATGAGCAGGGTGATGAGAAGTCGTGAGAATGTGGTTAGTCTTGGCATAGTTTGTTTTGTTTAACCGCCATAGCCCGTTTAGGGCGAAGGCGGGTTGATTTGAGTGATTGGTTGACTGGTTAATTGGTGATTAGTTAGCCAAAAATCGGGGATTTGTTAAGAATAAAAGGTATTTTTCTGCGAAAGATATGTTTCATCCGATTTCAGCGATATTATTCAGGTTTCCGATTCAAATTGATACAGGAAGCTTGGGGGCCTTTCAACTCTTCGACCCCGCAATCTCCACCTCCTTACGCTCAACAGCCGGTACATTTTTTACCACCATGTGCATGGTGTTGCGGATCCGCTCCTCAAAAAGCACAACTTTCCCTTTTTTCAAATTTGAAATTGTTTCCTCGGTATAGTGGCGAATGGTGATGAGTTCCAGCCCTTGCTCGGACTTGACTTTGAATTCATCGGATACGTCTTTGATAAATTTCTCGACCCGATCTGGCACGTTAGGCACGCAGATGGTGAAAGATACAGCGGTATTCTGCATCATGTTTACAAAAATGCGCAGATCGGCAGCTTTTGCAAAAAGTCGCGCCATGTGGTGTTCGGCTACAAATGAATAATCAAGCGTACTGATATGCAGCAAAGCCTGATTTTTCTCTACCACGACAATGGGCGGGTAGTTCTCCTCCGTATCGCTGCTGATCTCAGTACCAGGCGCGGTCGGGTCCAGAAAAGATTTGACAAAAAACGGGATGTTTTTGTTTTGTAGCGGCTTGATGGTTTTAGGGTGGATCACCTGCGCTCCGTAGTAGGTCATTTCGATGGCCTCGCGATAACTCAAACGGTCAAGTTTGATGGTGTTGTCAAACATACGCGGGTCGGCATTCAACACCCCGGGCACGTCCTTCCAGATCGTCATGGCCGTGGCATCCAGGCAATGCGAAAATATGGCCGCGGAATAATCCGATCCTTCACGCCCCAAGGTGGTGGTGAAATTTTCTGTGGTACTACCAATAAAACCCTGGGTGAGCACAAAACCACCTTTGGCCAGCATTGGTTGAACTATTTTTGAGGCATTGGCTTTGGTCCTCTCCCAATTGACCCATCCTTCACGGTAAGTATTGTCGGTAGAAACCACGTCCCGTGCATCAAGCCATTGCGTTTTAAGGCCAATATTATTTAAATAAGCGGCTAAAATTTTTGAAGACACCAACTCGCCCATACATACGATTTGATCGTACATATAATCGTAATTGTCAGATGGCTTTTCCTCAAGCACCCATTCCCCTTCGATAAATGTGTCGTTTACGGTTGTAAAAACTTCGTTGCCTGGCTCAAACAGATCCCGCATTATTCCGTAGTGCTGTTCTTTGAATGCTTCATAAAGTTTTTGAGCATCTCCTGTTTGTTTCGCATGAGCCGCTACTACTGCTTCAAGTGCATTTGTAGTTTTTCCCATAGCCGAAACGACGATGACAAGTGATTGATTCTGATATTGTTGCAATATGGAAGCGACGTTTTTTACGGCTCCAGCGTCTTTGATACTTGCACCGCCAAATTTGAAAACCTGCATGCTGATTCTGAATGTTGTTCCTTAGATAACCATAAAATTTTGCCCAGCAAAGGTAGAAAGGCTTTAGAAATTATTATTTCCCGCAGTACCTGTACGGATTAATTCTGCAGATGTTGGTCAGAAGACATCCACAAATATTACCTGAGAAGTTGTTGACTGGTATTTGCGTTTTACCGCCCTGTCATTCCACTGGAGGGAAAACTATTTCAGCTTTTCGAGGAGGCGGAACCATAGGCATTTTACGCGGGTATTCAATTTCTCTTTCATTGGAGGGCCGGGCCTTTAAATGTAACGAAGAAACCGCTGGATGGTTTTTTCGGAAGTTTCCTGCTGTAAGCGCAAAAATCAAGGCAATTACCGACCAGCCCAGCCAGTCAGGTGGTCGAAAAGGAGTTGGAGGATTAAAATCAAACTGGGACGGATTTTCGCCCAAATACGGCAGACTGTATTTTAGGATAGGAGGAATGGCAATATCCTGCTGGTCCATCGGATGGTTTTGGTAGAATCTGGACTCATTTAACTTCACCTGAATCACTTTGATCAAAGCCGCAATTTGTTCCGTAACCATCAAATAACCATCTTCTGGCTGCACAAATTTGCTAATTTCAACACCATCTGCCAATGGCTCGAATTGTGCCAACCGAGATTCCTCCTTCCAGCGCGACGGGCTGAGCAATACAGGCAAAACCAAAGGAGCCAAATCATCCCATGCACAATCCACCCGACGACTCACCGCCAAAGTTATGTCTTCTTCTACCTGCTTGTCGTTCAGTGATTTGTAACTTGTCAGGAAAACATAAATATGGGCGTTTTCGCGTCTGGGTTTCAAGGTTTCGGCATACAAAATACGTGGGTCAACAGGACGGTACCAAGGTATGAGAATCCTCCAGGATAATGCAAGGGGTTCAGGTTTCTTGGGCGGGTCATAATGCCATACATTCACTTCGTCGCGCATTGGGTAAAGCCACTCCAACAATTTGTCGGCCGCCGGCTTGTCTGCTGACGCATGAGAGATGAAAATATTGACTTTTACTGGTGTCATAACTTAAGGACTTTTGGGCATCGGATTTTGGCCGTTGAACTCACTTGTATCCAAAATTTTATGCCCAAAACAGGTACAAAACAAAAGGAATTTCCTTGTATTCCCAAACTATTGGTTCAAAACTCCACAATATGGAACGGTTTTTCGGAGATAATCCACCGTTCGTCGCTTTTTAAAGGTTTGAAAAGGACTATGTTTGCTCTTTTGTCCCTGAATTTTTCATGCAATTTTCAGGTAATCACCCTACGTTTGCCCAGCCTAAAACAAAATGACACCCAAATTCGCAACTGATTCACCGTAAGCAACAATTCCACAAATAAACAAATCCACAACATATTATGATTACCACCCAATCGCTTTTTGCTGCCGAAGGAATTGACCCGCGCAGCCTCGAATTTATTACACAAGCCATCGAAAGGAACAATCTACCCGGCTTCGACTATTTTGAATTCAAACGCGCCGTGACACAACTTGCTACGATGAAACTCGACGAGGCAACGGCCCACAAAAGTGCATTCACCACGGCCGCAACGCTCGGCATCACCAAGGAAAAACTCATCGAAACGGCTGGCTACTATCGCAATGTGGTAGAAAAAGAAAAAGAGGCTTTCGCCAAAGCCCTGGAAAACCAAACCGCCACAAAAGTCGCTGCCCGCCAACAAGAGGTCAGTCGCCTGCGCGACCAGATCGAACGGCACAAAATCGAGATCGCACGCCTGCAAGACGAGATCGGAGGTTATCTCAACCAGGCCGATGCCGCTGAAGCATCTGTGAAATTAGAAAGCGAAAAACTCGAAAAGTCAAAAACGGCTTTTGAAAAGGCGCATCAATCGGTGCTGACGGCTATAGATAAGGATCTGGAGGGGATGCACAAGTATTTGTAACAAAAATGCTTAACTTTGTTGAAAACCAATCATCATGGGACTCGTTTATACTGAAATAGAACTCATCAACGGCGATGACTTAGGCATGGCACGTCGCAATTTGATGGATCTGGATGATGTCAAGCGGATGAAGATCACCGCACTCGTTGACACTGGCTCTTACATGCTCTGCATCAACGAAGAAATCCAAGCCCAGCTACAATTCCCTATTGTAGAAAAGCGCAAAGCCGAAACCGCTGATGGCCGTATTCTAGAGTTTGATGTTGCAGATAGTGTTCAAGTCCGCTTCAAAAACCGCGCTACCACGTGCCGTGCAATGATTTTACCAGGAGACAGCGAGCCATTATTGGGTGCAATCCCTTTAGAAGATATGGACGTACTGGTCCACCCGCAACGCCAGGAACTGATCGTCAATCCAGATCATCCTTATTTTGCGCAGATGAAGCTGAAATAAACGCTAAGCGCAAGTTTGTTATTTCTAAACTTCCTTGATATGAATAATTTGTTCAAAATATTAGGGATCATTCTTTGCGCCAGCTCGCTTAGCGCCCAAATTCCATATTTGCCACTCGCCACTGAAGGCAAATATTGGTTCTATACCGCATCTGATAACATTGACGGGCCCAATGGCGCAGTCCATTCTATTTACGTGATTCACATCAAAGGAGACACTTTGATTGATGGCAAGGCATATAAAAAAGTCTTTAAATGCAGCCTTAAGACTTATTTTGCGATGATTCCGCCCTACCAATTCGTGGTAACACCTTATACAATTACAGGGTGCGGGGTGGTTTCTTTCATTCGGGAGGATACCTTAACTAAGCAGGTTTTCAACCGCCCGGCAAACAATTCAATCGCATTTTGCGATTCCTCTGAATATCTGCTTTTTGATTTTGGTTTGCAAACAGGCGATACACTCCATGATTGCGTTCTAAAAAATGTGTTTTTGCCACAATTCTCCATACCAATAGTGGACTCCATTTCTGTAGAACAGATTTTTCAAAAAAACAGGCGAACGCTGAATTCCTTTGGACATATCATATACCAAGGCCTGGCCTTTGCCTCCTCATTTCGGATTTCAGAAGGCTTAGGTTACGAAACTCAAGGCATTTTCAACCAAAATGGCGAAATCAATGACGGGCACCTTCACCATCTTTTTGATTTCTGTGAAGGCGATCTGAATGGTTGCGGATTCGTCGGGACAAACGAATCCCAAAATTTTGAAAATAAATGGGTGCTATTTCCCAACCCGGCTTCATCGGAAGTCTCCATTTTTCCAGCCGAACTGTTTCTTAAAATTGAAGTGTTTGATCTAGCTGGAAACCTCGAGATGGCTGCCTTGGTGGAACAGAAAACAGACATTTCGAAGCTTTCACGAGGCTTGAAATTGATAAAACTTATTGACCGAAAAGGGCATGCGAGTTTTGGGAAATTATTGAAAATTTAGGCACTACCCACAAATCCCGCCCGGCCTTATTTTGCGGTGATAGAATTAAAAAATTTCCCGCTATCGAAGCCTTTGCAAAATTTTTCCTCAAAAATTTTGCCCAACACCCTACTTTGGCGGCCATAAAAATTTGTTGCCGTGAAGCCTACCGACATAAAAGACCCCGAGTACTTCCACAAAGTGGTGGATTGCCAGTACGCCTGCCCTGCACATACGCCTGTACCTGAGTACATTAGGCTCATTGCTGCCGAGCGATATACCGAAGCATACATGATCAACTGGGAATCCAACGTATTCCCTGGAGTACTCGGACGCACCTGCGACCGGCCCTGCGAACCCGCCTGCCGTCGTGGCCGGGTAGAAGAAGAACCTGTGGCCATTTGCAGACTCAAGCGAGTAGCTGCCGATTTTAAGGGCGACGTGAAATCGCTCATGCCACAAGGCCCGTTCCCAAAAAACGGCAAAAAGATCGCGCTCATCGGTGGCGGCCCTGCTTCGCTCACCGTGGCACGCGACCTCGCACCGCTGGGATACGAAATTCATTTGTTTGACGAACAGCCTGCTGGTGGCGGCATGATGCGCAGTCAAATCCCTTCGTTCCGACTGCCCGAAAGTGTTCTGGATGAGGAAGTTGGCTATATTTTGGATTTGGGCATCCATACCCAGTTCCACCATTACGTTTCCAGCATGAAAGACATGTTGGGCAAAGGCTACGACGCAATTTTTGTCGGAACTGGCGCACCTCGCGGGCGTGATCTCAACGATGTGCCAGGGCGCAAAGAAGCCGGGGCAAACGTCCAGATCGGTATCGAATTCCTTGCCAATGTAGCCTTTGAGCATGCCAGCAAAATTGGCAAAAAAGTCATCGTGCTCGGTGGCGGCAACACGGCTATGGACTGCTGCCGTACTTCGCTGCGTTTGGGCGGCGACGAGGTAAAAGTAGTGGTACGGAGTCCGAAAACTGAAATGAAAGCATCCCCCTGGGAAATCGAGGATGCTGAACACGAAGGCATCCCGATTTTTGAAAACCACGTCCCGAAGGAATTTGTGATTGAAAATGGTAAATTGGTGGGCATGAAGTTTGAAAAAGTAAAAGCCGTTTACGATGAAAAAGGCAAACGCAGCCTGGTACCCACTGGCGAGCCCGAAGTATTGATCGAAGCAGATGACGTGCTCATCGCTGTCGGTCAGGAGAACGCTTTCCCCTGGGTAGAGCGTGATTTGGGCATTGAGTTCGACAAGTGGGAAGTGCCCGTATTGGATAAAAAAACCTTCCAATCCACCTTGCCCCAGGTCTTTTTTGGCGGCGACGCGGCCATGGGGCCAAAAAACGTCATTACAGCTGTGGCGCAAGGACACAGTGCCGCGGTTTCGATTGACCTCTTTTGCGCCCAAAAAGACCTGCACGACCGGCCTTCGCCGCTTACCAATCTCATCCACCAAAAGATGGGCATCCACGAATGGATGTACGACAGCGCCGTAGCACCCGATCTGCGCTTCAAGGTTCCCCATGCTGAAAAGGCTAAATCCTTGAAAGACAGGCTCATGGAGGTCGAACTCGGTTTTGATGTCCAAACCGCTTTCAAAGAAGCCGAGCGCTGTCTCAACTGCGATGTCCAAACGGTTTTCACTACTGACCGTTGTATTGAATGCGATGCTTGCGTCGATATTTGCCCAACGTCTTGCATTACTTTCACCGAAAATGGAGAAGAGGATGAACTCCGTACACGGTTAACGGCTACAGCCAAGGAACTTACCCAAGATCTCTACGTTTCCGACGAACTCAAGACCAAACGGGTGATGGTAAAGGACGAAAACGTTTGCCTGCACTGTGGACTCTGTGCCGAACGTTGCCCGACCGCGGCTTGGGACATGCAGAAGTACCTTTACAACACAGCAAAAGCTGGCGGAAAAGTGTATGCTTAACAAAACGATTTTGTTATCCATATTCCTGTCTGCCCTTGCTGTGCTTGCGTTTTCTGCAGTGATGGCTGACAATATTATACCTTATCTGAGATTCAAGTACGCCTATGGTTTTTTGGGAACCAAAATCGATGCGGTACTGTTGAAACCGCATTTCCAAGTCGCATTTTACGTTCACATAACAAGTAGTTGGATTGTGATGCTGGCAGGTTTGGGGCAGTTCTTTCCAGTATTCGTTCGACGTTGGCCAAGAATCCACCGATGGACGGGGATGGTTTATATCTGGTTAATTTTAGTGTTGGCAGCACCATCCGGCCTGGTGCTCGGTTTTTACGCCAACAGTGGGCTTTCTTCTAAGGTGGGTTTTGTGTTGCAGAGCATCGTTTGGTGGGTGGTCACAGGTTTGGCAGTGCGTGAGATTTTACAAAAAAACTATCTTCGGCATGCCGAAATGATGTTGCGGAGTTATGCCATCACGCTCGCGGCCATGAGCCTGCGCACGGAAAGTTACCTGATGTACTATTATTTAGAGACCAAACCCATTGAGACCTATCTGACCGTTACCTGGCTTTCGTGGGTAGGCAATTTGTTGCTCATCGAATGCCTCATTTACGCCGACCTCGGGAAGAGGCTGGTAGCTATGGCGTTTCAAGCAACCAAGCAATAAGGTTACCAATTCAATCAATTCATATTACCTATGCGCACTTTCGTTTCGATGTTTCTGCTTGCTGCATTGCTTTGGCAGTGCCAACAACCCCAAAAACCACCTGCCACCAGCCAGGCCGCAGTAACGGTCGATCCTACCGATTTGGTCAAGATGACCCATAAGGAAGCGACCGACACACTTCTTGCCGACTCTACCAAACCGATCCAACCACTCCTGATGACTCCGCTCGGTGAAGATGCTGTCAAAGAGTTACTAGCAAATGTGGACCTGGGCAGCATCCTCAAAGTAGATTACCCTGATAATGGCTTCTATGGTGCCGACCGCTATCGCATCGAGTTCATTTTCACAGAATTAGAGCGAACCGTCAACGATCCCAGGGTGTACGCAATTAAGGGTAAAAACAAATTCAAAAACACCATTTCCAATTTTGAAGGATTGATAGAAGTAAAGGAAATGAGCGAATTCTTTGACCCAAATCTTGACACAGCGGATATCTACGACATGAATTATCAGAAAATGTACACGCTGGGAGGGGAATTCAAATTCAAGGAAGATGAAAGCCTCAATACCAGTGGGGTTTTCGCCGGCACCTTCAAAATGGACCTGGGAATTCTTGAAGACGGCTCAGCCCAACTCTGGTTTTTTTCTGAAAACAGTCCGGCTGTGGGCTGCGGTTATCGTTTTGATGGCAATTGGACGAGCAATAAAAGATCCGGCTCGGTAAAACCGGTCATCTGGTCTCGCGATTTATTCCGGTTCGCGAACGACATCCTTGAGGACTTTTCCTATGGTGAACGTGACATCGAAATCAATGAAAAATACCGTCACCTTGGTTGGGATACCTTTTGGAGCGGTGAAGAATGGTGGACTGAATCGCCCAAGAAAAATATGTAGGCAAGGAGATTGTATCCGACCTTACCCCTATCCTATCCGCAATTGGTTGTTCTTCATCGAAAACTGTCTGCATTGGATGGCTTGGGTCCTTGTTTCGCACAGCAAAACAAATTAAGCTATGCTGCGAAACACCCTGCAATCCTTCGCCCTTGCGATTCAAAATATCCGGGCCAACCTCTTCCACACGCTCCTCTCCGTGCTGGGCATTATTATCGGTGTGGCCGCACTGGTCGCTACTTTTTCGCTGATTGATGGCTTGGAAAAATTTGCCCGAGAGCAAATCGCCACCCAGACCAGCGTCAATGCTATTGTGGTAAACACCCAAACGGATAAGGTCATCAACAATCTTTCGGTTCGGAAAGACACGTTCCAAGTGATTGATTACGAACGATATGCAAAGTTTCGGGCCAATGCTCCGCTCATTACCCGAGCCAGTCTGCACAACAGTTACAATCGTGAAATAAAGGTCATTGGGCGCGATTCAGCCATCGGCGCCATGATCCAATGCATCGCCGAAAAACCACCCAGCGACACCATCCTCACCCATGGGCAATTATTCACTGCCACGGCATTCAGCGGCCGCGAGCCGGTGGCGGTGATCAACACTCAATTAGCCAAACTCATCACTGGAAGGGAGGATCTGAATACCGTACTTGGGCAAAGTTTCAGCGCACTTGGCCATACTTTGCGCATTGTCGGGGTCGTAAAAGACAAGAAAAAGGATTCGCCGCCCATGGCATTTATGCCCATCTCGCTGCTTTCTAAGCAGGATTTACACCGTTCGCCCCCATCCATGCTTTTTGAAGTAGCCAAAACGGAGGATGTACCCGTGCTCAAGGCGCAATTGGAAGCTTGGCTCAAACTGGAATATGGCGTTCAAAACAAAGACTTTGCTGTTAACAGCCAGGACTTTTGGATAGATCAAACCACCAAAGGCTTCCTAATTTTTCGCATCATCATGGGCTTGATAATTGGACTCTCCGTCCTGGTCGGTGGTGTGGGCGTAATGAATGTACTGCTGATTTCGGTTAACGAGCGCACCGCCGAAATCGGACTCAGAAAGGCCGTGGGCGCAAAAAAAGGAGATATACGTCGGTTATTTTTGGCCGAGTCCATCACCGTTTCTGCATTCGGGAGCCTGGTTGGTTTGTTGCTGGGGGCAGGATTTGCTATGGCGGCCATTCCTATTATCCGCTTTTTTGCCGACGTGCCTTTTAATGCTGTACTGACCTGGAACACGTTTTTTATTATCGCCAGCGTAGCAGTGATCATCGGAATCATTTTTGGGACTTATCCGGCGATTAAAGCAGCGAGGCTTGACCCCGTGGAAGCTTTGAGACGGGAGTGAATGATCTTGGACTATGGGCACTAAAACAGCGAGCCGTTCCGAAAAATCGGAATGGCTCGTTTGTTTTATACAAAAACAGTTGACACTTTATAAAAAAGTGCAACTTCTAGTCTCTTGATTTAGAAACTATACCGCAAGCCCAGCTGCATTTGCCAACGGCTCAGCAGGCTGAAATCTTGTACAAATGAATCCTTGATATTCGTATCGAACGAAAATGTAGGAACCCCATTTGCATCTACCCCTACCACGCCCAACGGTTGGGTTGTGGATGGGATGCGGCGAACGCCCCAGCTGTCACTGATCAGATTTCCGAAATTGAGAATATCCACCGTAAATTGAAGGGTATTTGTCCTAGAACCTGCTTTGTGGTTCAGGTCTTGTGCAATACGGATGTCCCAATTATTGAACCATGGGCTTAGGATGCCATATTTTTCAACCACTTCGCCTCGGCGGCTGCTCATGTAATCATCTTGTGCGATGAATTCTTTGAGCGCCTGGCGCTGTGTAGTCGCATCACCCGTAAAGAGCATTTGATCAATTTGTGCATCTGTTGGGATGTACATCAGGTCATTGTTGCCGGAGCCATCATTATTGAGATTGCCGGAATAGGTGTACGAGAAACGCCCACCCTGAGCATACTGGAAGAACAAACCGACTGTAGTGCCAAAGCGGTTATTATCCGCTCCACCATAGCTAAATTTCCTGGAGAACGAACCCACTACGCGGTGCTTGTAACCATAAATTGATGGAGCCTCAACCGCTTGATTCACATTGCCATAAGCCGGATTGCGGTCATAAGCATCGGAAGAAATTTCTGCCTCAATGGATGATGCATCGCGGCTATCGAGGTAGTTGTAGCCAATGCTGGCATACATACCATTGCTCCAGGTGCGCTGAAGTTGAAGCATAAGGTTGGCTGAGTAGCCTACATCGGTATTGGTGAATACAAATGCGTCTGTGTTACCTCCAAACAGGTGTTTTGCGCGATCACCATCGGTATAAATTGGGCGGTTGTCCCCAGGGGCGCTGAGACGACCTGTCGGCAGGTTCAGGCCATAGTTGCGCACCATCATACCATTGATATCCTTCGTGTAAATGAAATCCGCGGATGCTACCCAGCCATCGCCAAATTTCTTGTCAACGCCCAGGTTGTTGCGCCAAACTTGCGGGAACTTGAAATCAGGGCGTGTCACACAATAGAAGAAAAAGTTTGGATTCGCCACATGGTTACCGATCCAAACAAATGGGAAACGTCCACTAAACAAACCAGAACCACCGCGCACTTGAAGCGAGCGGTCACCATTTACATCCCAATTGAAGCCCAAACGGGGATTGAAAAGCGGTTTTGCATCAGGCAATTGCGTATGGTCAAACTTGATATCCTGGCCGTTTTCATCATAATACTGAATTTCGGGTTGATAGCAACAACCGCCAGGTGCAGTAAGCGGATCAATTTTTTCTTGTATTTTCTCTTCCGTGTTTAGGTAGGTGGGTTTGTCCATCCTCAGGCCAAGTGTCAAGGTCAGCCGGTCGAACAACGATATCTCGTCCTGAATATAGGCGCTGATTTGTCCAACATTGGTGTAAGACCAGTTCCATTTTGTAAGGGGGGCCTGATTGTTCGCTGCAAAAGTAGCTTTAGCTGCAGCAATGTTGGCAGCAACTTGGCCAGAACCAACTGAGTCCAGGAATGCCTGGGTGCTGACATAATCTGGTCCAAAAACTCCTGGATATGCCCCAAGATTGAAAGCATTTTCGAATTTGAATTGTTCATAGGCCGCCCCTACCGTGAGCGTGTGGTTGCCCATGTAGAAATTCAAGTTGTCGTTTATCTGTAATACATCTTGATTCAAGTTGTTATAGATCGAAAATGGTTCATGCCCCGCAATGATATATCGGGTGCCATCCTTGAGTATCTGAATGGTTGGTGCAGGCGAACTAAACGGATCACGGCTATCCTTGAATGACGAATATCCCAATTGGAACTTATTAGAAGCTGAGCTGCCAAAGTTTGATTTCAATTCGCCAATTACCTGATTCAACTTATTGTTGATCTGATAGCCTGCATTGCGAAATTGGAGGGTGGTAAAATCTGGTCCACGGCGGCCAATTGCAAATGGGTGCGCTGGCTTTTGTTTGGAGGCATCCAAAAAGGTATAGGTCAGGCTGAATTTATGGTTGTTATTTATGTTCCAGTCCAATTTGGCCAGTCCCTTCATGTTAGGCGCATCCAGAGTGAAATTTTCATACGGTCCCGGGTCATAACCAAGGCCTTTCAACGCTGTGGAAACCGCATCCAGGTCGCTTGCGAGAACCCTCGAAACACCAGGTCCATCCATGCCACGGTTTGCGATGAATGAAGAACCCAGATCACTCCGGCGCTCGATCTCAGCATTAACAAAAAAGAAAAGTTTGTTTTTGATAATCGGCCCGCCCAAACTAAAACCTGTTTGGACCTGTGTTAAATCACCTTTGGGAGCCTCTTCCCCATCTACTTTTGATCCAATAAAATCCTGATTTCGATAAAAACCGAAAACTGTTCCACCAAGGGTGTTGGTACCTGATTTAGTCACAGCATTGATCGCTGCACCGGTGAACCCACTCTGTGTCACGTCATAAGGCGCATAGGCGACCTGGATCTGGTCAATTGCGTCCAGCGAAACGGGTTGAGCTTCAGATTGGCCGCCCGGAGTAGCGGCGTCCAAACCAAAGGGGTTGTTGAAAATCGCGCCGTCCAGCGAAAAGTTGTTGAACTGGTCGTTGCGTCCGGCAAACGAATTGCCTTCACCTGCCATTGGGCTAAGCCGTGTGTAGTCGGCTGCTGAACGGCTGATGGTTGGTAGATTCGCTATCTGCTGCCGACTGATGTTCGTAGATGCGCCCGTGCGCTCCGAGTTTAGCACGGGGTCGCTCTTCGCCATAACCACCACTTCTCCCAGCGTAGTGGAAGCTGCTTTAAGTGAAACATCAAGCGGAAGTTTCTGGCCAACGGAAAGCATCAAGCCTTCAGTTTTTTTGCTTTCATAGCCCGTATAGATAGTTGAAATACTGTACGGACCACCCACGCGAAGATTGGCCAATGTGTAGCGGCCATCACTACGGCTAATCGTGCCATAACTGGTGCCGGAAGGAGTATGGGTGGCCACAATGGTCACACCAACAAGCCCTTCGCCTCCGTCATCGGTAATTTGCCCTGTGACGGTGGCACCCGTTACCTGGGCAAAAAGGGTGTGCGCTGACAGCACAACGACTGTCAATACGCCAAGTAAACGTTGTAACATAATAGAATAGGTTTGGTGATAAAATGCTTCAGACTGTTCAGGTGCTTCATTCCTGAATTCATGCAAAGGAAAGCAATATGAAATTAACATTAAGAACTTGAAGCCATAGAGTTTCAAAAAATTAATATAGTACTGAGTTTTAAAAAGTTAAAAGGTAAATCCTTTGAAAATAAGATTCAGCTTCCTACGTCTTTCAATCCGCACAACAAAAAAATCTGCGATGGCTCCTCGCCCCTTTCGGGTAATCTTTCTTGTATTCCTGCTCCCTTCCTTTGCCGTTAACGCACAAGATTTAAGGGCAGACAAAGCCTTTTTCCAAAAGAAAAAGACTGAGTTCAATACCTGGCTGCGTCAAAACCAGCTAGGGCATATCCTCAGAGCGGACAGTATATCGGTGTACGCTCAAAAGGTGACCCTCTTTTTAAAACCAACCTTTAATGGCAGGCACACCTGTGATTCTTTGCAATGCGCATGGCAAAGGCTTGAAAAAGCAAACCGCCTGTTGAATGGCCAACTGTTCCATGAGCGGCTATTGCACAAATGGGCTTTTCTCGCCGAAATCCACGAGGGTCAGGCTGAAGTAATTGTCCGATGTCACGACCCGGCTCATTTTCAGGCAAAAATTTACAGTCGAAACGGACGTATTCCTGTAGAAGAACGCAATACTCGTTCTGGGGCCGTGTTGGAAATAAATATGCCAAATTCAATGCAAGGCATTAACTCTGGGGATAATATCACCCTGCTTCGCGGGAAAAACCTTGGTCAGGTATGTACCAAAGCAAGGCGTTGGCTCGTTAGCAACTATAAAGACAAAGGGACTCCGGTATTGTGGCGGGCGAGAGTAGATAGTTCCTACACTGCATACGAC
This sequence comes from Saprospiraceae bacterium, assembly GCA_046160345.1. GTDB lineage: Bacteria > Bacteroidota > Bacteroidia > Chitinophagales > Saprospiraceae > M3007. The sequence goes on from JBJXGO010000189.1 coordinate 22,730, forward strand.
GAGTTTGTTTTGGAAGTTACCCACCTGAACTATGAAATTTGTCCCGATGGTTTTTTTGAATATCACCGGATTTATGTGAAAGGACTACAGAAAGGCGACGACGTAGAACTTTCCTGGGAGTTTCAAGGTAAATACGGATCTGGCATCCTTTTCCCTCCCCGAAAAAACGACTATAAAGACATGGAACTTCATTATAAGTCCAATCTGGATGAATATCAAAAACGGATGTTTAAAAAAATGTTGGATTACCTTCGCCAAGGATGATTTCCACCAACTCAACGATTATGGCCACGATGGCTTCTGACGCAACAACCAACTCAAAGGCTCCGGCTTCCGAAGCCGCCCCACTCCCTCCTCGAACCCGTATCGCAAGGTTGATATTGATATATCATTTTGCGCTCATTGGGGTTTCATGTGTGCTTTATGTAATGCGCGGCTTTGATTTTGAAGAATTTACCTCACTCATGGGAATTCTTGCACCTGTTACGGCCCTTTATGGTGGTGCTGTTTTTCGTTTCATTGGGCGAAGCATCACCGAACCAAACCTGAACGGACAAAATGCTACCCCCATCAATAGTCTGGTCAAATGGCTGGTAAACGGCCATTTTGTGATCGTACTCACCCTGATCGCTGCTAAAGCCTTGGCACCCAATATCTTGAACTTCCAGGACATGACCATGTTCCTTACGTTGGTTGAATCTGCTTTAGGCGTATACATGGGCAATATTATTCTGGCGCTTTTTGAAGAAAAATCCAATGGCCAAACCTGAAAATCTTGTCATCTAGCCAGTTCAAAGCTTCGATCCTGAACAAGGAACTTGCTACTTTTGTGGCATGAATTACAGATATGCTCGCCAGAGCACAGGTTGGTTATATTTAATATTGGCCCCATTCGTTCATGTGGTGTATCGGTTGTTGTTTCGCAAGATTTATCTGCACAACCGACATGGCGTAAAGCCCAACACGCCTACCTTGATCGCCGCAAACCACCCTACTGCCTTTATTGACCCCATCTTTTTTTGTATTTTTTTTGACCCTCCAGTCTTTAACATGACCAGAGGAGATGTTTTTCGGAAACCACTATTCCGAAAAATCATGGAAAGTTTTAACATGTTCCCCGTTTTTCGCAAACGGGACGGCTATCAAGGCCACGATCGCAACGACGAAGTATTTGAATTTTGTCAGAAAAAACTCCTTGACAGAGTAGTGATCAACGTTTTTGTAGAAGGTGAACACCATCTGGACAAACGTGTGCTACCTCCTCAAAAGGGTATTGCCAGGATTGCATTCGGAGCCTATGAACGGAGCCGACAAGAAGACCTACAGATTGTGCCGGTGGGTTGCAATTACATTAATGGTGCTCTAGTTCGTGATGAAGCGAAAATTATAGTTGGAAAACCAATTTATATCAAGGATTACTGGCCCCTTTATGAGCAAAATCCAAATATTGCAATCAACCAGCTGTGTCAAGAAATTCATACTGCCTTAAAATCAATTTGTTACCACATTGACTCCCCAGAGGATGATGCCCTTGCCGAAAAACTTCTGATGCTTTGGCGCAATGACCATCCAGCTAACCTACTTCCTGTAGTAGAACATCAAACTGCCCGTTTCTGGGGCGAAAAAAAAGTGCTGGATCACATTAATTCGCTGGAACCAGGGAAGAAAATCAGTCTCAAACAAAGGGTGGATGATTATTTTAATAAACTCGACATATCTGGCTTAAGTGATGAGGGCCTGGTTCAGCTAAAATATGGAAAGGCAGACCTGCTTCTGTTTCTTATTATAACTGCCCCTCTAGCCTTTTTAGGGTTTACGCTTTCCTGGCCATTGCGCTGGTTTGTTGCCAGTATTACCAAAAGGGTCGCAAAAAAGCCTGAATATTATACCAGTATTTTTATGGGTTTGACACTGTTTATTGGCGGGTTTTATGTGTTAGGATTAATGATCACAGGGCTTTTTGCCAATATTTCAAGCCTGGTTACCTTGGCCTGGCTGTTGCCGCTCTTAACCTGGCTTTATAAATTTTGGACTGAATCTCTTTTTCGCTGGATTTCTGCTAAAAAATCGGAATATCATCCCGATCGGAAAAAACTTTTGGCCCTTCGGGCAGCTATTTGGAACTAAATAGGTGATTAATACATTTCAAGGTACATTTGCCGCACACCAATCTCTATCATTTAACAAACTTTGCTTCTCAATTTATGCTTGACCAACCCATTCAAAGCACACCACCAAAAACCTGGTTGGCTGAATCCATCCTGGTTACTATTTTATGCTGTTTGCCATTTGGTATCGTCGGTATCATTCATGCAGCCAAAGTCGAATCTGCTTTCAATACTGGCGACCACGACGGTGCCGAGCGCGCCTCTGCCGAGGCCAAAAAGTGGACTATGATCGGTTTTTGGGTTGGCATTGTTTGTATTGGCCTGTACTTGCTTTTCCTGGTGGCCATGCTATTTTTTGCAGCTAAAAATGGAGGGCTTGACACTCAAGATTATTAATTATTCCGGGGCACTTTTGGCAGTAGGCTTGCTTGTGGTATATTTTTTTCTGGATCCGAACAGTCATTTCTTCCCAAAGTGCCCCTTTTTATGGTTGAGCGGCTGGAAATGCCCGGGTTGTGGTTCCCAAAGGGCCATACACCATTTGTTGCACGGTGATTTCCTGGGGGCCTTCCGTGTAAATTTTCTATTTGTACTGGCCTTGCCTTACGTTTTTTTGGGACTTGTTTTGGAATATACAGCCTGGGGAAGAAGGCAAATTCCCATCCGTCGCCGATGGTACGGATATCGTGCAACATTAGTGACCTTGTTTGCCGTGCTTATCTTTGGCTTTACAAGAAATCTCTGGGGATTTTAATCTTCTTCCAACACAATAAATCCCGGATCAAACGAGTCAAAATGCTCCTTCAAAGAGGCAATAAAACCCGATCCATATTTCAAAACATAGGGCAGGAAATTATCATGACGCTCCTGCAAACCACCCGATGGGAATAATTTTTCCTTCAAAGCGCGAATTTGACCCAAGGTCGTTTCGTGCTTTTGTTTTTCTGCACGGATCAGGCGGTTTTCCCACTGCTTTAGACCTCCTGTTGCTTTAACCGACTCTGCCAGCACGGCCTTTTCCAAGGTAGGGTCTACCGCCATAGCTTTTACCGCAATTTGTTCGAATATCCCTTTTAATTCGCTGATCTCCAATTCTAAACTCATCTCCCCGGAGGCATTTTGTTCTACATATTGGCGGACTAGCGCGTCGGTTTCAGCAAAAAATTGAGATGGAGAAAAACCGAATTTTTTTAATTTTTTTCCAGCATCCCGGTCAAGCCAAAGCACCGAGTGCCGCCGTACCAGCATTGGGAACTGCAATCCAAAATGTTGAAAGAGCGATTTGCGTTCCAACCAATAAGCCAATTCCCCACCGCCGCCAACATAGGCAAGGTTGGGCAAGATGGTTTCCTGATACAAAGGCCTCAGCACTACATTGGGGCTAAAACGCTCGGGGTGGGTCTCCAATTCTTTTAATATCTCCGCTTCCGAAAAAACCAATTGCGTATTCAAGACCTTGTACGCCCCTCCCTCCAAAACAATGCGCTCTCGAGTACCCTGCATTAAATAAAAAAGGTTTATCTCGCGGGGCGATGCCTGTGCTTTGAAGCCCAATTCTGTCAGTCGCCCAATGGTTTCATTTACAAGTTGAAAGGCAGGCTGCTCCAGCAGTTCGGTCTTCATGACTGGTATAAAATGTCGTTTCAGACTGACATTGTTCATATTCAAAACCACCAACCCAAATTCTCCGAAAAACTCATGAAGCAAGGCCTGTGTAGCCTCGGCAAAGGTTCCTTGACGGGTGTAACACTTTTGCACGCTCGCAAGAAGGGCCTTAGCCGCTTCACTTTCACCTAAAATGGCGGCCATCTCTTCAAGAACCAATGCAAGGCTTTCGGTGGACATGCTCCCTACCGGCCCTGACTCGTTAGGCTGCCAGATTATTTGTTTCCCAAATAAGTGGGCCTTGTTAACTTCTTCGAGGTCATGGTCTTCACTGCCTAATACAAATATCGGTACAATACGCTGCTTGCCACCTAAGCGCTTTTCCAATGATTCCGCTAAATTGATGGCTGTCAAGGCTTTGTAAACAAAGTAGAGCGGCCCCAAAAACAAACTGGGTTGATGGGCGGTTGCAATAGTAAAAGCATTTTCAAAACCCAAATCTGCTATGTTTTGATCCACCTTCGAGTTGGTGGGAAGGTTTTGGTATTGGTTTTTCAGCACTAAAACCAAATCGGCCCGAGGGTATTTAAGGCTTGCCTTTTCAAGAATTATTTGCCCGAAAGAATCAATGCTTGGAGGATATGCATAAAATGGTTTTAAACGGCTGTCGTTTGTTACATAGGCCAGGTCTGCCTTAGACAATTGAGGGACCTCGTAAAAGGGCAAAATGGATTTTCGCATATAAATTTTTAATGGATCGGCATTGCTCAACATGTACCCTCCAAATTTCTGATCATACTTTGTTTTAAAAATTCTAGATGGACCATGTGATGTAGGCAGGGAAACAAACAAACGGTTTGCAGGTTTTTGATTTGCTAAATTTGTCTGTTTGCTTCCCACCGAGATACATTTGCAGGGATCCTATTTTTAAGCCCACCAATTTACCCGCCGAAGCCCCGACGAAATCGGGTCTGGCATTCACCCATCACATGAACCTATCTTTTTTCATTGCCCGTCGCATTGCTTTTTCTGGTGGAAAAAGTTTTTCCAGGCTTATAATCCGCATTGCAGTAGTGGCGGTAGCCCTAAGCGTGGCGGTAATGATCGCCTCTTCAGCACTTATTTCCGGCTTCAAGAGCGAAATAAGCCGAAAGATCTTTGAGTTTTGGGGTCATATTCATATTTCAGATACGGCTTATTCGCTTTCTTTCGAGCCACAGCCTATAGATCAAGCCCAGGATTTTTATCCCGCTCTGGATACCGTGCGCAGTATTTCCCAATCCGTGCTGGAACAAATGGAATGGGAGGGCAAACCTCCACACGGTGGTATCCGGCACATCCAGGTTTTCGCGCACAAGCCAGGGATTATCCGCACCAAAACGGCCCTTGAGGGAATATTGCTTAAAGGCATCGGAAAAGATTTTGATTGGAGCAATTTGCAGCCATATTTGCTCGAAGGTAAGCCCATCACACTTTCTGACACCGCCTATTCACGCGAAATCATCATTAGCCGCCAAACAGCCGACCGGCTTCAGGTTGGTGTGGGCGATAAATTCATTGTGCATTTTGTGAAAGAGCGAGACCAGACGAGGCGGATGTTCCAAATTTGCGGGATTTATAAAACGGGACTGGAGGAATATGATCGAAAGTTTGCACTTTGCGACATACGCCAGGTTCAAAACCTGCTCGGATGGCAAAATAACCAGGTGGCAGGATTTGAAATTTGGCTCGACGATTTGCGCGACCTTGAAATCTACAACGACTACATCTACCAGGAGGTCTTGCCTGACAATCTCCTTTCGGTGAGCATTAGAAAAAAATTTCCATCCATTTTTGAATGGTTAGAATTGCAAGACTACAATGAAATCGTAATTCTGGTGCTTATGCTTGCAGTTGCCATTATCAACATGATCACAGCATTATTGGTACTGGTGCTTGAACGCAGCACGATGGTCGGAATTCTCAAGGCGCTAGGGGCAGAAAATGCGCGCATTCAATCCATTTTTTTGTACCACGCAGCCGTTATCACGTTAAACGGCATGTTTTGGGGAAACCTAATCGGCCTGGGTTTTTGTTGGCTGCAAGCCCGCTTCCACTTGATCAAGCTCAACGAAGCGGACTATTATCTGGCTTATGCTCCGGTACGAATTGAATGGCTCACAGTACTTGGTATAAATCTTGGCACCTTGCTGATTACGTTGCTGTTCCTTGTATTGCCTTCTTTGATGGTATCGGGGATTGCTCCGGTGCGGGCAATACGGTTTAAGTAGGGCGGACTACAGTCCGCTTAAAATGTTACAGGCAGCACCATTTCCTCAGTTCCCCGTTTGATTTTCACAGTGGTCGTATCCCCTTTTTTAAACATCGAAAGCCCTTTCATATAGTCTTGGATGGACTTCACCGCAATATCTCCAAGGCCTAATATGATATCGCCTTTTAGCATGCCTGCTTTTGAAGCTGGCTTGCCATCCGTGACCCCATCAACATGTACCCCTTCGCTGTCCCAGGTATAGTCGGGCATGATACCAAGGGTTACTTTGAAACTTACATTGTTGTTTTCTTTGGATTTTGTCTCCTGGAATTTCAATTTGGGTTGCTTGTCAAGGGTTTGAATGATCTCTGCAATGGTTGATATGATCTGGACTGCTCCAGGAAAATTTACTTTTTCTATATCATCTGTAGGTTTATGATAGTCCGAATGTTGGCCCGTGAAAAAGAAAAGCACCGGAATATTTTTCAAATAAAAGGAAGTATGATCGCTAGGTCCAACCCCGGCACTGTCAAGTTTCATGCCCAGGTCGGATTTCAGGCTTTTTAAGGTCGGCACAAAATCTGGAGCTGTGCCTACGCCACCAACCACTACTTTTTTCTCTTTGTTGAGTCGACCGATCATGTCCATATTGATCATGAAACTCACTTTTCCAAGGTCGATGGTTGGGGTTTCCGTATATTTTTTTGAGCCGTAGAGGCCAAGTTCTTCTCCTGAGAAACAGAGAAAAAGAAAATTGTGCTGCTCTTTTACGTCATTTTTTGCAAGGAACCGGGCAAGTTCGATAACACCTGCGGTGCCGCTTGCATTGTCGTCTGCGCCATTGTGGATTTTCCCCGTTGGGTTGGCATCCAGGGAATTGTGGTCATGTCCGAGGCCCAAATGGTCATAGTGAGCTCCAATAACAATGGTATATTCCGCCCCGTTATCAAGGTAAGCAGCTACATTTTGAGCGGACACGGGTTTCGAGTTTGCATCTACACCCCCATGTGGGTCGCTGGCTTTTTTAAAAGTGAATTTGTGAAAGTAAGTGCTGTTGTCACCTTTCGGCGCCAGGCCTATATTGCGGAATTGCTTGGCAATGTACTTGGCGGCTTTAAGCTCTTCTGGTGTTCCCGTGCCGCGTCCTTTTAGTTTGTCAGAAGCAAGATAAGCAACGTGTTTGTAGAGTTTTTTTTCAGAAATCGAGATATTCTGGCAAAAAACTGAAACGCAAGAAAACAAGAAAACCGTGATACTTAGGAGGAAACACTTCATGGATAATGAATTTTTAGCCGACAAAGATAACACACCAAATCAGGAACAGACACATTGTTTTTGGGCCCTAATGGAAATTTTTCAACGCATGCACCGCCCATTTTCCAGCCTATCTAAAATATGAAAATTCTTTATTGAGTTTGAATTTGGTGTTATCTTTGTACGCATATTATTGAACTGTTTCGTTAAATCAAACTCATTACGCTTTGATGCTCAAGGTTCAACACATTGAAGATATCATTGCCGAAGGCAATACAGAAGCCGCGCTGGATGCTTTGTTGGAGGCTTTTCGCGATACAGGTCACCGGCAAGAAATCATTTTGTTAAAATCCCAATTCGCGGAGCTCCAAAGCCATCATAGGGCCGGAATTCTCCAGTATGATGCATTTCATCTTGGCAGAAATAAAATCAACCATGCTTTGTTGGGGTTTATTCAAAGTACCCAAAAAGAAGGGCTTGAAAACAAATATCTTCCACAAGAATCCAACCCTTCCCCTGACAATGATCCTTTTTCCTTTCATAAAAAAATGCTGCCTCTGATTGCTCAAAAACTTCAGAAAGGCCGGTCGTTTTACCAGCAAAGCGGATTTCTGGTCATAGTCTTCGGCATTGGTGTCATTGGACTGGGAATTTATCTGCAAAACAATCTATTTCACATAGGTGGCGGCACATTGTCGAGTTTTTCCCTGTTTCCTTTCTGGCAAATATCTAAGGTAAACCAGCAATTGGTTTTTATCGAAGGCTTGTGCCAGGCTATTACCCATGCACCGCCCAAAGGAGAGGAGGCAGAAAAAATGCGCAATACTTTGATGTCCTTAGTACAAAAAAATCTGAATCTTTGATATGAAAGAGTCCGAAAATTGGGAGGATTTACTTCAAAAATATGACCAAAAAGACAAAAATTCCAAGCTTTGGCTTATTGCTGCCATAGTCATACCCTTGGTTTTGATCGGGCTTTTTTTGTATAATAATCATAAAGAAAAAGCAGCGATCAAAGTGCAGGAGGACGTGGTAAGCAATCTACGAGAATCACTGATCGACTCGCTTAATTCTCAAGAGGTTTTATCGGATTATTTGGAGCGACGAAGCATCCAATACCTTGATTTTCTAAATAAAAAAGTATTGGACAGTTTGCAAACCTACTACGCCGATACCTTGGATTGGTATTATGTCAATCTTGAGAATGCTTCAAAATCTCAAATAAGGGAAGCTGAAAGAATTTGGTTCAAGAAAAAACCGCGTGCATTTGCCAAGTTGGATAGTCTCGAAATAAGCTTTTCAAATGACGAAGCCAATGCCCATCTGGATATCCAGTATTCCTTAGACAGCATAAATTTCAAACCCATGTTTATGGTGCTGAAATTCAACGAAAAAGGGCAGATAAATTTTGTAAAAAGTTACAACTACACTAGCAAATCACAGTAATTATCACTGATTCAACAGTTGCGCAATAAATCAGGCAAATCTGGTATCAGGGAATTGCTGGTGCAGGTATTTTGTGAGGAACTGACAACTTATCAAATTGGCTGCTCGTACCATAAAAATAGTCCATACAAACCTCTTTTTCATCTATACCCGAAATACAGGCACAGTCCGTATATTGCCAAAAAGACCAGGCTTTGCCATTTGAAAGCACGGGCTGTTTATCTGAATACCTTGCGATCCAAACAGGAAACTCATCGAAATGACCCGACAAATAGGTCTCGTAAAAATGCAGGTTGGAATAAATAATCGGTCGCACACCCAGTTTTTCCTCCACTATTTCAAGCCAAATATGCGCCTCCTCCACCATTATTTCCGGCGCAATCCCATCTAATCGTTCAAGGTCCAAAACTGGGGCAAGGTCGCCCGGAACCATTTCTACCTTACTTAAGAACAAGCTGGCCTGTTCATCACCACATCCATAGGCGCGGAAAAAATGATAGGCTCCGCGACGGATGCCAAGCCGGTGGAGGGCTTCCCAGTTTTGACAAAAAAGGCTGTCAACAAAATCATGCCCCTCCGTTGCCTTTACAAAAACAAAATCAAGGGTTTCTGTGCTCGCCAAGCCATCCCAATCAATTTTTTTTTGGTGATGAGATACATCAATTCCACGAAGGATCCGCTCCTGGATTTTCAATTCTGGATGCCCCGATCGATCACCCAAATTGGGCACAAACACAAAAAAAAGAAGGGTGGATAGGAGACGCAACATATATTTTTTGCTGGAACCAGGGAACAAGCTTGAAACGGATTCAAGCTCAGGGAATTGTGTAATGAGCTACTGTCTGATATTTTTCTGCAACCATAATCCGTGCCACAAATTGAGAATTCGGCTGATTCTAAAAATGTGCGGTAGGTTTTTCGATAAAAAAAGCCCGCCCTACCGCAAAGGTGTAAGGTGGGCCTTTATTTATGAAAACACTGATTGGGTACTGCGCAAAGGTTTACGCCTGGCTCCCACAATTGATTCTGAGCGTAACCGCCTACTATCGGTTCATCGAAGCCAAAAACTCGTCATTGCTGCTGCTGTGCATCATTTGCTTTTTAACAAATTCCATGGCTTCTTCTGGCTTCATATCCGCGAGGTGGTTGCGCAGGATGAACATCCGTTGAAGGGTATCTTTGTCCAAAAGCAAATCTTCCCGGCGGGTGCTTGACTTGGTGAGGTCAACGCTTGGATATAAACGGCGGTTAGCGAGGTTGCGATCCAGTTGCAACTCCATATTGCCAGTGCCCTTGAATTCCTCAAATATTACCTGGTCCATTTTTGAGCCTGTATCAATGAGCGCTGTGGCCAATATGGTAAGCGAACCACCGTCTTCAATGGCGCGCGCTGCACCGAAGAATTTTTTGGGCCGCTGCAGGGCAGTCGCTTCCACACCACCCGAAAGTACCTTGCCACTGGCAGGAGCAACTGTGTTGTAGGCGCGTGCCATACGAGTGATGGAATCAAGCAGAATTACCACATGGTGTCCGCATTCAACCATTCGTTTGGATTTTTCCAAAACAATGTTTGCAAGGCGCACATGGTTTTCGGCCAATTCGTCAAAAGTTGAAGCCACCACCTCAGCCTTAACATTGCGCCGCATATCCGTCACTTCCTCCGGGCGCTCGTCAATAAGCAGGACAATCACATAACACTCCGGGTGGTTTTTTGTGATGGCATTGGCTATGTCCTTGAGCAAGAACGTTTTACCAGTTTTTGGTTGTGCGACAATTAATCCACGCTGCCCCTTTCCTATCGGTGTAAATAGGTCAATGATCCGGTTGCCAAAATCCCGTCCGGTAGGACTGGTTAAAAGCGTAAACTTGGAGGTTGGGAACAGGGGTGTGAGATAATCAAAAGGAACACGGTCACGAACGTCTTTAGGATCAAGGCCATTTATTTTTGCCACTTTCAGAAGTGCAAAATATTTCTCGCCTTCTTTAGGTGGGCGGATGGCGCCGCGCACAGTATCGCCTGTTTTCAGTCCAAAAAGCTTGATTTGAGAAGGCGAAACGTAAATATCGTCAGGGCTGGTTTGGTAATTGTAGTCCGGAGAGCGAAGGAATCCATAACCATCAGGCATCATTTCTAAGGTGCCCAAACCTTCTACTATACCATCGAGCTCAACATCAAACCGTTCCCGATGAACGGTTGGCGGCATAACTTCCACGGGCTCTGAAGGGGCGATTTGCGCCTGTTGCTCCTGCCCTGGTTCGGGTTGGCCTACAAGCGGTGCAAATGGACGATGCATAGGCACAACGTCTTCTTCATCATCACTGCCGTTTACAGGAACCACAAATTCTTCTTCAAGGTTTTGAAGTTTGGCAGCTTCGGGATCAAATAGGCCTGGCTGGCCAGGTGGGCGTTGGTGTTGAGGACGGTCACGGCGGCGATCCTCCCATTCACGTTGACGCCGGTCACGACGGTCCTCCCATCGGTCACGACTACGTCCTTGACCTTCTACCCGTTGTTGTGGTTGATCACGGCGGTTTTGTGAAGCATCTTTGTTTGGGACCGGACGGTTTTGATCTCGATGGGCTGATCTTTCGTTTTGGTCACCCCGACGAGGTGCCTGGAACTGCTCTGGCTTGTTTTCAGGGTTGGCAGGACTTCCTGCCTCCTTTTTGATTTGAGGAACTGAAGTTTTGTCGCGGCTGCCGTCTGGATCTGTTGCCCGACTGGCTGGGGCTGACTTGGGGGCAGCAGTAGGTTTTGATGCAGGTGGCTCGGCTGGTGCTTTCTTTTCCTTCAAGGCAGGCTCGGAATCTTTCACTTTTCGGGCACGGCGGCCGGTTTGAGGGTTTGGTTCTTCAACAATTGGAACTACCCGGTTTGTCGCAGTTTTTTCTGCAAGCGCTTGTTCGTCCAGGATTTTATAAATCAAATCCTGTTTGGAAAATTTGGCGATGCCCTTTACGCCAAGTTTTTGGGCGATTTCTTTGAGCTCGGTAACCAGCTTGTCGTTAAGCTGCAAAATGTCGTACATGAGTGGGGATGAAAATAAGTTAAAATTGTGTGTTGGCGCGGTTCGATACCGGAGCGGTGGGTTCGAAGGATACGCGCACAGCGGTGGGAATGTGATTGAATAGTCAAGGTGCAAGTACATCATCCGAAAAGGTCGGACACATCAAGACACCATATTTGAAAAGAAAATGATGAAAAACTATTTGCAAAAACGCCTGCCAAGAACGGCAAGTGATCGGTTGCTCGGGAACAGTGCGTAGATGAAAAACAGACTGGTGGATGTTAAAAAAGCCTCCAAGACTTAAGAAAACAGGCAATGTAAATACCTAATACAGCAAGGAAATGAGAAGGTTATACAGGCCTACAATACAATACAAAGGCCTCGATTCTAGAATCGAACGCTGCAAAGATAAGCCTGTTTTTAAATTCGCTCTATCTTGTGGCGTTTTTTTTAAGCAAACAATAGAAATTCTGAAATATATGCTCCAACTTAAAGTAATCCGAGAGGAGAAAAAACGAATTGTGGCAGGCCTCCGCAAACGAAACTGGACGGCTGCACAAATCAAGGTGATTGATCAAATTATCAAAACCGATGATGCCAGACGTACTACACAAAAAGAACTTGACGACTCCCTTGGCGAAGGGAACCGCCTGGCCAAACAAATCGGTGCGCTCATGGGTCAAGGTAAAAAAGAGGAGGCCGAGGTGCTAAAAACGCAGGTAACTTCGCTTAAAATAAAAAGCAAAGACCTCGAAGAACGCATGGATCTCCTTAAAAGTCAACTGGATGAGATGCTATACTCGGTGCCAAACTCCCCGCACAAAAGCGTACCGAAAGGCAAAACACCCGAGGACAATAAGGTTGCAAAAGACTGGACTAAAGCCTTTCCAGCACTTCCGGAAAACGCACTCCCCCACTGGGAACTTGCTAAAAAATACAATCTTTTCGATCTTGAATTGGGCGTAAAACTTACAGGCGCCGGATTTCCGGTTTATCGAGGCAAAGGGGCTCGCTTACAACGCGCCCTCATTCAATTTTTTCTGGACGAAGCCGTCAAGGCAGGTTACGAAGAGATAGCCCCGCCTCACCTGGTAAATGAAGATTCTGCACGTGGCACCGGCCAATTACCCGATAAAGAAGGACAGATGTACCACTGCGCTGTGGACAATTTATACCTGATTCCTACCGCAGAAGTGCCTGTAACCAATATCATGCGCGATGAAATTCTTTCCCTCAAAGATTTTCCTGTCAGAATGACTGCCTATACGCCTTGTTTTCGCCGTGAAGCGGGCTCTTATGGTGCTCATGTGCGTGGACTGAACCGCGTCCACCAGTTTGACAAGGTAGAAATAGTGCGGGTCGAGCATCCCGATCAATCCTACAAAGCCCTTCAAAACATGGTACTGCATGTGGAAAGAATCATGCGCAAGCTTGAACTGCCCTACAGAATCCTGCTCCTTTGCGGAGGCGATATGGGTTTTGCTTCGGCAAAAACCTACGATTTTGAAGTGTGGTCGGCCGCTCAAAAACGCTGGCTGGAGGTGAGTTCAGTTTCCTGTTTTGAAACCTTTCAAAGCAACCGCCTCAAACTCCGTTTCAGGGACGAAAACGGCAAAACTGAATTGGCCCACACACTAAATGGATCAGCCATGGCACTGGCCAGAATTGTGGCGGCATTGTTAGAAAACAATCAAATGACTGAGGGTATTCGGTTGCCGAAGGCTTTGTGGAAGTATGCGGGGTTCAAGGTGATTGATTGAGGATTTTCAAACGGGAAAAAAGAGGGCTGACACAACGATGTGACAGCCCTCTTTTATTACCTTCTCAATACAAACCGCTCTTCTGGAGGTGCTTGCGTAACGGGATCGTTATAAAGCCTCAATTCCAGCAGCGTGTCATTGATTGAATGAATATGACAGTCTAGAATTAGAAAACCACCTCCAATTTCAATCTGGATTTCTGTCTCATTATTTTGTAACAGCCATGTGCCGGGGATGACAAATACAGAATCCACATCTGTATCGCAGTATTCAACCTCATCTCGAAGCTCAAACTTGTTGTCAGAGGTGAATTTCCAGCCATCGTCATATTGACAAGGAAGGGAGGCATCGGTAAAAACACCGTCACCATCGTCATCTGTAAGGTATGCCTTTTGATACCAAGTGCCATCCACAAGGATTTGTTCAACTTGAATAGGGCTGTCTTTTTTACAGAAGGAGCAAAGTATAAAGAGAACAGGAAGGAAGAGTTTAATATTTTTCATCATAAAAAAGTTTTAGTGAGAGAGATTAACGTACAATGGCAAAATTTGCTTGAATAGGAACAAGGTCAGCAGCAGATGCCCTAATTTGATAGATGCTATTCGGCAGGGAAGAAACATTGATATACTGCCCATTAGCAGAAAGGTAAGTGTCCATTAGTGCCGTGGAGCCGCCGCTAGTCGGAAAAACACGAAGACGTACGCCATTGGGGTCAGTGGTAACAAAATCCTCCGATTGGTCTTGGATAATGCTCACTGAAATTTGGTTTTGAGTAGGATTGGGGCTAATCATGATTTGTCGTTGATGGGTGCCGCCGCCTCCACAAAGCGTGTATGGAACCTCCAAGGTTTTGTTCAGTTCACCACATAACGTATGGATGAGCAGATTGATAGTAATAATCCCACTTGCATTTGGGTCGTCAATCGTGATCAGGCTTCCAAAGCTAATGGCACTTTGAATTCCGCTCATGCTCGCTCCGGTGTAACTATCTGAAACCTGCCAAAAATAATCTACCCCGCTTGGTAAATCTCCAGAAGCCTCCGCATAAAATCGCCATTCGTAAGGGTCTATGTCTGGAACGATGTTATAGTTAGGGGCCTCGCTGACGATATGCTTGCGGTAAGAGAAGTCACATTGGTCATCTATGGTTGTGTTTTGAGGTGGAATGTAGGTATATGTTTCAGTTATTGAATCGTATGCCATGTAGCCGCCTGTTGATTGTGCAATTCCATTGTAATACTGTTGTTTTTGAACAGTGTCTTGAAATGACACAGCAATATATGAAGGTGAATAAGGGGTCATTGCGGTAGCTGATGCCGGATTACTGGTTGTGCTTGAAAGGGTGATATTAGAACTGCCTTCCCATGTCAACGATGGAGCGGGAGTAGGAGCGGGATTCAGGCTGTAAAGTCTCGTCTGCCCAGGACAAAGTGTAGTTGGGCCTTCAATTTTGTCCTCATTTGGCAGACTTCCGTTTACAAGTTCTGGTCTTTTAGGGTTGTAATAAGGTGTCCTTTCCTCTGGGAAGCGCAGCATATAGGTGTTATAGAGAGCCATAAAATCCAGGCCATTATATTGACGAGGCTTTCTTTCATCCCACCTGTCAGGTGGAGGCGGGTACCCATACCCCTCCCATCGTTGGCCAATCCAATGCGGGGTATTAGCACAGTCAAGGTCTGGCCAATCATCACTACGATTGTCGTACCCTATTGGTTTGTAGCAGACACCTTCACAGGGTGCGTCGCAAAGCATTTGCTCGAACATATTCTTTAGGTCTTCCCTTGCTTCATCATCCATTAAATTCGGTTCTTCTGGGTGTAGCAGATCGTTCATCAGCAGGAGGATTTCCAATTTATCATCAATGCAAGCATTGATAATTCTGTTTTTTGCGATTTGAGAACCATAGTCCCCAATGTCAAATCCGATACTCATTGCCGTTGCAAAAAAAGTACGGTCTGACAATTTACTCCATTTCCATCGGTCAATTCCCACAGGCACATCATCAGCTCCTTCGTTGATATAGTTGTACATATACTCAATCCCGCCATAACTCAAAAAAAGATTTCCGCCTGCGCATTCGCCAAACTTAATTGGTTTGTAACAACAATCATCATCTGGCGAACCTGGCCAAAAAATATGGCGCGCAGGGTTGTTGGGTAAATTAAGCAGGCCTTCAGCTATTTTTTGGACAATATCAAAGGGGTGGTAAACGGTACCATTGCAAGTAGTAACAGTTGCATATGGAGGGATATATAGTTTCACCATAGCCAGGCCCATCAGTAATGAAAACATCTGATCGTGGCTCAAGAAATTGGTATTTTTTTCATTATAGCAGGCAGGGCTGAAATTTGAATCACAGGGCGGGCTTTGAGACATCGCGAATGCACCACCTACAAGGTCAATGTTCCACCTGTCTTCGGATGGATCGTGCAACTTTTCTTGTTCTTGAACTGCATCTTCCCTAATAAAAAAGCCAGAGTATCCACTCAAATCGGGTGTCCATGGACAATTTGTTTTGCAGGGAATGTCAAAATGCCATTTGGAGTCTCCTATCAATCCTTTGCATTGTGCGTTGTGGTATTTCTCCATGCACAAGCAGATGCCTTCATCCCAACCAAATCCTGACTGCATGGCACATGCGCTTGTCTCAAAGCCATTTGTGATTTCGTCGTATCTATCTCTTACAAGGCAATTTGCGGTGATGTCCAGGCGGCGGTAGGCTTGCAATGCAAGGAAAATGTCCTCCAATGTACGTTGCATTTCCGCTACCTGCCCGTTTAGCCTCAACAACTCGTACTCAGTAGCAAGTGTAACCAAATGCCAGCCCATTTGGTGCGGGGTTTCGGAGCCGTATTCGAGGTAATTGTGTTTGTCGTTGCCAGCAGGGTTGCCTGCAAAACTGGTCCCGTTAATAGTGCTATCACCGTCATAATTGGCGCAATTGGGGTTATACCAAGTTGGATCAAGAACAGGTTCATTTCTGTCAATCATTCCAGTTCCACCATTTGGCTCCATCCAAATACTTGTTGCTGGTAAGCCGTATCCGTGGAGTAAATCAGTTCCACAGCTAAGGTTCGCATTCTCACTTTCATTTCTTGTGATACCGTTACCAATGCAACCCTCTGGTTTGCGATCATTCATGATGAAATGCTTATTGAAGTTCTCTCTATACTGCCAATATTTGGCAGTCAGTGCTTCATGAGAGCATTGTTGTGATATACCATTATGGCATAGGAAAGTGAGTAATAGGCAAGTCAATCTTGCCCTAATGTGGGGAATTACATACATAATTGAAATATTTATTGAGAAATTCTTGCTTTGGACACGACAAATGCAATTCATCAGATGCCCTGATAAAAATGTAAATTCAAATTTTGATAGCGGGAATACCTCAGAAGGTGATGCTATAAGTTGCAGTGTCTCCTCTACTAAGATATAAAGAGTCCTTAAATGTAGATTGGGAAGCCTTTTCGTAGTAACTAAAAGCCCAGTACAGATTTATCTGTTCGTCAGATGTAAAGAAATAATCTACAGTATCTTTGTTATTAGGTTGACAAACAAAAGGATAGGGCTGCGTTATGATGTAGGGTAGTACACCATATTCTTCATTAAAGGTTTTGCTCTGCGCTTGCAAGAAAATTGATTTTTCAATATTGGAACTATTCTCATAAACCATGCGCAATGTAGCATCTCGAGGGTACATTTTTATATCCAGATTATTAACTAAGCCGCTTTTGTAAGGCATGCCAAACCCAAATTTCGTTGCATACCCCCCTTTTTTTATCGTAAGGCCAGAAAAGTTCTCGCTATAGGCAATTACAATTGTGAATTTTCCATCTATCCCAGTTTTTTTTTCGTCCGTGCCTGTAGCCTGGCCACCATCCCAGACCCCATAAAATATTGTTGCTCCCTCAATGGGCATTCCTGTTTTCGCATCTGTAATCGTACCATTAATGACTGTGTCTTTTTTCGCACATGAGACAAGTCCAATCAGGATGAGCGATAATAAAAGTAAAAAGAAGCGAATTGCTATTCTTTTCATAATCGGATAAAATTTGGTGAGCGTGGAGATGTCAGAAACCTACTGCAAATATACTCCCCTAATCTTCAACAAACAAAGGAAGAATTTATGACAAAAACGGGCGAATTAACGTAAAAAGCGGAAGGAAATCTGTCAACCACTTTACCTTGCAGTCAAAATCCTCCTCTTATGAACTTTGGAAAAGCATTCAAAACCGTCCGCCTCGTAAAGGGGCTAAGCCAAAAAGAAGCCGCCGCACTCGTGCATGTTGATGATCGTACGCTTCGGAATATTGAAGCAGACAAGACGCGCATCACCGCAGAACAGGTGGAGCACTTTGCCAGCATTTACAAGGTTGACCTCACCCTTATCTATGAAATGGCAAAGGAACAAGTACCTCTTCAAAACATCGTACATGAAGCCAAGCGAGATGGCATCGTGGTCAACCAAGCATAGGATCTCGGAAAAGGTGTGTTTGACCATCTCTTGTCTCGGCTGGAAGTGCTGGAGACACGGGTAAAGGAGTTGGAAAAGTAAAATTTTTTTTGGCTTCCATTGACTGTAAATTGGTTTTCTACTCACTTGGTGGCTTGAAAACATTGACTGAGATTGGAGGTGCGACTTGAAGTCGCACCTCCAATCTGAGCCCTTCCCCTACCCTACCGCACCACCAATTTTTTCATCCTCACTTGCCCACCCGTTTGCAATCTGACGAAATAGGTGCCGGCAGCCAATTGCCCCGCATCCAAGAAATAATTGGTATTCCCCGATGGTATTTCTCCTGAAAACACCTCCTGCATCATTTGCCCCAAACTATTGTAAATCAAAATGTTACCTCCTGTTTTTACAGAGGAATTAACAGGAATAACCGTAATGGATGAAGCCGGGTTGGGATAAATATCAAGCAGCTCAGCCACCCCAAGTTCTTTCGTACCAATGCTTTGGGTCACGCAGAATTTCCACCAGCCGCTTGGAGCAGGTAGCGGGCGGACAAGTGTTTTCCCATTCACTGCAGTTGCTTCGATATAATAATAAACGGTACTTCCAGCCGGCTGTACAGGAATAGCCCCAAACCAGTCGCCGTTTGGGATGATACCCTGCCACATATCGGTACTTTGCCATGGCAATGAAAGATCGGTTGTATAAAAGACTATTGCACCCGCAACTCCACTTCGATGCTGTATGGTTGCGTAAAGCGAATAGCTGTTGGGCGAATTGCTGTTATCCTGGCAAATTAATGGCTGATGCACAATCCGTAAGGGATCGGCGACCCCAACTTCCTTGGTTATGCAATGGATAGCACCAGATAGGCCAATAATGCTGTTGCAATCAATACCTACTACATTATAACCAGGCATGGTTTTTTGCCAGATTTGCTGAGCAATTGTATCGTATTGTAGCTCATAAAAAGGCACAATAATGGTTTTATTGACGAAAACTGCATTTGCATAGGTCCGATAATCCCCGTTTGAATTTGGATAATGACCATTTTCCGGCGGCATTGGAATCCGGACCACTTTATAAGGTTGTCCAAAAGAGCTTTTAAAGTTGCTCAATACATATTGGATGTTGGCTTCTATCTGCGGCCCGTCGGCAACGCCAGTTGGATATTCTCCTACCATCAAGGTCTCTTCATCGAGCAATTTCATGTGCATGTCAATATGATGAATTTCGTCGTAAGGCAGCGAAGTCATTTTGATGTAGCGGTCAATACCCATAAAATCTGAGAGGATTTCGTCTATCTGACTTTCTGTTTTTACGGTCACTCCATAAGGGTTTCCAAATTTATTTTCATCCAAAATAAGTTTGGAAGAAAAAGCCGTTCCCATCCCGTCTGACATAAAATTGCCACCAGTATTTACTAAATCTGTTGGAGCCGCGCTGGTGCTGTAAAGCGGAGCGTTAAAAAATGGAGCAATGGTAGTTGAAATCGTGTCGTCCTTTGGGCGTGCGGGGCGGTTATAGATCCAATCCACAAAATATAGCGAATCCACATCGTTGGCATATACGCAGTTGGGTCCATAATCACGCACCCAAACCGAATTATTAGGAGCGATCAAAAAGGTAACATTGGTAGAAATATCTACTCCGTTTGTTGTAAGCTTATTCTTTGCCTGTGTCACAACCGCTTGATTTTCACAACAAATCACGACCATGCACTCCAGACGGGCTGCTCTTACAATTTCTGTAAGAATTGTGGTATGGCCGATCCAGGTGATGATAACCGCCTGCAATTCTTCCCATTCAGCCATGGTACGGACGGGCAAGGTTGGCGGAGTTGTGATGCCAATTGGAATGGGAGGTGGCGCAACCAGCAACCGTTCTGATTCAGACTGAAAATTTGGGAGTGAAAAATTTTGAGCTGTTATGCTTCCAAAGAAAAACAACAGAACTACTAAGAGTCGGGTAGATTTTGTGTGCATGATCGAAAATGTTAGGTGAAGGACTGTTCAAAGAAAACCCATTTTTTTTACTCTAGAGATTTTTCAGCAAATAATGGCAGTATTTTTACAAAAAAAAAGCGGCTCCGCATTACGCGTGCCGCTCGAACAAAACCCATTCTATCGTATGAAGCAAAATTATTCTCAAAAATTCGGGCACATAGACATTTACGAAATATCTATATTTCCTGCCATCTCAAACGCCCAAAGGAAGTGACTGCAAATCGCGAAAAAGAATTTTTTTCCTATTGAAATACAATACGTTAGAGCGTTTCAGTTGGTTGAGCACCGCAGTTACCATTTGTCGACTGGTACCAGTAAGATCAGCGATATCCTGGTGTGTCATATTATGTTTTACCAAGGTTTCCATCCCAACCTTTCGCCCTTGTTCATGACCCATTTGGTGGAGATATTCCACAATGCGGCTGCGTGAATCTTTCAACACCACATTTTCCAACTGGCTTTCTGTGTAGCGCAATCGTTCCCCCAGAAAATGTAAAAGTGACTGGGCAAAAGCGAAATTACTTTTCATTACAGCCAGAACTGCATTGGAGTCCAACTCGAATATTTCAAGCTGATCATCCATAGCATAGGCATAATCACGTCGAACATTGTCGCCAGTCAAACAGGATTCACCAAAAAGTCCGCCAGGACGCACTACATATTTGATGATGTCTTTCTTCTCAGCGTGAACAGCCACCTTTACAATACCTTTGAGCATAAAGTAAACTTTGTTTGCCAATTGCCCAGGTTTGTAAAGCACCGAATGTTTGCCGTAGGTTTGCACCATGGCACCGCGCTGAATGAGCGCACGTTCTTCTGGGGAAAGCACCGCAAACAGCGGGCTTGATTCAAGTACGGGGAGTGAATTTCTCGTATCCATGTTCAGATTTTAGCAGAATGTGTTTAGTCGCTTTTCTGACATTAGGACAGCAGAAGACGGATTTGCCCCTATTTATTGAGCAAATAAATATTTTTTGGCAACATCTTTGCAAATCAACCGATTTAAGTAAAATCTCGTTTCAAAGAATAATATTTTTAATAATTCATTTTTTTATTAAAAATATTCTTTTGAAACAAATTAATGTTAACCATTTTAGAATAAAATTTTTTTTAGAAAAATAGCGTGGACACTTCGGAACAGCAATTGCTCTCTGCCCTTCGTTTTGGCAATGAAAGTGCCCTTCGGCAAATCTTTGACCGGCATTACCCATTGTTGCTCTCAGATATTTTCCGGCTAATTCCAGACGAAAGCACCTGCCAGGACATCGCCCAGGAACTTTTTGTGGATTTGTGGAATAAGCGTGAAAGCCTTGACATTCACACCTCGCTTCGTGCCTATCTTCGTCGCGCAGCCGTCAACAAAGCACTTAATTATATCAAAACCACTCGCCGCTTCCAATTTGAGGATACTGAAGACCTTGGGCACTTGCCCGATACAAATGCTATGGATTATCAAAAAAGGGAAACTCAAGAATCCCTTGAAGATGCCCTGCATGAAGCGATTAGGAATTTGCCCGAAAAGTGCCGCGTTGTATTCAACCTCAGCCGGTTCGAACAACTTCCTCATCGGGAAATTGCTGAGAAACTGGGCATTTCCGTCAAAACCATTGAAAACCAAATTACCAAGGCCATGAGGATACTCCGGGAGGCCCTTGGCAATCATACTGATTTGTCGCCCATTGTCATTTTCTGGTTAAAATGGCAGTTTGGAGCATAGGGGATAGTCAGGCGAAAATTGTCTTAATGCCAGAAAACCGAAATGAAACTATTTGGCAAAAATCATGAAAGAAAGCGAATACACACTCCTGCTCAACAAGAAATTCTCCGGGGAAATCAGCCCCGCAGAATCTTCTATGCTGGCCGAATGGCTGCGCCAATCGCCTGAAAATGAGCAGATTGCCCTCATTCATCAAAACATTTGGGAAAAGGTCGGATCATATAGCACGACATTTTCTCCCAACCTCGATGTTGATTTTCAAAAGGTACAAGCCCGCATCCGTACACTTGAGCAACCCGCTTTGCGCGTTTCACTCGGTCAAAAACTCATGAGGATCGCAGCCGTGGTCAGTTTGTTGGTGGCGGCGCTGTTGGGCTGGCACCAATTTTCAACTCCAGTTGGCTCAGAAGTGGTTTTTTCGGCGAACAATAGTGGCCCTAAAACTTTCAAACTTTCTGACGGCACTCGAATTTGGTTGCGGGACGGAAGCCAACTAGCTTATGATGAAAAATGGAATGGAACGGAGCGGCGGGTGACACTTAAGGGAGAAGGCTATTTTGAAGTAGAACACGATCCTGCCCACCCCTTCAAAGTAATCCTCGAAAATGGAGGTTCGGTGGAAGTCCTTGGCACCCAATTCAATATAAGTCAATCTTCCGACCAAACAGCAGTGGTAGTACGTTCGGGCAAGGTACGGTATCGGCCAAAAGCAAGTTCTGAAGGTTCTGAGCTGATCTCCAATCAAAAAGCGGTGTTTGTGCATTCCTCTGCTCGCGTACTTGTTTCAAGTCTAAGCAGCCTCAACGAACTTTCTTGGCAAACCGGAGGGCTTGAATTTGTAAACACCCCACTAAATCAGGTAGTGCATGATCTGGAAAAATATTATGGTGTAAAAATTACATTGAGCAATCCTGCCATGGCTAATTGCCCGCACAGTGCTCCGCTCACCAGCCAGCCCATTGAAAAGGTTTTGGAAACACTTTCCCTTACGCACCAACTAAACGTAAAAAAAATCGGGGAACAGTCGTATGAATTGAGGGGTGGTCAATGCCGTTGAGAAAATCCGGTTTTTGTATTATCCTATCCTGTCATCATCGCCCACAGATCCTCGTACGGGATAATCTCCACCGCAAAAGTCTGCCCGGCTACTTGTGGCTGATTTTTAGCCAGCACTCCCAGCTCTTTTTTGATTTTTCTTTCTGCGGTGGCTGATTTGTAGTCCCGCATGGCAAAGGCAATCAGCATATTGAGAAATGCTGCACTACGGCGATTCATCTCGTTGTCGAGATGCCGCTTGCGATATTTTTCTAAAGCCTCTATTGATATATCCGCGGTATCAAAGGTGCCTTTTACCAGATGATAGATAACTGGCAGGAAAATCAACGGGATGTTCATGCCCAGTTTGTCCTTGTCCAATACTTCTATTTCGTTGGAAAGTTTGCCATAACGAAAGGTGCCTGCCACCTTTTCAACATTGGCAAGTTCAAGTTTCCCCAATACTGCGAGCAGGTGTAAATAGCCCCCGTAAAGATGCCAATTGTCGCGTACTGCGCCGCCAAGGGATTCAAATTTTGGGTGCTGAGAAGCCTTTTTAAAAAGCTCTATTGCGAGAACATACTGCTTGGCAAAGAGGCAATAATGAAGATGGAGTTCATGTGTTCGGAACCAGTTAAAACTGCCTTCTTCTTCCAGGGAAAGGCAATATATTATAGTTTCTTCTGCTTGACCGTCGAATATGCGCAATTGGATCAGACAGGCAATCTTTTGGAAGGATGTCCCAACTAAAACACCTTTATTGGTACTTGGCCTGCTTTTTAACAATTCAAGGCTTTCATTACAAATATTTAGGGCCTCTTTACAATTGTTTACCGATAGAAATTTAATGATGCCAATTTGAGAAACATGATAATAAAACTGATACGTATCTGCTTTTTGTGCTAAGGGTTTGAGCTCGTCATAATAGGTAGTTGCAAGTTCATGAATTTCTTCGTTAGGCGACCGGCGGACCATATAATAATTAATAAGATTCTCGAAATACTCCAAAGCGCGCATTTCAAGGCTGCGCTTTTCTTCGTATTCTCGATGAAGCTTAGCATAACGTTCGTGCATGGAAGTTGAACCTACACGCGAATACTCTCTTCTTAACTGTGACACAATCTCAGCTGTAAGCCCAATAAACTCATATTTAACAGTTTGTTCTAGCAAGCGTTCCAGTATATCAATTCCTGCTTTAATCGCTTCACGGCCAATCAAAATAATAGCCGCAGCAAAATCGCGATAGGAATTGTAAAACGCCTTTGTTCGGTCGTTGAACATGGGTTGGTTTACATCCACAAAAAACGTGGTATTGAGCAAGTTACGCTCCAATCGGCCTTTCATGCGCAGGTAGGCTTGAGATTTTGGGCTGCCCTCTTCCCCGTACAAAAATTTGGCTGCTTCATCATCTGTATGCACCTTGTCTTTGGAAATGGCATCGTACAACATCTCCACCAGGCTACCTTCTTCCCCTGGATTGCCCAACACTTCAATATTTTTCACCTTGTTGCGGGTGATGGTTTTTGCCAAATCTTTCAGGGCATCAAAATCCATATCAGCAAATTGTAAAAATGAATATATGAGAAATTCCTTGCATCTCCCTGTATTGAAATTGGTTTTTTTGTCCTTTTTTAAAACTGGCAAGGCAACTTACCTTTGTTGCAACAATTGACCAACACAAAAGTAAGACCATTTTGCAATAATATTAATCATTTAGGAACGCGAGCGTGTCCGGGGGGATTATACTCGCGCAACTGCCCAAGGTTGTAACGTTCATTGACCTATCCACAGGGGTGCTGTAGGGCTTGAGGTATTTTCATGCCCAAAATCTGCATGTATTGAAACGGACATGTTTGTCCTTTTTTTTATTTCGAGATGAATTGACCTTTGTGTCAGATTCAATTTTGATTCACAAAATAAACATCTCGTCATGAACTTAGTATTCTTCCTACTTAGCTTCCTTTTTGCTTCTTATGCACCAACCACAATTCAAACTACAGATGACGGTGACACTACTACTACTGTAAACAATCCTGATCCAGGCAAAGGCAAGGGGGGGAAATTTAGAGATGGAGAATACATCATTTCTAATGATATTAACCCTTGAGGTTCAAGACCACTAAAATAGAAAATACACTCCCCAAAGAAATAATATTTCGGGCCTCCGCCTTTGATAATCCGCTTCGTTTAAGCATAAGAAAGTGAGATTCAATCAATTGAACCTCCCACAAATTCAGGAAGAATATACTTCCGACGATTTTTTAAATTAAAGTAACATGCAAGTTCGCTTAAAGCTTTGCTTTAAAAGATTGCAGAAATCTTGAAAGGCCAATTTAAACCTACAAAAACTATTTTTTAATATGCTCGGGCTTAGTCCCAACGGTTTTATCCGTATTTAATCTTACTACCGTGTGTTAAAACACGCTTTGTTGCACTTCATTTAAATAATCCTTTTGAACCGGAGCGTTGCCTTGCGCTCCGGTTTTTTTGTTTCCATAGACCTACACGGCATGCAACAAGACGACCGTCGGATACTGTTCACCTGACTATTTCATGCTTTCATCCAAACTTCCGTCCTTTAAGGCAACAATGGCGGATTTTTCGCGTCGTTGTGCATTATGCTTGGCTTGCAAGCGCCTATTTATTCACCAAACTGTTTCAACACAATACATGAAACGACTACAATTTCTTTTACCCGTACTTTTTTTGGCAATCTCGCCCCTCTTTGCACAGGATTTGCCAACTTATGACCCGAATTCTATTGACGTTCCTTTCCGCAAATTTGTGCTCCCCAATGGCCTGCGCCTGATAGTCCATGAAGACCATAAAGCACCGATCGTAGCCGTAAATGTTTGGTATCACGTTGGTTCAAAAAATGAAAAGCCTGGCAAATCGGGCTTTGCACACTTGTTTGAACACCTGATGTTCAATGGGTCAGAACACTACAATACTGACTATTTCCAGGCATTGGAAGCTATAGGCGGTACAGATTTGAACGGAACTACCAATGAAGACCGCACCAATTATTTCCAAAATATTCCTGTAGGTGCGCTTGACCAAGTCCTTTGGCTCGAAAGTGACCGGATGGGCCATCTGTTAGGTGCCATTGACCAGGCAAAACTTGACGAGCAACGCGGCGTGGTTCAAAACGAAAAACGCCAGGGTGAAAACCAACCATATGCCAAAGGCTGGGACATTCTTCAAAAGGAGTCTTATCCGCCACATCACCCTTATGGTCATACCGTAATTGGGGAAATGGAAGACCTCAATGCTGCCAGCGTTGAGGATGTCCATGAATGGTTCAAAGCGTATTACGGTGCTGCAAATGCAGTAGTGGTCATTGCAGGCGACATCACCCCGGAAGTAGCCTATGAAAAAGTACTTAAAAATTTTGGCAATATACCTGCAGGCCCCACGATTTCAAGGCCGGGAGTCAACATTGCAAAGCGCATTGGTAATACACGTGGTGAATACCAGGATCGCGTGCCTGAATCTCGCATAGTTATGGTATGGAACACCCCTGAATGGGGCAACAAGGAAAATGCCGCACTTGATCTTGCTTCAAATGTGCTTTCAAATGGCAAAAGCAGCCGATTATTCAAAAAGCTGGTGTACGAAAAACAAATATGCACTTCAGCACAAGCATTCAACGGCCCTTCAGAAATCGGCGGCTCATTTGGCATCATCGTCAACGTGAAAAAAGGGAAAACTGTGGATGAAGTGGAATCTGCAGTAAATGAGATCATGGATGAATTTCTAAAAAATGGCCCTAGCGAGGAGGAATTGAAACGTGTAAAAGCTTCCTATTTCGCTGGCTTTATCAAAGGACTGGAGCGCATTGGCGGATTTGGAGGTAAAAGCGACCTTTTGGCCGAAAATGAAGTTTATGGTGGAAGCCCGGATTTTTACAAAAACACGAACCGTTGGTTTAATGATGCAACCATCAAAGATGTACAGATGGTTTCCCAGAAATGGCTTTCCGATGGCAAGTATACCCTGATCTGCAATCCGTTCCCTGAATACTCAGTGACCGGTACTGAAGTGGATCGGTCTAAAGCCCCTGAAGTAAGCCAAAATGTGGCTGCGAAATTCCCGGCCTTGCAACGAACTACTTTAAAAAATGGCATGAAAGTAGTGTTGGCCCGTCGAACTGAAAGCCCCACTGTTTCTACCAGCATAATGTTTGATGCAGGTTATTGTTCAGACCACTTTGGTGGCAAAAATGGCCTCGCCAAGCTTGGAATGGATATGCTGGATGAAGGGACCAAGTCGCTCAATTCTCTGCAAATCAACGAAAGACTACAGTTGCTGGGCGCAAGCCTCAACACTTCAAGTGATCTCGACAACTCCTACGTGAATCTCAATACCTTGAAGCAAAGCCTTGACCAAAGCCTTGACCTGTTAGCAGATGTGGTGCTAAATCCATCTTTCCCGGAGGCTGATTTCAAACGGTTACAGGCCCAGCAAATCAGTGGCATTCAAAATGAAAAGAAAAATCCCCAAAGCATGGTCATGCGGGTCATGCCAACCTTACTTTATGGGGAGAACCACCCTTATGCAATGCCAATGAGTGGAACCGGTGAAGAAGAATCTGTGAGTGGGATCGTATTAGACGACATTAAAGGATTTTACAGCAAATGGCTGCGCCCCAACAATGCCGTGATCGTGGTGACGGGCGACATAAGCATAGAGGAGTTGAGCGCAAAACTTGAAAAACGATTCGGTTCCTGGCAAAAAGGTGAATTGACCAAAAAAGTGATTCCTGAAGTCAAAACTGCTGGCGCAACCAACAAGATTTTTCTAATTGACCGTCCTGAAAGCCAGCAAAGCATGATTGTGGCAGGCTACCTCACAAAACCCTACGGGCAAATGGACGAAACGGCTATCGAACAAATGAATAATGTGCTGGGTGGGGACTTTACGAGTCGGATAAATATGAATATCCGCGAAGACAAACATTGGAGTTATGGAGCCCGCTCTGGTATCATGAATACCCGTGCACAGCGCCCTCTTTTTGTTTTTGCACCTGTTCAAACTGACAAAACCAAAGAAAGTATCCAGGAGGTTATTAAAGAGGTGAATGCTTTTGTAAGCGACAAACAGATGACTCAGGTCGAATTTGATAAAACTAAACAAAACACCGTGTTAGGAATGAGTGGAATGTGGGAAACCAATGCAGCTGTTAACGGCCATGCAAGAGATGTGGTCAAATACAATCTGCCAGATGACTATTGGCAAAAATATGGTGCTAAAGTGCAGGCACTTTCACTTAAAGACGTGCAAATGACCGCCAAGGCTATTGTTCAGCCCGGCAATTTGGGATGGTTCCTTGCAGGCGATGCTGCCAAGACCTTGCCAGGCCTTCAGCAACTTGGTATGGAAGTTATCCAGATTGATGCCAATGGGAAAGTGGTGTCTGTCAAACCGAAGCCGTAATTGCTTTAAAGTCAAAGTAATGCGAGACTGGTCAAACTGTTTTCGATAACCCAAAAACAGGCAGGCCAGTCTCGCAATAAACCGAGTTATTGATGCTCCGTTAGTCTTCAGCCTGAATTTGGACTACC
Source organism: Saprospiraceae bacterium (assembly GCA_046160345.1). Taxonomy (GTDB): domain Bacteria; phylum Bacteroidota; class Bacteroidia; order Chitinophagales; family Saprospiraceae; genus M3007. Next base: position 50,943 of record JBJXGO010000189.1, read on the forward strand.
TGTTTCACCCCAGTCCTTTAACGAAGCAATTCAGTTTTGAGATTTCCCTGTTATCTTTGTCAAAAATATTATCAGATAATTGCCTCAATCTAAATAATGTGACGGTTTCCGGGAAAATAAAATCTGAGCAATTGGATGTCAAATCTGCTTGAAGTCAATAACTTATCCATTGAATTTAACGTTGGAGGTAGAACAACCGAGGCGGTAGAAGGCATTTCCTTTGCAATCCAAAAAGGCGAAACGCTTGGTATCGTTGGCGAATCCGGCTCTGGAAAATCCGTTACCGCGCTCTCTATCATGCGGCTCCTGCCAAGTCCGGCTGCAAGAATCGTTTCTGGTCAGATTTTGTACCATGAACCTTCAAAGGTTGATATTCTTTCTCTAGGAGACAAAGAGATCCAGCGAATACGTGGCGCACAAATCGCAATGGTTTTCCAGGAGCCAATGAGTTCGCTCAATCCCGTTTTTTGCTGTGGCCATCAAGTGACCGAAGCGATCCAATTGCATCAAAAAAAATCATTTGCTGAGGCTAAAGCACACACTGTCCAGCTTTTTGAACGGGTAAAACTCGCCGATCCATTGCGCATTTTCAACGCTTACCCTCACCAAATAAGCGGCGGGCAAAAACAGCGGGTAATGATTGCTATGGCCATGTCTTGCAACCCAAGCCTCCTGATCGCAGATGAGCCGACTACGGCTTTGGATGTAACCGTGCAAAAAATGATCCTTGATCTGATGAAGGAGTTAAAAGCAGCGGCCGGCCTTTCGATGCTGTTTATTAGTCATGACCTGGGCGTAATTTCTGAAATCTGTGACCGGGTATTGGTCATGTATCAAGGGAAAATTGTGGAAGAAGGTCCGGTAGAAAAAATCCTCCTGCATCCTGAACACCCCTATACCCGGGGCCTCGTTTCTTGCCGCCCCTCTTTGAAGCGCAAACTTTGGCGAATGCCTACCGTACCTGATTTTTTGGAGCATAAAGATTTTGAACCCAGAGCCATCAGCTCCATTGAAACGCAGGACCGTCAAAAAAAACTTCAGAAACAGGAACCAATCCTCCAGGTGAAAAATCTGACCGTTCGATACACTTCACAAAAAAACTGGCTGGGTCAGCCTTCAGAATGGCTCAATGCTGTAAATAAGATCGATTTCGATATCTTCCCGGGAGAAACTTTTGGTTTGGCGGGTGAGTCTGGATGTGGCAAAACCACCTTGGGCCGATCCATTGCCCGGTTGACAGAAGCCCATTCCGGTGAAATTTGGTACAAAGGTGTTGACCTGCAAAAGCTTAGCGAGGAAGGGTTTCAACCTTACCGTCGTGAGATTCAAGTTGTTTTTCAGGATCCTTACGCTTCCCTTAGCCCCCGCATGGAAATAGGTGAATCGATCGTAGAACCTATGAAGGTGCATAAAATTCACGAAAATGACAGGATACGTCGAGAAAAAGCGGTTGAATTGTTAGAAACCGTTGGCCTTGAAGCCGACTTTTTCCAGCGTTATCCACACGAATTTTCCGGAGGGCAGCGCCAACGGATTTGCCTTGCCCGCGCACTCGCTCTGGAACCCAGGTTCCTTGTTTGCGACGAGATCGTATCTGCATTAGATGTTTCGGTACAGGCAACTGTGTTGAATTTGTTGTTGGATTTACAGGCGAAATTTGGCCTGACTTACCTGTTTATTTCTCACGACCTCAGTGTAATCAAGCAGATGTGCGACCGACTGTTAATTATGAACCTGGGCAGGACGGAAGCGCTGGGTTTCCCGGACGATCTTTATAAAAATCCAGAGCGGGAATATGTGAAGAAACTGATCGAGGCTATTCCGGGGCTGTAAATGGAGCCCGATCTTATTTGAAAATATGGTTTTTACCTGGTTTCCGAGTTGAGTGCGCTGTACTTTTCCTCTACCCATTCCCAATCTACAACCGTCTCAGAATCAAGCCTTTTTCTGATTTTGTCTAATCCAGGTTTTAAGTCGGCCCGACGGTCCTGACTTCGCAGCAATTTTAATTTGAACAGGTCCTTGGCTAACGGAAAAAACCGCAGGCGTTCAGCGCGGCGGTGCGGTGGCAGCGTGTCGTCCCTGCGAATCCGGGTTGTTGTAGCATGCAGCATCCGGTCTCCATAATCATCATCCATCTCATTGAGTTCATACCGGATCCGGGTATCGAGTGTGGCGGCAATGGCATAAATATATATGTCGTCCAAAGCCCCATAAGTCAGGTAGTGCGGGAGTTTTTTGGCCGCATCGGCATATTCATTTTTGCAGAATAGTATGGCAGCATGCGCTATATCAAGCAATAAAGACTTTTGTTCCTCATCCTTCAGCCCTGATATCCTATATTGGTACTGATTAAAGAATTCTACCGCCCAAGCATACTTTTTCAATTTCAGTGCAGTAAAAAGAATGTTCTGAAAATGGGTGCTTGGCAGATTTTCTTCTGGGCCAAGTTGTTCCAATTGATGTTGTTGCACAGAAAATATCTTCTCTAAAAATCGGGGGTCTTTCGTCTCCCGGTAACGTGCTGGCCAATAACCGCGCACCATTACACGCATGGCTAACACCCGTTTGGCCGGGAGCGCAGCAGGGTTTTCTGCCAACAATTTTTCAAATAATTCAGACAATGTTTCTGCTTCCGTCGGATCGTTTTGGGTTAAAAAATCAAGAAGGGTACAGTAAAGTGCCACAGCGGGCTGTTGGAAAAAACCATTGGCACGAAGAGCTCTGACAATTTGAACCGTCGTGTCACGGTTCACCAAAAATCGAGTATGTTCAGGAGAATCATCTTCAAATAAGCGCCACATTCTTTGGTAATGAACAAGCCTGCAAATTTGATCCAGTTTGCTCATTAGGTAAAACGTGTCCAATTGCTCTGTGGCCGCCAACAGGTTCTTATCACCATCCCGTTCGCTGTTTTGCTCCTCGAAAAACGCTTTTTCTTGTTCCACCATAAACTTAAATTGGTGGTAATCTGCAAATTCGTGTTCGTCGAAGCCGCTGAAATCAAGGCAATTGTCCAAATCCTTCCTTGCCTGGTTGTTCAGGTTTTCAAAGAAATTTTCAGTTTTTCTGCTTTTTCGCCCCTTTTCTTCCAATTGGATAGATGGGACTGGCAGATTTATGGAATGCTGCAGTCGTTCACTATAAAACCGCATCAAAGAAAGTTTTTGCTGCACTTCATGAAGCAAGGCAGAGCCGTTGGGCTGGTTTGCATCGCGTAAAACTGCATAACGAAAAGTTACAAAATGGCGAACGATGCTCATCAATTGTGCCATTGTACGTTGCAATGCGGCAACGGGATTCGCTGCGTTTGGAAAAAATCGCTTGCCAGCAGAATCTCTGTGTAGCTCCGGGCCATCAAAACCTGGGTAGTTTTTTTTCAAGAATTCAAAAAGTGCTAGGGTTTCATCCGGCCTGGTGTCGTTAAAAATAGGCGAGGCTGCAAAAAGATGCAGGGCATCTAACTCTTCTTGAGAAAGAAGTTGGAGGGTTCGAAGGAGAGGGCTGGCGTACATCTAAGGCCAAAAACTATCAAAAAAGTGTTGAAAATCAGGACTTTGTATTCATATTATTCTAAAAGAGCCTCACAAAAATCAATAAAAATAACCACAAATGGAAGTGATGTGAAATTCTGTGTTTGGCGGCAGTCTCAAAGCTACCCCACCTTTGACCTATCAAAAGCGGATAAGGAAAGCCAAGACGATTTTGAGAAAACTGTCAGAATAGAGAGGCCGGGAAAAACCACATGAAAACAGCCTGGCAAAGTTTGCCCAAACAACCCCGCGCAGCGCTCCATTTCTCAAAAGGCCGAGCAGGAAAAAGGTGAAATCAAAGGAGCGCTGCCGGGGGCCAGGTTTGCCAAACGAAGACTACATCGATCAATTGATATGCGTCTCAACGAATTTTTAACCCGCTTCAAAACAAGACCTATGGAACCGCTACTGATTGAAGTCAGTTGCAACCTAAACCAAAATGATCCAAAATGGGAACAAATTTCCAGCATTTCTCTGGAAATAGGTTACCGAGGGCTTAATGGCAAAACCATTTGGAAACATATTGGATGGCTTCGCGACCGTTTGCTACCTACAGGAAGGACATTTGCACACGCACTTTGGAAGCCCGCTATGTCAGATCATGTGCTGGTGTTCGACTTTTTACCTGTGCCACAATCTGGAAGTCTGGTGCCAGAACAAACCTACAGGCTGAGAAAAAGAATTATTGATCCAAATGGGCTAAGCCGAACTGCAAGAACAGGCCTACTGAAAGGCGATTATACAGATGAGCATTTTACGCTACATCCTATGTATCCAAACCCAAATTGAAACCTGCCCTAACCACATGAAGGCAACCTTGAAAATATCATTTGAATCCAATAAATCTCAGAAAGCCGAATGAAAAACTAGCCAAACCTAACCATGAAAGCGAGCAAAGGCCCACTTGAGAACGATAAATCTCAGAAAACCGAATGAAAAGCTAGCCAAACCTAACCATGAAAGCGAGCAATGGCCCACTTGAGAACGATAAATCTCAGAAAACCAGATGAAACGAAATTCCAAACTTAAACCAAGAAAAGGCGACCATGAGAGCGGCCCTTTAATCATCAATTTACGTTCATTTTGCCCTGCCCCATTTTACCAATCCCCAAATCACCTTTTGAAAAACCAATTTCAGATGGACGGACTGCCGTAGAAATATGGCCCCCTGTGTAACGAATAAGAATCGAAGAAAACAATTGCAAGCCCGTTCTCTCCCAAAGGGAACGGGCTTTTTTTGTATTAAACGAAAAAGTGCCCTCCCTGAGTAAAGGGGGGCACCAGTTTCAAAGTTGCACTTCAAGAAATGTTACTTGGGGCTTAGGGAAGTTGTAAAGTCTTCGCGTTTGCAGAAGGGCGTTCTTTTGACATGTTCACTTTTACTGGACGGTCGTTTGGTCGGTAAGTAGAATCGCCAGACAATTTGAAATACAACATCGACACCAGGGCAAGGTGGAGGGCAATAGCAAGTGCCAAAGCATGCCTTTTGCTTTGGCGTTCATTTCGTTCGGTAATGTGGTACATAAGGAGGGTATTTATTGGTTAATCACATCAATTGACCCGACGTGAACGCAACATACCACAAAAATAGTTTCATCGGTTAAAACTTTTATTTGTTAAATGTTTCATTAGTCCAATAATCCATCCGGCAAATCAACCAAAACCCGATGATTTTCTTCATCAACTGAATTGATAAATTGCTCATTTAGAGGTACTAACACCTCTTTACCCTTATATTTTAAAAATGCCATTTCCTGTTGAGGCATTTCCAGTACTTCGTCGATAAATCCGATTTCACCCAGTGTGTTATCAATCATCCTATACCCGATCAAACTCCCGTATTCAAGTGCTTTCGCGTCCTCAAACTCGAATTCACGAGCATGGTCGGGCAGGATATCCTGAGTGCGCAAAAGCACGTCGCGTGACTGGAGCAAGGTGGCAGTATCCCGATTGTCCACTTCTTCAAGTTTCAAAATCATTTCCCCTCCCCCACGGACGCTGGCAATAAAATAGGGGAGTTTTGCTCCTTTTAGTTCCAGAAAGATCCGCTCGTTTTTCATAAAATCTTCCAAATAACGCTCTTCAATAAAAACTTTCAACTCACCTGATAAGCCATGTGCTTTCCGGGTGCGTCCTATCGTAACATACTGTATTTCTGCCATGGGTAAAAACTTGGAATATTGATCATTGGTCAATTAAAACCTATTAAAGTTTGTCGAAGAATGTATCCTTTTTCGGCCTTTTGTTCCCAGGGTCGAGACTCGCAATCAGCTGGAACAGGGAATTGATTGCAATATTGTGAATCAAGGATCCACTGTTCCTTCCAAACAAGCCCAATGTGTTTGGCATAACGGGCTCTGGAATACCGCCTTTCTACTATATTGGAGTCGTCTGCTTCAGTGACCAGCAGTGTAGAATCCATTGAAAACTGTGACACCAGCGCTGGAACGTTTATAGAATCCACCTCATATCCCCAATTGATAAACGGACGCATTCGCTCCCCGGCTATTTCGATCTCCCGGTTTTCGTCTATCCAAATGTTTCCATCCCAATTGCTCCTGCGGTTCATTGGGAATACCAATTTTAAAAACCGCAAATTATCTTCTGTTCGAACTGCCTGTGTTGCCGAGCGGCTTGCAGTAATAATATTTTTAAATATCCAGGGGCCATTTAGAGCCTTTAGTTCGTACCGTTCGATTACATATAGCAACACTCCTGACTGATCGCGTATGGTATCCACCACAATTTCATTTGCAAATGTGCGGGTAACATGCTGAATTGTACTGCCATCAGAAGCAAAATCGTACACAATACTATCCAGCTGATATGTAAGGTATTTGCCCAATTCTAAGGGGAAATAGTCATACTGAAAGGCATCATCTGGAATAGGACTGATGGTTTGCCGATCAACACAACTCATTAATGGCAAACACAAACATACTATTAAAGCCCAGGTTAGGCCAAAATTGTGAAAAGCGGGCATAGGCATGTCTAGATTTTTACCAAAGGTACCATGGGCGATCAATTTTAATGCGGGCAAAAAAAAGATACCCAAAGCTTAGCTAAGCCTTGGGTATCTTTTTTTAAGAAATCACAAAAATCAATTCGCCCGGTCCAACAATCGTTGGGCTAATTCCCAAACCCTGCCCAGAACAGACATATTGGGCACACTTATTTTGCCGGATTCGCTAGCGTCCTCATCTTCAACCTGAGTTTGGGCCATTTCAATTGTTGAATATGGCTTACCTGAAATATTATTGGCCCGTAGATTTACATAAGTAAACGCGAAAAGGCTCAATAAAGAAGCAACAATAAGCAATGATTTAAAAGTTGGTGATTGTTTCATAGCCTTGTCAATTTTGAAAGACGGGACGAAAGTAAGGTTTTTTTTATATTCTATGATAATTTATCCCCATTTTTTCTATTTCATAGACAAACGTTACCAGAAAAAGGTTGCTGGTTTATCCATAAATATTTGTAAAATAAAAAACCCTATCGGTATTGCACCAACAGGGTCGTATCGTCAAACCAAAAATCAATCAGTTATTATTGCTTGATACCTCCATTGCTGGCAGGCACTGCTTCTTGCGTGGGTGGCACCAACACTTCACCTTTAATGGTAAGCGTGTGCGTATCAGGTGTTTCGTTGGTAGTAAGAGTAACTGTTTTCGTGAAAGCGCCTGGACGGTTGGTGTCATAGCTTACATCGATCGTTTTGGTCTCGCCCGGCATGATCGGCTCTTGTGGGTAAGTAGGTACGGTACAACCGCAAGAACCTTTAGCGGATTTAATAACAAGTGGCTCATTGCCTGTATTGGTAAACGAGAACTTGCGGACTTTGTCGCTTCCTTTTTCGACCTTGCCGTAGTCAACGGTAGTAGTTGGAAAAGTCATTACCGGACCCGTTGCATTTTGTGCGTTGATAGCGAAAGAGCCAAGAAGGAAGAAAGCGAGGAGGGAAATTGCTTGTTTCATTAGCATGGAAACCGTTTTAAGATGAGATGAAATTAGGTGTGTTAATTGTCTTTGTCAGAATGATGGCACAAAAGTAGGGATGGGTGTGCCGCCAAAAGAATAGCGCCGCTGTTAACGATAGCCAAAATAAAGCAAATCCTTTTTGAAATTCCCTAATGAATTGAAAAACAAGGGTTTTAGGAGGCCATCCAGGTCAAAAATCCAGATTGAGATTCCACATATTAACACGCATTCCCAACCCTATAAGCTTGGTTGAAAAATCCCTTAACCCATCCTCGCTATCTTTTTTTCGACAAAGCAGTTTTAAATCCAGCATTACATTATGCCACAATGCCCAACTAGCATCAAAACCGAATATCTGCACGCTGGCTTTGATACCTTGACTAATTTTGTTCCCGTAATCCTGTACCCTCGTGTCGTAATCTACCAACGGATCACTTCCCCAATTTTCTTCCGGGGTATTTTCTCCAATACGCGCATGAATCAGGCGGGTTTGCAAAAAAAGGCGGGGTATGGGTTGCCATCGAAGCAACATTAGGGTTTCCGAAAAATTCGCTCCCAAGGGATGGGCCAACACCTGATTGTAGTGCGTATAACTATTCGCAGGGTCGGAATGGGCATAGGTAAAGGGCCTGACACGATTGTGTTCTATTTGAAGATCTAAATGGTCCAAACCGAAAACATTCAAGTATTTCATTCCAGCTTGTAAAGCCCATTTGTTCGCCCACCATCCGTTTCCACTGAAAATTTCTGAGACCACCAATTCGTCGAGCATAAACTGACCATAGAATTGCATGGACCGGAACAAGTCCCAGCGCCCATCTACCCCCAGGAATGCGTTGTCCGGGCTGCCTATCATGCCCTCTACCGTTCGGTAAAATACGACCGGATTGAGGTATTGGAGTTCGAATTGCCTGCTTCTGTTGAAAACCGTGGCCTCAAAAAAGCCAAACGCCAACCGTGGGGTCACTTTGAAATTCAGGTAATGAATAGCGGCGTACTTTTTGGGCAAAATTGTGCCGTCCGGGACATTTATCTGCGAAACCGGACTCAGTTCAAGGAAGATGTTTTGATAATGGAACTTCCAAACTTTGGTATCCAGCTTCAGAAAGAACGTAGGTGCACCAAAATCTGACAAAAACATGGAGCGGTATCCGTTTCCGATAAAATGCTTTCCATGGCCCAGCTGAACTCCAAAATGTCGAGTTGCCTGATAGCCCATATAAGCCGTCGCTACATTGAAATCATAACCGTTCTGAATACCCCAGAAACGACTCTTATAATTTTTGAAAAACCCTGCTCCGGGAACAGCCAGCGATTCACCAACCCTTTGAGAGACGAAACGCGGGAAACGAGCCTGACTTTCAATCAGATTAGTATAAAAAAACAATTTTTTATCCACCTCGCCCCGAACTTCCAGCCCGCGTTGATTTTGAAAAATTGGTTCGCTTACGCCTGCTTCGCGGCCTAAATGAAAATGGAGTATAGGATTGGCCCTCAATTTGAAATATCGGGTGTTTACCTCAAATAAATTGGCCGGCGTTTGGTAAAAACATTTCAACAGCCCGCGTTGGGAGGTATGGCGCAAATGTCGGCTTGTGTCAGCCAACCACTCATTGTTGTCATCCAGAATATATTGAATATCAGCCTGGTCTTTTTGCGAAAGCTGTTTAGAAACCAAGGAATCAAGTTTTAGAACATAGCTTACTGCATCACGGCGATTGAAGTGTTTTAATTCTGGATGAATGGGACTACTTATGCCGCTCAGAATTTCAAGGCGCTCAAGAATTGGATAAGAAACTGATTGTAGGGGAATGCCGGATGTTTGAGCATGCAATTGAAAAGGCATCAACAGCACCATGAGCACACCAACAAAGTGTAATGTATTGACCATAAATAATTTATCGAGCGATAAAGTCAAGAAAAACTGCCTTCCATTCTTCCCAAAACAGGGTGTTCCAGGAAGAATTATGCCAGAGGATGGTAAAATCACCTCCATGTCTTTCAACTTCTCTTCGAAGTAAAGAAAGATGTTCTGCAGCTTTTTGGGGACTGTACCTGCGATAATGAGCCAAGCTTACATCCATTGCGATAAGTGGTTTTTCCCGCAATTGGAGCATTTTTCGCTGCTCGGTATCAAATACCGGAAAATCATGGCAAATGCCGCAACGAAAACCTGCTGCCTCCGGATAACCAAGTGTGCTGTCCTCCAGCAAGCCAGCGTTCTCCCACATTTGCCAGGTTTTGGGAGCGGAAAATCGCAGGTAATGTTGGCGACCAGCGGTGATCGGCAGTGGAGAAACTTCTTGGAGCGATGTCAGTTCGCGATTGAAAATTTCCTGATTTTCAAAGGCTTCGTAGCTGGGATGGAATCCAATATTGTGCCCTCGAACAGAGATTTTGGTCATCAGGTTTTTCACGAAAGGATGCCCAAGCGAATACCAGCTATCACTTGAACGAGGTCTTTCTCCCATGAAATTGAACTGAGCGATAAGATTGTTTTTTTCGAATAAATCCAACCATTCGTCAAAAATATCATAAGGGTCTTTTTTTTGAAAAAGGTGAACTTTTAACCAATATTGGGCTTCGTTCCAATCATTTCGCTTCAAAATTGCCCCGGCCAGGGTCCTGATTTTATCCAAGGAAGACCACCAAAGTAAAGGATGGTCTACATCGCAACTGATCAAAATTTGGAACTTTCGCCGCTTTCGTTCGCCTTTCAACCCTTTTCGCACTAATTCTGTCCAAAGTTGATCGGCCCATTCATTCACAATCGGGCGGTGCAGCAACCCATTTTTCCACGAATAGGATTCTTCTGCGGGAAATCGACCATGTGCATCGCGTATAGAAGAAATCGTTTCTTCCCAGCGGGTAAGCATGAAAAAGGTGGCAGCAAATAGATCAGGTGCTGGTAAATGTGTGGATCTTTTTTTCGAAAAAAAATCCGTGGCCGTTGTATATAATATGGACTCGCCTAGCTGAGCCTCATTGAAACTGTCGGTCAACATAATGACAGCTCCATTGCCCAAATCAATTCGGTGACCATTTATGTGCTGATATTCAATTACATAATCTACCCCCAACACCTCCTTCAATATCACGTGAAAGGCATACTCCTTTTCAGGTTTCCAACTTTCGGATGTAGTGATACGAAGCCTGCTCATGGGGCGAAGATAGTTTGAAGGTTTTTTTGGCCTGCACAGTTTTATATTTTCTTGATTTGCATTTTCTGGATTACATGTTTACCAATAGTATGTTAACCCCTACTCTATTGGACACAGGCTGCCTACTTTTGCAGCTCTTTTCCTGATTAATTTTATCTAATCCATTCAAAGTCAATATTTTGAAATGAAACGTGTACTACCTTCTCTTTTGATTCTTTCCTTTTTTTGCCAAATAATATCCGCGCAAACCGCCGGAAAAAGCTACGAATTCCGAAACGGGCAATGGTATGATGGCAAAAGTTTCGTGAATGCCACCTGGTACACTAGCAACGGCCTATTTAGCAAAAAAGCCCCTTCTAAAATCGATTCTGTAATCGATCTTCAGGGCCGTTGGGTGATACCGCCCATGGGTGATGCCCATTGTTCAAGCATTTCAGAAAACCAATCTGCAGCCAATACCTTGAATCTGTATATGGGCGAGGGCATATTTTACCTGCAAATTATTGGCAATACCCAAGAAGGCCGCAGCAATACGGCCCCATTGCTCAACAAAGCTACGGCGCCAGATGCTTCTTTTTCAAACGGAGTCATAACCTGTAGTCTTGGATACCCGTTCCTGGAGTATGAAGGCCCTGCCAACAAGATCAGGAACCCAAGCCTTTGGGGGGAAAATTACGCTGAACTGAAAACCAGTCAAAAATTGCTCGGCAATGGCTATTGGTTCATTGACAACAAGGATGCTCTGGCTGCCCAATGGGATAAAATAAAAATGCAGAACCCGGGCGTCATTATGATCTATTTGCTTGACGCTCAAAACAATGGCGGAAAAGAGGGCAAGGGGCTTTCTCCAGAGGTAGCAAAGTTGGTGATTAAAAAAGCGCATAAATCAGACCTGCGCGTTTTTGCACAGGTGGAGACTTCCGAAGACCTTCGACTGGGTTTGAAACTCGGTGTGGACGGCTTTGCAAATCTCCCCGGCCACAATTGGGACGGTTTTGGCGATACCAATAAATTTGAATTATCAAACGACGACCTTAAAGCGCTTGCCAAGAAAAAAACGCCGCTGGTCCTTTTGCTTTCACACGCCCAGGCGGCCCCCAACCGCGCAGCAGTGCAGGAATTTCACAAAAAAACATTGAAAAGGCTGCTCGATGCCAATGTAAATGTAGCTATGGGCTCCGATGATGCCCAACGCACACTGCGCATGGAACTGAACTATTGGTTTGGCTTGGGGGGAATGGACGATGCCCGCACACTCAAAGTGCTTTGTGAGAACACGCCACGCGCTATTTTCCCAAACCGCAAAATTGGCAAGTTGGAAAACGGCTATGAAGCCAGTTTCCTGGTTCTGGCCGATAACCCATTCAACAATGTGTTGAAGACAAGGGTTCAGGAATTCAAAGTGAAAAACGGAGTGATTTTGAAGTAGTGCAAAATTGAGAAAAACGCATTGATAATCACGCATAAGCCCAACAATACGTTGGGCTTATGCGTTTTTGGCAGTAACATGCCAAACTTTCATCGAATGATTTGCCAAGCTCAAACACTTTTAAGGAATTTTGCCGCGCATTTGCCAAAAAGCATTTTATGCTATAATTTTATCACACTTAACAAAAACATGAAAAAAACAATTTTGCTTCTTCCACTTGTCGCTTTTTTGACTTGCCAGGCAGCAGCACAAAACATCCAGTTCGTGGAGTACGACCTGCCTAATGGCCTTAAAGTACTGCTTCATGAAGACCACACAACTCCTATTGTTGCCGTTTCAGTTATGTATCATGTAGGGTCAAAAAACGAAAAGCCCAAGCGTTCGGGTTTTGCCCACTTTTTTGAGCACCTTCTTTTTGAAGGATCAGAAAACATCAAACGGGGAGAATTCGACGATTACATCAACAATGCCGGAGGCATGAACAATGCCAACACCTGGTACGACCGCACTTATTATTACGAGGTGCTGCCCAGCAACCAATTGGGTCTTGGCTTGTGGCTTGAAAGCGAGCGTATGCTGCATGCAAAGGTTGAACAGGTGGGCGTGGAAACTCAACGTCAGGTCGTAAAAGAGGAACGCCGTCAGCGTATGGACAACCGGCCCTATGGCAAATTATTGGAAGAGACCCTCAAGCGGCTATATAAAGTTCACCCTTATCAAAGCTCCGTCATCGGCTCCATGGAAGATCTGGATGCAGCACAGGAAATTGACTATAAAAACTTTTACAAGGACTTCTATCGCCCTGACAATGCCATTTTGAGCATTGCCGGCGACATCGATATTGAGCAGACGAAAAAATTGATTGACCTTTATTTCAAGGGCATTCCCAAAGGGCAAGGCGAAATACAGCGCAAATTCCCGCAGGAACCACCCATAACACAGGTTCGGCGTGACACGGTTTTCGACAATGTACAATTGCCCGCAGTCATTCTAGCCTACCATATTCCGGCTCAAGGCACCAAAGATTTTTATGCCGTAAAAATGCTGGGCATGGTACTCAGTCAGGGCGAAAGCAGCAGAATGCAGAAAAACATCGTTGACGAACAGCAAAAAGCGGTGTTTGCCGGCTCTTTTCCACTTGAATTGGAAGACCCCGGGGCTAACATCTGTTTCGGTGTTGCAAATTTGGGCGTAGACCCTGCTGATCTTGAAAAAAGCATGGACGCAGTAATCAGCGACGTGCAAACCAACCTTATTTCCGAAACCGAATTCCAAAAACTTCAAAATCAGGTAGAAAACGATTTTGTAAGTGCCAACAACAGCGTAGCAGGAATTGCAGAAAGTCTTGCGCAATATGAAATGTACTATGGGGATGCCGGGCTGATAAACACAGAACTTGAACGATATCGGAAAGTGACCCGCGAAGACATCCGTGCTGCTGCCAACAAATATTTCAACAAGAACGCCCGCGTGGTACTCCATTGGCTGCCTAATCCCCCAAAACCTTAATCAAGCATCTTACAATCAACATTCTATTGATTTTCAATGAATAAAATACTCTTTTCAATGATAGGCCTGGCGCTTTTCCTGGCTGCCTGTTCGCCAAAAACAGCACCGAAAACAAGCAGCGCCACCCCCGGCCCTGTTACAACCCCGATCACCCCCGGTGGTAAAGCCCCCCAAATACCCCTGCCCACCGGCGACATACGGAAACAGGCCCCTGCACCAGGCACTGCGCCAAAGGTTCAAATTGGCAATGCAGAAACGTTTAAAATTGACAATGGCCTAACCGTCATTTTGGTAGAAAACCACAAACTGCCCAAGGTTTCCTATCGTATTTTCGTAGACTATGACCCTGTTTTGGAAAAAGAAGCAGCAGGTTATCTTGAAATGACCGGGGATTTGCTTTCTAAAGGCACAAAGACCCGTACCAAATTGCAAATTGACGAACAAGTTGATTTTTTGGGCGCAACGCTCTTTTCTGATGCCAACGGCGTAAATGGAAGTTGCCTAAGCAAACACAGTGATAAGTTACTGGCCATTATGGCTGATGTACTTATCAACCCTGTTTTTCCACAAGAAGAACTCGACAAATCAAAAAAACGCTCAGAAAGCAATCTGGCTTCTCAAAAGGATGATGCCAATGCCATTGCCGGCAATGTCGCTTCCATCCTCCGCTACGGAAAAGACCACCCATACGGCGAAATAATGACGGAGGCAACGCTTGCAAAAATTAATTTGGAGCAAATCAAAAGCCATTACAATTCCTATTTCAAACCCAATATAGCCTATCTGGTGGTAACGGGAGATGTAACAAAGGCTCAGGTAGAAAAACAGGCCAAACAGTATTTTGGGAAATGGGCGGCAGGAGATGTGCCGACCCATAATTACGGGATACCACGCCCACCGGAGAAAACAGTGGTGGACTTTGTACACAAACCCGGAGCAGTTCAGTCCGTCATCAATATCACCTATCCCATTGATTTGCAGCCAGGTACGCCGGATGTGATTCGTTCGCGCGTTGCCAATACAGTATTGGGCGGATATTTTAACAGTCGCCTGAACAACAACCTGCGGGAAGGACATGGATGGACCTACGGTTCAGGCAGTTCATTGAATCCTGACAGATTAGTCGGTTCGTTCAATGCTTCTGCCAGTGTGCGCAATGCTGTAACCGATAGCAGTATCATAGAAGCGCTGAAGGAAATGCGCCGCTTGAGCACAGAAAAAGTCGCCAAAGATGAAATTCAAGTGGTTAAAAACGTTATGGCCGGCAATTTTTCCAGAAGCCTTGAAGAGCCGGGAACAGTGGCCACATTTGCCCTCAACACAGCCCGTTACAAATTATCGGCAGATTACTATGAAAAGTATCTGGAAGTGTTGCAAAATGTAAGCATAGAGGAGGTACAGGCAATGGCAAAAAAATATATCAATCCTGACCGTGCCCATATTTTGGTGGTCGGCAACAGGGATGAGGTAGCAGAGCGCTTGAAACAGTTTTCCAGTGATGGAAAAACCAACTTTTACGATGCTTTTGGCAACCCCGTGAAACCTGCCAATGCTGTGCTCCCTCCTGGTTTAACCGCTGAAATGGTTGTTGAAGATTATTTGAATGCAATTGGTGGGCGTACTAAAATAAACACGATCAATGATTTACAATCCACTGCTACCATGCAGGTCCGCGGCCCGGCCTTTGGCATCAATACTTATCAAAAGGGTGGCAACAAGATCGCAATTGAAATGAGCATGAATGGTCAGCTTATGAACAAACAACTTTTTGACGGAAACGAAGGGTTTCAATCTGCCATGGGACAAGCCGAAAGCCTGGAAGGGGAGGCGTTAAACGACTTAAAAGAACAAGCAATATTCAGCAAAGAGGCCGGTTACAAATATGGCGGCTATAAGCTCCTGCTAAAAGGCATTGAAGAGGTGAATGGCAGCAATGCGTATGTAGTGGAAGTGGAACGGCCCGATGGCAAAAAAATTACCGAATTTTACGACACCAAAACCAGCTTGAAAGTCCGTGAAGTCAGCACCGGAAAAGGCATGGATGGAAATCCAAGCACCCAAACAGTCGAAATGACGGACTACCAGGAGGCGAACGGCGTTAAAATACCCCGCAGCATGACCGTCAGTGGGGTTTTTCCCGTCCCGTTCAAAGTAACAGTTACCGAAATAAAAGTGAATCAAGGAGTGGACGACGCTGTTTTCAAGATGTAATTGGACAGTTGTTCCAAAAGTTTTGTCTTGATGTTACCGTATCGGAAAGTTGAAAACTACCTTTGCGCAGCTTGTCTGGAATCAGGCAAGCTGCGTTTTGTTATAATATACCCTGCGTTTCTATAACGCCGTGTACACAATTTTACTAATCAACGATTTAAAAATGTTACCCACACTTTTACAAGCTCCGGCAGCTGGCGGCGAATGGCTCGGAATGGTTTTCCCTTTCCTCATTATCATCGTTTTTTACTTTTTCCTCATTCGCCCACAGATCAAGAAACAAAAAGAGCAACAAAAATTTATTGAAAGCCTCCGGGAAGGCATGGAAGTTGTCACCAGTTCTGGTATTATTGGAAAAATTACCAAAATGGATGGCCCTGTCGTTCGTTTGATGGTGGATGAAAAAACGTTTATTCGCGTTGTGAAATCTTCCATTCAAGGCGAGTATAAAGGATAGAACTATTGACCCTTGACTTCAGAACAAACAATGGTTCACGGTCAATGGTCAATCAAATCAAACTGATTATGATTCGAAATTATTTTCCAAAAGCAGTGTTAGTGCTTGTTTTGGGTTTTGTAGCCTGCACGCGCAACACTACGCTCCGTGTTTTGCAACCTGCGCAAATGACCTTGCCTGAACACATTAACACGGTTGCTATTGTGGATCGGAGCAA
Source organism: Saprospiraceae bacterium (assembly GCA_046160345.1). Taxonomy (GTDB): domain Bacteria; phylum Bacteroidota; class Bacteroidia; order Chitinophagales; family Saprospiraceae; genus M3007. The sequence goes on from JBJXGO010000189.1 coordinate 67,438, forward strand.
ACCCTCCAATGGCTGGTCCAACTTTCTGGAAGGCCTCTTTACTGGCGAAGAAATTGGGCAAGACCGGAAGAGTCGACAGACAGCAGTAGATGGACTTACCAACGCCCTTACACGCACCCCGCGTTTTCAGGTTAAAAGCACGGGTATCGAAATGACAGGCTCCAAGGCCGGCTCTCGAATGCCGCCCGCCATGGAATGGTCTGAAGTGGACAAAATATGCCGTGATTACAATGCAAGCGCCCTGGTGACCATCGAATCTTTTGACTCTGACAATTCTCGCAGCGCCCGCCCATACACCGAGACTAAAAAAGACAAATCCGGCAATAAATACACGGTTACAACTTACCGATCGCAGCAGCGGACCAGCGTTCGCATAGGCTGGCGTTTATACGATCCAAAAACCAAAATAATTCTGGACGAATACGTAACCGATGATTACCTCGAGCGAAATGGCAGCGGGACCACTGAACGCGCCTCGCTTAACAATCTACCCTCGCAGCTTGACGTGACCAGAGATGTAGCCTACAATGTTGGAATTGAATATGGAGCACGAATTGCCCCTATTTATGTCAATATCAGTCGCGCTTATTACCATAAGGCCAAAGGCTTTAAAACCGACATGAAAAAAGCCGCCGGGCACTTGGCCGACCGGGATATTGAAAAAGCAACTGCAATATGGAAAAAAGTGATTGCCAGTGCAGGCGACAACAAAAAAGCCGCGGGTCGAGCCGCATACAATATGGCCGTTGCCTCTGAAGTTAGTGGCAACTTGCCTCTAGCGCTTGATTGGGCACAAAAAGCCTGGGATACTTATGGCAATAAAAAGGCGCGTGATTACATCAACATCATCAAGGCCAGGCAGAATGATGTGCGGAAGGTGGATGCGCAGATGCCGGGGAAGAAGGTTTGAGCTTGGCTCATGTTCCCAAGACGGCTGAAATTCTCCGGGCGACTCCCAGTCACCCG
>JBJXGO010000190.1:0-11094 GCA_046160345.1 Saprospiraceae bacterium
CTTCAAGTCACCGCCTCACTACCCCACGCCATGTTTCTGATTCAACGTCACATTCTCCAGCGTCCACTCCAAGCGCCGCTCAAAGGACGCTTTTCGCACTTCGCAGTTTTGTAATGGGCACACGCCGCAGGAGCCGGGCGGCACACAGCCATCGGTGTGGACAAACATTTCCAAAGATTGCTGAAACTCCTCCGCAATGAGTTTTTCAAGTATGCTAACTTCTGCATGGGCTTGATTTACATCGAAATACCAGGGCACCGTGATATGGCAATCCAGCCCGGCGACTGTTTTACGGTTGATTTTCCCGCCTTCCACAATGATGAACACGGCAAAGAGTATGGCCACCGCACCGTCAATCCAAAGAATGCCCGTAAAGCACAGCAGCAGCAGGCCGCCGATGATGCCCGCTGTGGTCCAGGTGTCGGACTGAAGGTGCTTGCCGCTGGCCTACGACATGGGGATGCAACAGATTGACAAGTGCCTCATATACAATAATCAAGCCTGCCACCAGGATTAGTATTCCTTCAAAAGAAGCCGAAATAAGTTCAATCTTCCCATGGCCATATGGATGGTTGTCGTCGCGGGGTTTGGCAGCCAGGCGCAGACTATTTAAGCCCGTGAAGCCTGTTACCACGTTCACAGTACTTTCAAGGGCATCGGTGAGCACAGCCACCGAATTGGTCAGAAAATAGGCTATAACTTTTAGTATAAACAGCAAAATGGACGTGATCACCGCCCACTGCTGAACCTTGATGGTCATAGGATCTTTAGTGTTCATACATCATAGTTCATTCCCAGAAAACTGGCTCGATCCGTTCCACAAAAGGCAAGGAGGCCAGTTGAAACAGCACCCGCTGGTAATTTTTTTGATTTGTAGCACCGATAACCAGCCACTGGTTTTCTTTACAGCCTACCCTGCCCTTTCCCGGGTTTTTCCGGGCACTGGGGTCTGTTTTGTGTACTTGCCGCCAGTATTTTTCGTTGGCAGGGATACAAAACTCATAATTTTGGGCTACCTTGCCTTTGGGTGGCCCCGTCAGCCCACCAGCGTCCAATTGCTTGAAATCCAGTTTTATTTTTTTCCAGACATCCGGGTTTTCGGGCGGTTTTTGAGACTGACAAGCGCAATAAACTGTTATTAAGGCTAAAATACAAACGCGATTCATAATAGCTGTGATATTTTGCGCCAAAATACACCAACCATCTTCAAATCCACGAATCACCAAATCCACATATCATCAATTCAAGACACATATTTTGAACTCACGTCGTTCCTTCCTCCAAAAAACCCTGCTAGGCGGTCTCGCAGTGGGCAGTACTGATTTTTGGTCAAAAGCCCTCCCAAGTTTTGAAAAACCCGATAAAAATGCTTTCCCGGTCGTCATCGCTACCTGGGGCCCAAACTTGAAAGCCAACGCCATCGCATGGGAGGTTCTCTACAAGGGTGGTTATGCACTCGATGCGGTAGAAGCGGGAGTTCGGGAACCGGAAGCCAATCCGCTCGATACCAGTGTTGGATACGGTGGTTTTCCTGACCGCGACGGCCATGTGACCCTCGATGCATGTATTATGGACGAACACGGGATGGCTGGTTCGGTCTCTTTTTTAGAGCACATCATGCACCCCATCAGCGTGGCACGTCGGGTAATGGAAAAAACACCACACGTTATGCTTGTGGGCGAAGGAGCCCTGCAATTCGCCCTAAACGAAGGTTTTAAAAAAGAAGAGCTGCTTACCGATGTAGCAAAAAAAGCCTGGGAAAATTGGAAAGTAGAATCAAAATACAAACCAATTATCAACGTTGAACGACATGATACAATTGGAATGGTGGCCATTGATATGCAAGCCCGCATCGCGGGCGCTTGCAGCACCAGCGGCGCCGCCTTCAAAATGCACGGCCGTGTAGGCGACAGTCCGATTCTCGGCGCAGGGATGTTTGTGGACAATGAAGTGGGCGGGGCGGCCAGCACCGGACTGGGCGAGATGGTGCTGCGCACCCTGGGCAGTTTTCTGGTTGTGGAAGAAATGCGCCGCGGAGCCCACCCACAAAAAGCAGCAGAAATTGCCGTTAAACGAATCGCACGAAAATATGCCAAACAATGTGAAGAGGCTCAAGTCGGTTTTATCGCCGTGGACAAAAGAGGTCGGCACGGAGGCTTTGCCATTCATCCAGGCTTCAATTTTGTGGTGTATCAACGCGGTGAGAACAAGTTGTACGAATCAACTAGCCTGATGCCCAAGTAAATAACCAATAACCAATAACCAGTCAACCAATCAACCAATAACCAGTCACCCAATCAACCAATAACCAATAACCATGTTCCGCTTTACCCTCTCTATTTCCTTTTTCCTGGTTGTATCAAGCCCGTTGTTCTCCCAATCTCATGCTGATTGCGTGACTGCCATGGATGTTTGCGACAAAAAAAAGTTGAGCGTCAATGCCGCAGGCGGGGAAGGCAGCAACCGAAGCGAGGCTGATTTCATTGCTTGTTTTATGAGCAGTGAAAACAAAGGGCAGGCTGAAGAAAACTCCAGCTGGCTCAAATTCGAAATTGAAGAAAGCGGTACGCTCTCCTTCACGATCACCCCGCACAAGGAAGGCGATGACATTGATTTTGTGGTTTATCGCTCGCTGGACGGTAGTTGTAAAAACATGAAAATTGTGCGGTGCAATGCAGCCGGCGACCCTTCCGATTGGGCTTCTCACAGCAATTGCCTGGGCAAAACCGGCCTCCGGAACGGCGAATCAGACTCAAGCGAAGATGCCGGTTGCAACGATACCGGCGATAATGCCTGGCTTGCCCCGCTCAACGTCTTGAAAGGTGAAAAATACATCATCCTCGTCAGCAACGTGACTACCCGCGGGCCGGGATTCGACATTGACCTGAGCGGTTCAGCGCTTCTTCCCTGCGAAAAGAAAAAGCCTGTTGCTGCAGCAAAACCTAAGCCCCAAAAAACTACTACACCCCCAACCAGGGCCGTAGTCTCCAAACCCGCCCCGGAAAGTATCGGCGGGCGCAAAGTAGAGGTAGGCGAAGAAGTAAAAGTGAAAGGCCGCAAGATCAAGATCAAACTTTGGGACAGTCAGGTGCAAGACGGTGATATCATTTCAGTTTATCTCAACGACAAAAAAGTGATCGACCGAATTTACCTGCTGCTAAAACCACAGGAATTTGAGATCGAACTCCCTCCTGGAAAAGAGCATTACCTGACTGTTTTTGCCGACGACTTTGGAAAAGCAGAACCCAATACTGCCATGGTGCTCATCAATGACGGTGTGCGCGAACAGGTAATTGATTTGGTGGCCGGCAGAAGCAAGCAGGAAAGCGTGAAGATCATTAGTGAATAATTCAGCCTCGGCATTTAGGCCTGAGTTGACCAATTCTTCTTGTTTCTAAGATCCCGCCTCGTTGCTCAATGCGCTCAACATCTTTACTAAGACCTCGTTCAAATTTTGAATCGCCAGAGGCAAATCCCAGGCATCCCGATTGCGTGGTTCTACACGATTGGAAATGCTGCGAATCTCTGCAAACGAGGTACCCGATGCAAGACAGGCATAAAAAAAAGCGGCCCCTTCCATGCTTTCCACCTGTGCCTCCGGGTATTTTGCCCGAATCTTTTGAATCGAGGTCGCCGTGCCGTGTACTTTATTGACAGTCAAGCCCTGGCAGGTTCGAAGATTCGGAATTGGCGCCTGAGGGTTGGAAAACACCGATTGGGGCGCGAAGCCCATTTCGGCCATTTCTGTGAATTTTCCATCTGCCTCCTCCACACCAAGGTCGCCAAAACGCTCGCTGACCACTTGCACCACATCACCCAAATTGAGATTGGGATCAAATGCCCCGGAAATACCTGCATTTAGAGCCCAGTCCGGTCGGGACTGTGCAAAAAAACGTCCCAGATGATATGCCGTTGCCGTCATGCCTACACCCGTAACCAAAATCTGCACTACCAGGTTTCCTTTTTCAAATACCCCTTCGGCTTTTTGCTGAAATTGAGATTCAAGCCAGCTGATGCTGGGTGCAATTTCAAATGGGGTAGCGGAAATCAGGAGAATGTGCATTATGATGTATGATGTATGATGTATGATGTGGAGTTCAGGCCATTTTCTTAAAATGAACATCAAATCTACACATTACCTTCGCTGCCGCAAAACGGAATTTAATGAAAAAAGAATGGTTCGCAGAGTGGTTTGATTCGCCATATTATCATCAACTTTACAAAAGCCGCGATGACAATGAAGCCAAATCTGTACTAGACAACTTATTGATTGCGCTCAATTTGTCTGCTGGTAGTCGTGTACTTGATCTCGCCTGTGGCAAAGGTCGACACTCCCGATATCTTTCAGAAAAAGGTTTTGACGTAACAGGATTGGACATCTCTCCGGCAAGCATTCAATTCGCCCGGCAATTCGAACATGAACGACTGGCATTCTATCAGCATGACATGCGTAAACCATTCAGGGTCAATTATTTTGATGCTGTTATGAATATGTTTACCAGTTTTGGATATTTCAAAAAAGACGCCGACCATTTACTTGCGCTGAAAAACGTGGCGACGAACCTCCGGCCTGGAGGGCTTTTTTTGCTTGATTTTCTGAATGCAAATTTTGTCCGCCAAAACCTTCTGCGTTCGGAGGAGAAAACTGTTGACAATATAACTTTTCAGATCAAAAGGTGGGTGCGCAATGGATATGTTTTCAAATCTGTGGAATTTCAAACCGGTGGACGTTTGTTCCACTTCCAGGAACAAGTTCGGCTCTTTGGTTTAGCTGATTTTCAATCGCTCCTTGCATCGGCCGGCATGCGTTTGGACCAAACCTACGGCAGTTACGATCTCTCATCCTTTGATGAAAAAAATTCTAAACGGCTGATTTTCATTGCACAAAAATATTGACCCTCATGTTTGAAATGCTGCAACATTGGGACGCTGCAATTTTCCAGTTCATCAACAGCAGTCTTGGCAACCCGTTTTTTGACGCGCTGCTTCCCTGGTGTCGGGAAAAATTGTTTTGGGTGCCTGTCTACGCCTTTGTTGCAGCATTTGCCATCCTCAACTTCAGGGTGCGCGGCTTAATTATCCTCGCCGGACTCGTGCTGGCTGTTGGGCTTGCCGATTTCAGCAGCAGTACCCTTGTTAAAAAAAATGTTCAACGCCTGCGCCCCTGCAATGACCCGGTGATGTTTGAAAAAATTCAATTGCGCGTGCCTTGTGGTGGAGGCTATAGTTTCACATCGAGCCATGCCGCCAATCATTTTGCCGCAGCAGTATATCTAATTTCGATTTTTGGCGGGCTGGCGCCTTGGCTGCGCAGCACAGCACTTTTATGGGCAGGATTAATTGCATTTTCGCAGGTGTATGTCGGTGTGCATTACCCCGGCGATGTGCTTTTTGGTGCATTTTTAGGGGCTGCTATCGGCTGGTGGACCTCCGTTACCTGGCGCCGGTGGTTTTTGCCTGGGCAGTTTTACCTTGATGCTAAAAGGTAAATCGACTGATCCTTGCACTAAGCTTGGACTGGTAAAAGCGTTAAAATTTTTGATCAGAAGTAGACAGATTGTAATTTTCGGCCTGGTTTTTGAAAATAGTATATTCAGGCACCTTCATTTTAACCCAAATCATTGAAAATCAATATTATTATGAAACTACTTTTCAGTTTACCGCTGCTTATTTGCGCGCTTTTTCTGAGCGCAAAAATTTCTGCCCAAACGTTAAAAACCGTTGACAATTCGTTAAATTCAGGCAAGGTGGAATGGCTTGATCGGCAAACCAACACAGGAACTGTTCCGTTTGGCCAACCTGTCACAAAATTGTTCAGGGTCAAGAATATCAGCAGCGAAAACTTAATAATCCTTCAGGTAAAAAGCACTTGTCACTGCACCACCACAGAGTGGGACCAGGATCCAATTGCTCCAGGCAAAACAGGCATAATTAAATTGACCTACGATGCTCTAAAAGAAGGTGACTTTTACCGCATAGTATCTGTGATTACCAATTTTGACTCTGTTCAATCAGTTCCTCTGGCCTTGACAGGTAAAGTAGAAAAAAAGATGGAGGCTAGTACGGGAAATTGAGTGCCTGAACGGTGTGAAATCAAGATATTGACCCATTCTACTGCTTTGTGCAGAAGAATGGGTTTCTTTTTCATATCCCAAAAGACCTACCTTTAGGTCTCTTTTCATTGGAGACTTTTGCGTCATGGACCTGATCTTTACCAATTTGCCCACGCTTTTCATCACTGCTTTTTTTGCAATCCTGTTTCTTCAATCCGGGCTTGACAAAGTGCTCGACTACAAAAGCAATCTTGATTTTCTTGGAAACCATTTCAAAAACAGCCCTTTGGCAGGAATTGTGCACTTGTTGTTGCCAGGCATTACGCTTCTTGAAATGCTCACGGGCATAGTGTCCTTTTGGGCATTTGTGCAAACCTTGCTAATGGGGCACAGCAGTGCGGCCATTTTCAGCCCTGCCTTGGCCGGCATCTCGATCTTGAGTCTGTTTTTTGGCCAACGTTTGGCGAAGGACTATGCAGGTGCAGCCGCTCTGGCGCCTTATTTTATCCTTGTTCTTCTGGGCCTATGGATGATAAAAATGTAGCCATGAACAGAAGACGATTTATTCGGCATACCATTGGTGGGACATTGCTTCTTTTCGGGTGCTATTTCATTGGGCTTTTGACTTATGGTTGGGCAACTGATTGGCAACCCGGCGAAGACCCTACTCCGCTGTCCTTTGATCAAATTTCTGCGAATAATCAATTGACAGACAGCCTGTTCACACTAGCCATTTGGAACGTAGGGTTTGGAGGACTTGGCGCGGAATCCGATTTTTTTTACGACGACGAAGGCATGTGGTATTCCGGCAATAGCATGACTCAAAGCCCAAAACATCTGGTTGAAAAGAACCTCAATGGCGCCCTCCAATTCTTTGAACAAACCAAGGATTCGGTAGATTTTTTCCTCCTTCAGGAAGCAGATATAGAATCAGATCGTAGTTATCGTATCAGGCAATATGATGCCTACCAAAGAGTGTTGCAAGGGTTTTCAGCAGATTTCGCTGTCAACTATCAATGCAATCGGGTACCAATTCCTTTGTTAGAACCTTGGAATGTTTACGGTGAGGTGCTTTCCGGATTAGCAACTTTTAGCCGATACCATCCCCAGAAAGCCATCCGCTACCAACTTCCCGGACACTATCCGATGCCTGACCGCTTGTTTCAACTTGACCGTTGTGCAGCCCTGCATCGATATTCATTGCAAAATGGCAAAGAATTGGTTATCATCAACTTGCATAATTCAGCTTACGATCCCGGCGACAAGATCAAGGCCATACAAATGCCCTATCTTCGGGATCTGGCGATTGAAGCATATGAGAATGGCGATTATGTGGTACTGGGAGGTGACTGGAACCAATGCCCGCCACATTTTCGATTTGATTCCTTTATGCCTGGCAATACGCAGGGTTTTTTACAGGGGAATGTGCCACCGGATTTTTTCCCGGAAGATTGGGTGTTCGCTTATGATCCTACCGTGCCCAGCAACCGAAAAGCCCGCGATCCATACCAGAAAGGAAAAACCTTTGTCACACTGATCGATTTCTTTCTGGTCTCTCCCAATGTGCGCATCCGTTCGGTACGAGGGCTGGACCAGGGTTTTCAATTTTCAGACCATCAGCCAGTTTTGGTTACCATAGAATTACGATAATGGGTCGGTGTGTAGGATGTGGCGGCTCGATCTAATCTGCCAATTACTTAGGAAAGAACCCCTTTTTGAAATATTTCTTTATTAAACCGAAGTGTTTTGTAATTTTCGCCCTGAAAACGACTTTTACAAAACATAACGGGGGAAATTTAATCTTCTTTTAATCAACCGTGAAGTATGCGCATCCAATTCACCCTTACTTGCCTAAAGGGTACAATTATCCCAATTAATTACCAATCAGAAATCTCCAATTGGGTTTTCAGTGTCCTTTCCAAGGCCAGCCCGGAGATGGTCGCTTGGGCTCAAAAGCGTGGTTACGACTTTGCCTCCCGTACATTTAAGTTGTTCACCTTCAGTCCATTAGCTATTTATCCATACGAAATGGACCAGGTACGCCAGGAGTTCAAACTCCAGGGCAATCAGGTAAAACTTACTTTTTCAACCTATTTAGACCCGTCTTTCGAGCAACAGGTCATTCAGCTTTTTCGGCAGGTCCCGCTCACTTTGGGCCTTTTGGATGGGCAACCAGCGCGTTTTGAGGTGAAACATTGGCAGGTAATGCCTCACCCGAATTTTAAAGAGAACATGCAGTTTAAAGCAAGCTCTCCTATTTCAATAACCAACGTGGACGAGGAAAAGCCTGTGCCCAACCCTTACCTGATGCCCGATAATCCCGACTATGACGTAAGTTTTTTCACCCATGCCGTTCGCCGGTTTAAAGCGGCTACACAATATAAATCACTTGCTGGCTTAAAATTGATTGACCCATCATTTGCCATGCACTTCAGGATGTTTGGGCAGTCAAAATCAAGGCTTATCCACTTAAAGCCAAATTCTGATGGCATCCTTCAGTTGCGTGGCTTTGTCTATGACTTTGAAGTCGCCATGTCGCAACCCATATTGGAATTTTGCTATTTCGCCGGCTTCGGGGAATATCCACAACTTGGCTTTGGCTACGTCGAAATTCGCGAGAAAGAAAAGGAAAAAGAGAAGAATTACGGGGGCAACAATGGCCCGAAATACGGCAACAACCAAAACGATGGTCATCAAAAGGGACGCAGCTGAAGGTATCCAAATTCAGGGGCACACTTTCATATAAGTGCCTGTTTCCCAATTAAATGCATAGCGTTCAACCATATTAGCAGGGACTGCTCTGTTCACATCGTGGTCTGGTTGCGTTCCCTGGGTTACCAGGTCAAATTCCCACCAACCAGTTACTGTTTCTACTGTAGTTAACAATTGTATTGCCCGATCAAATGAATAGGTCCTATCCGGGTCCTGGGCAAATACCCCGGTATTGTCTTCGTGGATAACCAGGTTAAAAACCTTTTCAAAGTCATCCAGATTGACAAATGAGAGGTTTTCGGAATACACTCCTTGTCCCATCCAATACATTTCAAGACTCAGGCAGGTTTGATTCTCGCCGAGTTGGGCGAGGCCAATTTCTCCCCCTTGTCCTGCTCCCCCCAAAGAGACAAGGTGTTTCGCAAACCGTTCAATATTCCATTTGCCGTTCACCTGCCTGTCGAAAATTGCGATGCTGATTTGTGCTCCGCAAGTCTGGCAATCGCTTATCTCATTATCTTCATAATGGATCGTTTCAAATACAGCAACCGCCCGTTCGATGTCATAACTTGTATAAAACAACAGGGTGTCGAGGCGCGTGTGCATCCAGCCATCGTCGGAAAGATTTGCAGATAGTTCATCAGCAAATGTCAGGGGTTCCCAGAGCGCCTCACCCTTGGCTGAAAAAGTATCTGCGTCAAAAAGTGTAGCCAAAAGAGTGGCATGGTCATCTAAATCAAAGGTTCTGGAGGTTTCAATTTGGGCAAAAGCAGATACAGTAATTAGAACAAAACCGGCAGTCAGGATGATTTTTTGCATAAAAAGATTATATTTGAAAAGACAAATGTAGGTAGCGTCCATGTTATTCGCACCTATAAAAAGCCGCCCACCCTGAAATCAAGGTGAGCGGCTATCAATCATAGTATGTAGTCAAAAAAGATTACTTCGCAGTCATCATCTTGATCGTCCGTTTGCCTTGAGGTGTCACTAGTTCGCAGAACAACATTCCATACGTCCAGGCATTTTCCATGCGGAAATCCAACTCGTGGTAGCCCGCTGTGTATTTGCGATCGTATGAAGCAAGTTCGCGCCCGCTGATATCAAGGATACGGATGTGCGCCTCGCAAGACTCAGGCAAAATGAAACCGATGGTCGTTGCGCCCGAGAATGGGTTCGGGCGGTTTTGCATCAGTTGCAGTTGCTGGTTACCCAAATCATGTGGCACATCTGTGCCGACCGATTCTGTAAAGACCAGCTTCATATCTGTTGGCACGAGTGCCTCCGAGTATGCTTTGCAAGGAATTTCTGAATCATCCAACTTCAACACATCACTGAGTTTTTGGCCACTTTTCAACACTTTGAACTTGGCGCGGAATACCGCAGTACCATCTGTCAAAGTTGTGCCCGCACCCACTGACCATACGTTGCGCAGTTCGCCAAGGTCCGCATTATATGCTCCAAAATTATCGAGCAAATTCATTGGAATCGCACTAAGCGGTTGGAAACCAACAAACTGCAACTGAGTTGGGTCAAAGTCCAAGGCCATTTGATAAGCCGCCAGATCGTTGAAATTCGAAGCTTCGAAACTCAGGTCAAGCTCGGTACCCGCTACCAGCGTTTGGTCTTTTAGCATCCACACAAGCGGTGCCAAATTGGGCGTATTTTGTGGATTCGCCCATGCAGCATCCACGTCCCCGATTTTCATCCCGTAGAAATTTATGCCCAAAACGTCAAGTAAAGCAATCGGAACATCTTTAAATGCAGGGAAGGCTGGCACATTTTGATGTGGAGTGCCTGGCATCGGGTAATCGGTTGGTGTAAAGCGCCAGAACACGTTGAACACTGCTTGCGCAGTAGGATTGCCCGCGATACATTGCGTGATGAGCGTAGCGTCCTGTGTGTTGATGATCCCGCTCCTGTTCACGTCAGCACATACTTTTTTGTATGGGTTAGTGATAGGGTTCGAGAAGTTCACGTGGTTGGTGATCCTCGTCGCATCGGCAGCATCCACACCGTTCATCCGGCCAGCGTTTCCACCAGTGTTCTTTACTGGCGTGAGTTTGTAGGTGCCTCCAACCGGTACTGAAATACCGTAATCTCCATTTGTATCTGAAAGATCACTACCCATGAATGGGGGCGTAGGCAAGACATTTGCGGCGTTCACCGTAGCGTTTTTCACACCCGACACGCCGTCGTGCTCCCAAATGATACGGCCAGAAATCGTCAGGCAATTGACTGTTACTGTAAAGGAACAGGTGGCAGTATTGCCTACCCAATCTGTCACGGTATAGGTTACGGTGGTCTCGCCTTCAAGGAAGACCGTATTGCC
>JBJXGO010000191.1:0-8010 GCA_046160345.1 Saprospiraceae bacterium
TTGAATTTTACAACGGTTGCGGGTGTTCAGTTCACAATTAATTGGGATGCAAGTTTGTACAATTTCACTTCTATCTCAAACTTAAACCTTCCCCTTGGTATAGATATAAGCAATTTTGGGGTCGATAGTGTCGGCACAGGATTTATCACCTTTGCCTGGACGAGCGGCGACCTAAACGGACTTTCGGTAAACAACGGAGATGTTCTTTTCAGCCTGAATTATAACCTGTTGAACAACACTTCCTCGACGATTGCATTTGGTGATGCACCCACCGTGCGTGTGGCATTTGATGGCGGCACCTTTGCCGAAATCCCAATGATGACTTTTGACGCACAGGTAAGTATAGCCGACAATGTGCCACCAACCATTGGTTGCCCTTCTCCTGCCCCGGTTGATGCACCCCAGGGCCAACTTTTTGCTACAGTGAACGGCCTTGAACCAAATCCTTTGACGGACAATTGCGGAGGCGCTGTCACACTTTCTTATATGCAATCCGGAGCAACCACCAACAGCGGCAATGGCAATGCTAATGGAGACTACAATGCAGGTACAACCACCGTTGTTTACACAGCAGAAGATGCCAATGGAAATACTGCTACCTGTGTTTTTCAGGTAGTTGTAGATGCTGGGACCCCGTTAATTTTACAATTAGACACCCTGGATCTGGGTTGTCAGGGTGCACCACAACAAATTACAGTTAACCTTAGCGTAGAAAACTTCACAGATATTGTAGGCCTTCAATTTGGCCTGAATTGGGATCCCCTGGTGCTGGATATTCAAATTCCAGTCCAGATCAAGTACATCACCTCAGGGCCGTCACCGCTGTTTATCAATGCGCCTAACGGAACCCTGGCATTTTTTGGAGGGCATCCGGCCTGGCCAGATGTTCCGAATGATTCCGCCATTCTTGTTATTACTTTCAACGTCTTGGATGTCAATTCGTTGGCTACTACCAACCTAAGTTTTAACGGGCCTTACGATGCTTTGAATGGAGGATTTCAGGCTGTACCCGTACAGACAATAAATGGCGGGTTCATTTTTTCGCTGGATAATGTGCCTCCGGTGCTCTCTTGTCCTGGAGACACCACTATAAATTCTCTTCCCTTGCAATGTGTGGGCGATTTTACGCCTGTACCACCGAATGCTACCGATGCCTGCGGCACAGTGGATAGTTTAGCCGTAGTTTTCACACCTGGCGGGGGAATATTTCTGGCTAATGTACCAACGATCCTGACCTATACTGCAACAGACAATTCCGGGAATAGCGCTACCTGCTCATACAAGGTAACGGTCATACCCAGCGCTCCACCCCATATAGTTAGTTGTCCGGTTAGCCCTATTGAAGTGGATGCCGACACTTTATGCCAGGCAAATGCATTTTGGACAACACCAGCCTTCCAGGCAGCATGTTCCCTTCCTTTGGATACGGTCATCAATGATTATAATTCAGGCGGTTTATTTACAATAGGAACTACACTGGTCAATTATACTGCGACCGATATGTTTGGGAATGTAACCACTTGTTCCTTTGAAGTTGTGGTAAAGGACGTTACGCCGCCTAGCATTAATTGTCCTTCAGATACGATAATATTTCCAAGCAGCGGTTGTTCGGAAATTGTACATTTTGTGGAACCGGTGCCGACCGATAATTGCGACAACGATATGACGGTCCTTTGCAGCGATACCTCGGGTACCTTGTTCTCAGGGATAACCACGGTAACCTGTGCAGTTTTGGACAACGATGGAAATCTGGCGCAGTGTTCTTTTGATATTACAATTGCAGACACAATATCGCCCATTTTCCCCAATGGCTGTCCGCTCAATATTAATGTTGTGTCGGCATCAGGTAATTGTGGCGCCAACCCTAGTTGGCAGGCTCCCGCAGTTTCAGACAACTGCACACAAAGTGTAAGCCCCATGCCCTCACAGGCTTCTGGAACTTTCTTTGACGTGCTAAACTCGCCCCACACCGTAACCTATACAGCAACGGACAATCAAGGAAATACAGCCATTTGCAGCTTTACGGTGACTGTAGCAGACAGCACGGATCCAGTATTGACCAACTGTCCGTCTCTACCCATAGTAAAAGTGCTGAATCCAGATTCCTGCACCATATTTTTGAGCTGGACTCCACCAACTGTTGCAGACAACTGTGGTTTAGGTTCGGTAACCCTTACTTCAAACCTAAGCCCGGGTATTTTTCCGACTGGAGATACCACTGTGGTTTACACGGCCACAGACGGTTCTGGAAACGTTACCACCTGCTTTTTTAATATTTCGGTAAAGGATATTGTTCCGCCCATTTTTATTGATTGCAATACGCAGCCAATAGTGGTGCCCAACGGAAATCCTTGCGGCACTTCGGTTGATTTTCCTTTCCCAACGGGGATGGACAATTGTACGCCGGAAGCTGAATTGGTTTACACGTCTACCTATATGCCTAATGACACATTCCTGATAGGCACTACCCAATTTCCTGTAACCGTATCAGATGCAAGCGGCAATACAAAAGATTGTGATATTACAATCACTGTTATGGGACAAGTCCCGGCTTTTATTAATATTCCGCAGGCAATTATGGTAACTGGTTGTGATACGCATGTGACATGGGTGTCGCCTATTCCAGTGGGTATTTGTCCACCGGTTGTGATTGATTCGACGCATGCATCAGGAAGCATTTTCCCATTCGGCACGACGACAGTAACCTATACGGCCCACGATACCCTGGGCAATCCTTCTATTACTGCCAGTTTCAATATCGTTGTAACTGAAAATGTTGCCCCTGTGATAGATTGTCCCGTCAGCCCAATTGTTGTAAACGTAGGTGGGGGCATTGTTTCCGACCCGAGCGATTTTATCACCAGCACTGACACTACGACGGATTGTACTGGAGTAAAATTGAGTTTCAACCTGCCGAATGCTACGGACAATTGTGTGATCCCAACTGTGACACTTTTGCAGGGCCTTCCATCAAATTCAGTGTTTCCAATTGGATTTAACAACCTCGTATTTCGGGCTGTAGATTCTTCAGGAAACCTCTCGCAATGTGCTGTTTTTGTTGAAATTACCGGATTGCCAGACCTCCGTCCGGTTGTGAACAGTACAGGTTGTTTGGGCGACACGCTTACAATTGCCGCGATGAATATTCCGGGAGCCGTTTATACCTGGTTCGGACCCATTACATCTTCTACGAATATTGTGACCATTAACGGTTTGAACAGTCAAAACGACGGATTATATATAGTGACGGCCAATGTCAATGGTTGCCTTGTAGGGCCGGATACAGTCACCGTGTATTTAACCGTACCGCCCATGGCAATGAATGATATCTATACCATAAATCCTGGGGAAACCATTACTTTTCCAAGCGTTTTGGATAACGATATTCTCTTTCCGGTATTTGATTTTGAAATCTGCATAACGAGCGCTCTGGACGGGCTAGTGATGAACAATACGGACGGAACATTTGACTATACTGCGGGAGAAGATCCAGGAATAGTGTCGTTTTATTATGAAGTATGCTCCAAAACCTGTGATCTGGCAGAACAAGCAGTAGTGACGATAACGGTAAATGACACGAAGTGCATTTTTATCCCGAACATCATTACACCGAATGGAGACGACGCGAATGATTGGTTTGCTATTCCTTGCGTTGATACTGGGCTTTTTGGTGAAAATGCATTGATTGTTTACAGCCAATGGGGCGACAAAGTATTTGAGGCATCTCCTTACAGCAATGATCCAGCTACTGCCTGGCGCGGCACACTGGACGGAGAGCCTGGCAAAGACCTTCCGGACGGAGTATACTTTTATATCTTCAAACCCGGGCCGAACATCCCACCAATGAAGGGATTTGTGGAGATTTTCAGATAGTTAACAATAGACGGAGCGGTTTTTGATTGAAAAGGTTATTGTGGGGATCGAGCTGACACATATTGCAAGGCTTAAGTGCCCACAATAACTTTTTCAACCATTCACCCTTTCGCCCTTCAATCCATACTTAACAATGAAAAAACTGTTATTCTCGATCGCACTGTTGATGGCTGCCTGCGCATCACTAAGCGCACAACAGGAAAGCCAATTTACCCAGTTCATGTACAACAAATTGTACATTAACCCTGCTTATGCTGGCGCACGCGGTATCCCCAGCATTATGGCAATATACCGCAGCCAATGGGCCGGATTTGATGGCGCCCCCCAATCTATGCTGGCCAGTTTCAATGGGCCTTTCCTTTCCAACCGTGTAGGCGTTGGAGCCAATATCGCGCATACGAAAATCGGATTACAGCGTGATTTTAGAGCGTCGTTGGCCTATTCTTACGACATGGTTGCGCAGGATGAAGTATCGCTTCGTATTGGCTTGTCTGGATCCTTGCGCTCACTTGGCATTGACTTTTCAGATGCCACTCCTTTGCAAACAGGCGACCAATCTCTCGAAAACCAGCGCGTCAGTGATTTTTACGGCAACGTAGGTGCTGGTGTGTATGGAACTATCATGGAGCGGTATTATTTCGGGGTATCAGTTCCGCATTTGTATTCCAATGCCATTGGTATTGCAAACGCGAATGCAACAACTTTAGCAAAAGAGTCGCAACACTTTTATGGCATGGCAGGAGCAATTATTCCACTCAGTGAGGACATTAACCTCATGCCGGCTATCCTCCTGAAATATGTAAAAAACACGCCTTTCGACGCAGACATTAACGTCAATCTTGACATCCGCAAAAAATTCACCGCAGGGCTTTCCTACCGCCTTGGAGGTGATGGCGCAGGCGACTCCATGGATCTTTTGGCCTACTGGCAGGTTGCACCGCAATTCGGCGTGGGCGCCGCATACGATTTCACGCTCAGTAACCTTAAAGATTACAACGCAGGGTCTTTTGAAGTGCTGTTGCAATACGACCTCAAGCAGCTCAAAAACGGCAAGAGAAAAATGTCGAACCCTAGGTTCTTCATGTAACAAAGACATAATCAATTTAGTATCATGAAATCCTATAAGCATATTTCACTGCTTCTTCTTTGTGCGGGCTTAAGCTTTGCGCTTTCAGCGCAAACCATGCCGGAACCCCTGGTTCCTGTTACCGTTCAAATGAAAAACGAGGCAGCCATTAATACCACGGGGCTTGAATTTAGCCCTACCTTTTATGAGGATGGCATTGTTTTTATTTCGACCAATACGGCAGGTCTGAAAAAGCTGACTGATGAAACCCTGAAACTTCCGGCGATGTCTATCCTTCAGTCGCGCAGAAAAACAGAAGGCGAACTAGGCGTACCGGAACCTTTTTCCAAAGAGCTTTCCTCGCTTTATCACGAAGGGCCGGTATGTTTTGACCGTACGGCCGAAACCGTTTATTTTTCACGCAATTCGGTCATCGACGGCAAAGAAAAAATTGCAAAAGACAAAGCCCAAAAAATGCGGCTTTATGTGTCGAAAAAAACGGGCGGCGTTTGGAGCGAACCTACTCCCTTGCCCTTCAATGCCAATGAATTCGACGATTGCCATCCAGCAATTAGCATAGACGGAGACAAATTGTTCTTTGCCTCTAACCGGCCAGGAAGCCTCGGCGGAATGGATATTTTTGTGTCCTATAAAGTTGGAGAGTCCTGGAGTGAACCCGTAAACCTCGGGCCTGGTGTTAATACAGCCGGTAATGACGCATTTCCGTTTATCCATGCGGACAATACCCTTTATTTTGCTTCGGATGGACAGGCGGACCGCATAGGCGGCTTCGACCTTTTTTATGCCATTCCCGAAGGTACTCAATGGACTAAACCGATTAATTTGGGTGAACCATTCAATACTGGTGGCGACGACATTGGATTAATTGTTGATCTCAATAAGATCAACGGTTATTATTCCAGTAATGGTTCAGGAGGTGCAGGCGGCGACGAGATTTTCAGTTTTCATACCGAAAATGGCAACCTCGACGATTACCTGCTTCAGAATAAGCGTGTGCCAGACCGTAACCTTGACCTCAAGGTTGTAGTGACCGAAAAGGCCACAGGCACACCGATCAAAGACGCTATGATCCAAGTGCTGAATTATGACGGCAACAACGTGATCGGTCGGGACGAACAAGGCAACCTCATCACGGTACAAACCATAAACGGCAAAGAAGTGATCACTTCCATGCCTCCGGATAAGGGCATCAATGGTGAAACCGATAGCAAAGGTCGGTTTGGCACAGATGTAAAGCCAGGCAACTATGTGGTGATCATCACCAAAAAAGGTTTTCAAACAAAGCAATTCCGGCTCCCAATTTCCAAACCTGGGAATGAACTAGCTGCCCAACTTGAAAAATCAAGCATGGCAGGCCAGGGAAAAATCCAATGGATCCCTTCTGTTTTCAATTACAACACCAATGCACCGCTGGCAGGCGCGATATTGGCATTAACCGATCCTAAAACTGGTAAAACTGACACCCTCGTTACCGATGTCAACGGAACCTTGGATCATTACATTAACCCGAAAAGCAAATACACCGTAGATATCATTCAGCGCGGACGCGTAATCGGAAGCACAGAGGTAAATACCCACGGTTGGCCAGACATAAACAAGCCCATGTACCAAAACATTTCGGTAGCGCCACTTATGCCTGGTTCAGTTATTGAATTGCCCAATATTTACTACAATTACAATGATGCTACTTTACGGCCAGATGCCCGTAAGGACCTTGATCTGGTAGTCTCCCTGATGAAACAGCAACCTACCATCAATGTAGAACTACGCAGCCATACGGATTGCCGTGGAACCGAGGAATACAACCAATCCCTCAGCCAGCGCCGGGCCAATGGTGTGGTGGAATATTTGGTGACTCAAGGCATCGGCCGCAACAGGCTCGTGCCGGTAGGATTCGGTGAAAGCGAACCGCGCAACATTTGTACGGACGGGGTAGATTGTACCGAACAAGAACATGCAAGAAACCGCCGTACCGAAGTTCGTATGCTTACAGGGCTTACCGGGTCGAGCATGGTATATGTGGATGGGAATATCAGCAATACCAGTACTCACGCAGACCCAGCCCCCGCCCCAAGCAAATCCAACGTTAACGTAAAACCACCTGTCAACCCAACGGGAGGAGGAAAGGTAAAAGTTTCCAATGCAAGCAATGGTGCATTTTACGTAGTGGCTGGATCCTTCCTGGCAGAAGTTCGCGCGGGCAACCAAATGGCTCGTTTACAAGAGCTTGGCCACAAAAATACAGAAGTCGTACGCTTTCCAAATTCGAATTTCTATTCGGTTTGTGTTGGCAAATTTGACAACCGTGATGAGGCAACAGCCCTGAAAAGCCAGCTTGATCAGAACAAGATCGATGCTTTTGTTCGGGCAGTACAATAGATGTTTTGGGTCATTTAGTCATTGGTCATTAGGAACAATGACTAAATGACCAATGACTAAATGACCAAGGTGTTTTACCTTTGCGCCAACTTTCAGGGAATGAAGTTGTTACCCTGGATAAATGCACAAAAGGAGAAATTTTAAATGGCAATATTGATAACCGATGATTGCATCAATTGTGGTGCATGTGAGCCGGAATGTCCCAACACCGCGATCTATGAAGGTGGTGTGGAATGGGCAATTGCCGATGGCAATACTGTTACGGGCGAATATGAATTAGAAGGCGGTGTGAAAGTGGATGCGACTAGAAAAATCAGCCCGATCTCGGACGATTTTTACTTTATCGTACCAGATAAGTGCACAGAATGTACCGGATTCCATGAAGAGCCGCAATGCGCAGCTGTTTGCCCCGTGGACTGTTGTGTGCCCGATCCAGACCGGGTAGAAACCAAAGAAGTGCTTTTGGAGCGTAAAGAACGGCTCCATCTCTGAAACGGTTTCAATTACATTGCTATGCGCTGCTGCATTTCCCGTAGTTTCGCCTGATTACCTGTAGAACTATAGATCTGAATCAAATCCTGCATAGTATTTTTATCCTGCGGGAAATTCTCCAGCGCAAAGTTGAGGAAAAACACGGCCCCATCCGGGTCGTGTTTTTTCACATAATAAAA
>JBJXGO010000192.1:0-5280 GCA_046160345.1 Saprospiraceae bacterium
CAGTGGAAGTATCAAGTGTTTCATAAGGCGAAAATAACTTGTGGAAAACGAAATCAAGAGAAAGGATTTGGTCTTATTACATTTGCCCCATGTCAAAACTCAAGCAAGCCGAGCGCATGAAAAAACGATTCTTACTTTCCCTTCTCTGCTCTTCCATTATATCCGGCAGCATTGCTGCCCAAAACCCTGACCGCGTACCAGAGCTCTCTATCACACTCTTAAAGATGCAGGTGTTATACGTAGGTGTAGACAATCCTGTCCAAATTTCATGCATTGAAATTCCTAGAGATTCACTAAATTTATTCATTGAAAAAGGGACGGTCACGAAAATTGGAAGGGGTATTTACAATGTGAATGTCAACTCACCCGGCGAGGTGATACTGACATGTTCATCCCTTCAGTACGGCAAGTTTCATAGTTTCAAGAGAGTTTTGCATTGTAGGGCAAAACGCCTACCTGACCCATTGCCTGCCTTGGGAGCAAAATATACCCTTTCGGATACCATCGAAACAGGTCTTTTTAAATCTCAAACGGAGGTTAGGCTCATGTTTCCCTCCTTAGATTTTGATGCAAAATGTGATATGCTTGAGTACAAAATCACCCAAATCGGTAGCAAAAACACAAACGCGGAGATGTTTACACATACTGTAATAAACACTGGAGTCTCTTTTAGCCAAGAAGCACTTGCACTCATCAATAAAGGAAAGTCAGGCGATATTTTTATTTTTAGCGACATCAAAGGCCGATGCCCTGGAGATGTGAAGTCCCGCAAACTGAATTCACTTGTGTTTTTCCTTAGCGACAAAAAATGACCCAATGACCCAATGACGATTTAGCCCATGGCGCGAACAAAAAAAGACGGATCATCCAACACCAGCGGCGCACCAACTACGCCGCTCATGCAACAGTATGTTCAGGTAAAAACTAAGTACCCAGATGCGGTGCTTCTTTTCCGCGTAGGTGATTTTTACGAAACCTTTGGCGAAGATGCTGTAAAGGCCAGTAGGGCCCTCGGAATTACGCTCACCAGTCGAAACAATGGCGGCTCCGATATCGAACTGGCTGGATTCCCCTACCATTCGCTGGATCTTTATCTCCCACGCCTTGTTCGAGCGGGTTACCGCGTGGCTATCTGCGAACAAATGGAAAAGCCGGTGCCGGGAAGAGTGGTGCGGCGGGACGTTACGCAGGTAGTAACCCCGGGGGTCACAACTGACGACGCCTTGCTCGACCACAATGCAAATAATTTTCTGGCTACCCTGACTTACGGCCCAAAAGAGCAACACGGTCTCGCTTTTCTAGATATTTCAACAGGCGAATTTTTTGTCACCGAGGGTGATTCCGGGACGGTGGACAAACTTTTGCAAAGTTTCAAGCCGGCTGAGATCATTTTGCCTAAAAGCCGGGTAAAGGAATTCACGGCCATTTATGGTGACAAATTTTACACCAACACACTCGAAGACTGGATTTTTACCCGCGATTTTGCCCGCGAAAAACTGCTCAGCCATTTTCAGACCGCCAGCCTCAAAGGGTTTGGGGTAGAAGAACTCGATCTTGCCCAAACGGCAGCAGGTGCCGCGCTGCACTACCTCGTAGCGATGGAAAACACCAAACTCTCCCATATCACCGCACTAAGCCGGCTTCAAACAGAACAGTATGTTTGGCTCGACCGTTTTACCATCCGCAACCTGGAACTCATTAACAGTAACCATGAAAATGGAGTTTCCTTGCTGCAGGTTCTGGATAAAACCGTTTCTCCGATGGGCGCCCGATTGCTGAGAAAATGGGTTTTACTCCCTTTGACCAAGATAAGTCAAATTCATGAGCGACACGATGCAGTGGGTTATTTTGTTGAAAACCAAGCCTTTGCAGAAGAACTTGAACCCCAGATTCGTCATATTGGAGATTTAGAACGACTGATGGGCAAAACATCGGTTGGCAAGATCAACCCACGAGAGGTCATGCAGTTGCGCCGGGCACTGTTATCTATCGAGCAGGTAAAAAAACTACTTCAGGAACAGTCCATGAGTGCCCATGAGTCAACAGCCGTTTTTGCCCGCCTGGCAGAAGCGCTCAATCCATGTTTCACCCTGCGCACGCGGATTGAACGGGACATTGCTCCTGACCCGCCTGCAGATATACGAAAGGGCGGCGCAATTGCAGATGGAGCAGATGAAAGTCTGGACGAACTTCGTCATGTGGTTCGCAACAGCCGTGAAATTTTGCTCGAAATTCAGCAGCGTGAAATAGAGCGCACCGGAATTACAAGCTTAAAAGTGGCCTTCAACAATGTGTTTGGTTATTACATCGAAGTTACTTCCAAATGGAAGGATCAGGTGCCTCCGGAATGGACCCGCAAACAGACGATCGCCAATGGGGAGCGTTTTATCACAGAAGAACTTAAAATACTGGAAGCCAAGATATTAGGCGCGGAAGAGAAGATCCTTGAGTTGGAAGAAAAACTTTTCAGCGCACTTGTGGAGGAGGTCGGAAACTACATCCAGCCCATACAGCACAATGCACAATTGGTGGCACGACTGGATTGTCTGTTATCTTTTTCCAAACTGGCGCAAAACAATCAATACGTCCGACCGGAACTCGACGATTCAACCCTGCTTGACATACGGGATGGTCGCCACCCTGTCATTGAAACACAGCTGCCCATTGGCGAGCAATATGTACCCAACGATGTGTTTTTGGACAGCGAATCAGTCCAAATCATCCTCATTACTGGGCCAAACATGGCTGGAAAATCAGCCTTGTTGCGCCAAACCGCCCTAATCACCCTGATGGCGCAAATGGGAAGTTTCGTACCCGCCAAAAGTGCACGCATAGGGCTGGTGGACAAGGTGTTTACCCGCGTGGGGGCTTCCGACAACATCAGTGGCGGCGAGAGCACATTTATGGTCGAAATGAATGAAACGGCCCTGATCATGAACAATATCAGCGACCGATCGCTTATTTTACTGGATGAAATTGGTCGCGGCACCAGCACCTACGATGGCATCAGCATTGCCTGGAGCCTCGCCGAATACCTGCACGACAACGAACGCGCGCATCCGAAAACACTCTTTGCCACGCACTACCACGAACTCAATGAATTGGCCGAAAGCCACGAACGCATCCACAACTTCCATGTGAGCACCAAGGAGCTTGGGCAAAAGGTCGTATTCCTTCGAAAACTGGTACCTGGAGGCTCTAACCACTCCTTTGGCATCCATGTGGCCCGCATGGCAGGTATGCCTCAGGCGATCGTCCAGCGTGCAAACGAGATACTTAAAACCCTGGAGGAGAAGTCAGTTGACGGTTCACGGTCCACGGCGGACGGTTCCCCGGGGGACGCGGTTCAACCCTTAGAAAAGCCGAGCGCACAAGCTGAAATGCGCAAAAAAGTAAAAAATATTACTGCACCGCTTCAACTGCATATTTTCGATGTGGACGATTATACCTTGAAAATAAAGGAAACCCTGCTCGCTCTGGACTTAAACACGATGACACCGATGGATGCGCTTTGGAAATTGAACGAGTTGGTGAAGATTGCGGAAAAGAAATAGAAACGTTACTGTTGTTGCACAAAATGAAAGACAAATCACTGGTTTCGATTATTATTCCAGCCTTCAACGAGGAAGAAAACCTCCCGGTATCCGTCCAAAGAATTACCGAGGCCCTCTTAACTTTTCATGACCAATATTCCTTTGAACTCATTTTTGTGAACGATGGCAGCAGCGACAAAACGCTGAATCTGTTGCGTCAGTTGCATCAGGAACACCAGGATTGGGTGCATTATCTAAGTTTTTCGCGCAATTTTGGTCACATGAGTGCCTTGCGCTGCGGGTACGACCACGCCCGCGGACAAGCGGTCATCTGCATGGATGCCGACCTGCAGCACCCGCCAGCATATATTCCTGTTTTTTTGGAAAAATGGGCGGAAGGGTATGAGATCGTGTTTACGAGCCGGCAAGACGACGAAAAATCGGGTTGGTTCAAACGCCTGAGTTCAAAGTGGTTTTATGCGCTTATGAACCGGTTTTCAGACGTTCATATCGAGCCGGGTGCGGCCGATTTCAGGCTCCTGGACCGAAAAGTGGTGGATCTGATCCGACAATCGAATGAGACCGATCTGTTTATAAGGGGCTTTATCCCCTGGGTCGGTTTTCGGCAGTTCATCATTCCATACACACCCGACAAACGGTTTTCCGGGCAATCCAAATATACTTTTAGAAAAATGTTGCGTCTAGCCATGAATGGCATCACCGCGTTTTCTATTCGGCCACTCCGCATTGCCACCTTTCTGGGTGTGCTTATTTCCGGATTGGCATTTATTTATGCATCATATGCCGTTTATGCGCATTTTATACTCAAAGAAACCGTTCAGGGCTGGACTTCCGTACTGCTTTCCGTGCTGATTTTGGGCGGCTTACAATTGCTTACCCTTGGCATTATTGGAGAATATTTGGGGCGTTTGTTCATACAGGCAAAAGGCCGACCGCCCTACATTGTGCAGGAAAGCTCACTTCCGCCTTCAATCAGCGTACCGTAAACGAAATCAACCATAAACAACTTTCCAGATGCAATACCGGCTTTATCGCAATTTATTTATCATTTTACTTTTTTGCGAAATACTGCTCCTCACTTCTCAGCGAATGCGCTATATGGGACAGCGGGAGAACTCCTTAGTGATGCTCTTTATAACTATTGCGCTGGGGATTTTAGCCATGTTGAGTGCCTTTAAGCAAGTAAGGGTATCCGACAGGCAGCAAGAACCTCAATGGGAGCCCTGGCTTTTGAAAACCGTGACCGTTATTGGTGTTTCATTGTGCGCTTTTCACTTTTATCGCGAAATAAGTGTTATCCCGATAACAGTGCAACTTTCAGACATCGTGCCCACCATACAAGTCATGAACGCACGGATTTTGAGTGGCCAGTATGCCTATGACATTATTAGGGACTTTGGTTATGACCTATCCCCCACTTATTTGCCGCTGATGTGGTTGCCTTTTTTACCGGCGGCCATTTTTCATTTTGATGAGCGTTGGGTTGCCTTTGTCATTTGGGCCATTGCAGCAGTCTTGTTCATACAGCGAGCCCAACTTACCAATCTTAAATCCGAGGCCAAATGGCTGATTACAGCATTGCCTTTTTTCTGTTTTATAATCATCGAAGAGGGTACAGATGCTACCTATGGCAATACCATTGAACTCATGATTGCCGGGTTCTATATGCTGTTTGCGCTACAATTAGATAAAATCCGAGACTATTTGTCGGGTGATCCGAGAAAAA
>JBJXGO010000193.1:0-5206 GCA_046160345.1 Saprospiraceae bacterium
CATAACATGATGCCCCGGGCACTGGCGCTTTCCGGCTTGCCGGGCGCGCTCGAAGACCTTGCACAAGACCTTGACAGACAAGGTATTCATTGTCAATTGGAAATGATCGGAATGGATGCACCCCTTGACGCATCTCAATCCATAACCGTCTTCCGCATTATTCAGGAATTGACCAATAACGTAGTTAAACACGCCCAGGCCGACCACCTGCTGCTCCAACTCATTCGCCGCGATGGCATCCTGACCATCATCGCCGAAGACAATGGCAAAGGATTTGATGTTCAACAAGCACTTACAAAAAAAGGTCTGGGACTTTCGAGCATCGAGTCCAGGGTAAAATTCCTGAAAGGCACGATCGAGTGGGATTCTGTGCCCGGTGAGGGGACGGTGGTGAGCATTTCTTTGAATACGGCTTAGCGAATGCGGAATGCGGAATGCGGAATTTGGAGTGCGCTTGGTATTCCGTATTCCGCATTCTATATGATTTCCGGTATTTTTTCAGAACCTATGATTTCAGGGAAGCGGCGAGACACAGCCTGACTTGACCTTTGTGGTAGAATTTTTCACAAAACGAATTTACCACTATGAGACAGTCAATTTTTTCCCTTTTCTTTTTCTGCACATTCTCTTCGCTTTTTGCGCAATCCGTTTCTATCAATACAGATGGCAGTACGGCGCATTCCAGTTCAATTTTTGAAGTAAAAAGCACGAACAAAGGCATGTTGGCCCCCAGAATGACCACCATTCAGCGCGATGCTATTGCGGTTCCTGCCACTGGTTTGCTGATTTACAACACAGACCTCAATGTTTTTCAATTCAGAAGCGCTACTGCCTGGGCAAACCTGAGCTCCGAAAAGATCCTGGTGGATGCCGATGGTGACACTAAAATTCAGGTAGAAGAATCAACAGACGAAGACATCATCCGTTTCGACCTTAAAGGAAACGAGCGGATGGTATTACAGGAAAACGCGAATGGAAAAGCACGGCTTGAGTTGCTGGATGGCACCGCAAACGTTTTTATTGGAGATGATGCAGGCTTGTCCAATATTACGGGAATTTACCACACAGGTATTGGGTATGGAGCATTGAAATTCACAACAGGAGGGTTTGAAAATGTTGCTGTGGGTGGTTTTGCGCTCCATCAAAATTTAAGCGGTTCTCGCAACACAGGTCTTGGAAATTATGCGCTACGCTCTAACACCACCGGATGGGAAAATATTGGCATTGGAGTAAATGCGCTCTTTTCGAACACAACAGGCTGGGATAATACCGCCACGGGAGTATTAGCACTTTACTATAACGATACTGGGGAAAGAAATTGCGCATATGGGCATTCTGCTTTGTACAGTAACACAACAGGCTCGGATAATACAGCCATTGGAGTCGCCGCGTCTCACTTGAATGATTCTGGGGGGCAAAATACGGCCATAGGGGTCAATACACTTTGGCACAGCAGTGCATCTCACAACAACACCGCCCTGGGGTACCAGGCAGGATACGACCATGAACACAGCCACGGAAATACTTTTATCGGCGCCTATTCTAACGCCAACGCCGCGGGCTACAGCTTCAGCACTGCGCTCGGTTACGGTACCGAAATCACAGCCAGCGATCAGGTCCGCATCGGAAATACCAGCGTGACCAGTATCGGTGGTTATCAGAACTGGTCAAACATCTCAGATGGCCGCTTCAAAACCGATCTGCGCACAGATGTTCCAGGGCTTGATTTTATCACCCGTCTGCGCCCTTTAACCTATATCCTGGATCGCAACAAGATCCGACAAACGCTTAAGCAAGAGCGAGTAGAATCCACGGTTGCCGAACCGCGCAGCACTGGTTTTCTGGCCCAGGAAGTAGAGGAGGCCGCCAAATCCGTTGGTTTCGATTTTAGCGGAGTGGACAAGCCTAAAAACGAACAGGATTTCTATGGCCTTCGATACGCTGAATTCACCGTGCCGCTGGTAAAAGCCGTGCAGGAACTGGATGCCGAAAACAAGGCATTAAAAGTCCTGGTATCTGATTTGACCAGGCGATTGGATGCCCTGGAATCTGCCAAAAAGTAATTTCCAATTTCTTAACTTTCAACATTAAAAACAATGAAAAAGATAACGATTTTCAATATAGCACTTTGGCTCATTAGCCAGCAGGCAATAGCGCAAGGCGGGCTTATCCTCGATGACGTGCGGATGACATGCCTTGGTACCATAAAAATAGTGATCGACAATGGTCGCTGGAAAAGCAACCTCAGCACCTTCGATCGAGGCAACAGTACGGTTAAATTTACCGGTAACGCCTCCGCTGCTAATTCAGTGATTGAAGGGAATGTGACCACCTTCCAAGATTTGCAAATTGCAAAAAGCCTGAACAACGTCCGTATTGTATCAAGCTCCGTAAATGTTACGGGAAACCTGATTTTCACCAGTAACAACCTCGATTTAAACGGCAAAACGTTTGTGCTCGGAACAGGCTTTACCGCCGGCAATCTATCAGGCGAGACCGAAAACTCCCGAACCTTTGGCGCACAACCGCTCTCAAGTGTGATCAAAACCCGTAGCATCAGCAATCCTGCCAATTTTCATTTTGGGGGCATGGGTATCCGCATGACCGCTACAGGAAATTTTGGCAACACTACCGTGGATCGCCGTCACAATGCACAGACCCTGCCTACCGGCGATGGTATTTTGAAATATTGGCGGGTAAGCACTACAAACAATCCTGCAGGCCAAAACGCCACACTCCGTTTTAACTATTTTGATGCCAATCTGAACGGCCTGACAGAAGCCGACCTCCATATCTGGCGCAGCGTGGACAATGGCGTAATCTGGACGGACATGGGGCGAAGCAGCAACAGTACTACCCAAAACTATGTGGAGCAAATTGTACTCACCGATATCAATGGATGGTGGACCCTGGGCGCGCCCACACCATTCAACGAGCCGGGAACTGATCGGAATGATATTGTATCAGAATTACCGATCCAACCCGACTGGCACATTTACCCAAATCCAGCAGTGGATCATGCCACAATTTCTATTCCCTCCCAAAATACTGAGACGGTAACAATTGAATTGTTCGACACGAAGGGCAAGGCTGTGTTGCGCCAAGTCCAGGACCTCCAAATCGGCGCCAATCAATTTGAACTTTCGATCCAAGCCCTTCCATCCGGGATTTATTTCGTCCAGGTTGCAGGGAGGCCATTTCGACCGATTTCAATGGTGAAATCAGCCAAGCCTTAGCATCACTTTTTGCACAAAACCATTCAAAGTATTCATTCTCGGGCGGTGTACCAATACCACCGCCCGCTCACTTATCATTTTTTAAAAACAGACAACAATGAAAAACACATTCCTTGCCCTTGCGGCTTTTGGCCTCCTCCTAACTTTCTCGGCCTGCAAAAAAGACAACGACAAAAACTCCACTTTTTTTCGCTTTAAGGTTGATGGAGCATCGTTTGAAGCCACCGGTTTGCTTGCTTATGCCGTTGATTTTAGCAGTGAAAACACTTTTTATGGCATCAAAGATCAAAGCGGAAATGAATCCTGCTATATCAACGTACCTGCTACGGCAACCCCGGGAACCTACACGCTTGATGGGGGCGATTACAATGCCTACTACATAGATGCCAATGATAAGTCCTATTCTACTCATTGGGGCGACGGCATCGGAACCCTCACCATCGAAGAAATTGATGGCTCGCATGCAAAAGGCACTTTCCAATTTGACTGTTATGATAGTGACACAGAAACCGTGAAAAAAACGATCACGGAAGGGGAGTTTAATGTGGCGTTCAGGTAAAAGATTTTCTGAACACCATTCCAATCCACATCTTACAAAACAACTATCAAACATGAAAAAAACCTGCTTTTTCCTAATATTCTGGTCGTTTGTGAGCTTTAGCACAACGGTACTAATGGCGCAACCTGACCTTGTGATCGAATTTCAAATTCCTGAAAGAATACCGGAATTAGGTGATTTCGAGGGTTTCCAGCCTGCTGACATGAAATACAGCCCGGATGGGGTCAATTTCACCACTTGTTACGCGCTACGTATCGGGCAAAATTTGGTGGTACGGAAATTGGGTTCTCCAGAGTTTGCCGTGATAACACCTAACGACATCGACGACCCTGATTTTGACCTGGATAATTACCGGATATTGGGCTTTCACGACATCGTTGGTGACGCGGAAACAGAATTTGTCCTGGTGCCAAAATCCGGCAAAATGGGCATTATCGCCGTTCTTATCGGCATGTTTCAAGGGAATACTGAATGCCTCAATGGAGAACTGGAAGCCTTGATTTTGTGGGCTTATGTCAAAAATCTTGATGGCGATCCACAGGAGGAAATTATTGTAAATTTCGGTGATCCCTCCGGAGGGATGGTCAGCTGTAATATATACGGCGAAGGATTCACGCCAGGATTTACCGCAGACCCTCCGTTTGAGGATAGAGAAGCCTGCATGTTGGAGGATTTTTTGGTAAGTAGTGTGCTTCCGCCCAATTTTCGATGGCCTGAAAACCGCTCCTTTTTGCCTGAGGGAAGCAGTGATTTTGATGGCGACGGGAAAAATGACTTTATTGTACGGGACGACAGTGTCTGCTGTCCAGAAACATTTAGAGTTATCAGTGGGGCAACCCATGAGACCCTTTATTTGGTTTCCTTGGGCTTGGAAGGAGATTTTGACAAGGTTGCTTTTATAGATTTCTGTGGCACGGGCCAAAAGCAGATCGTGCTCTGTGGCAGCAACAGCGGTCCCTATCTTCGCGACATGGAGGTCATCAGGATCATAGATACTTCAACCGGTGAAATTCTTTGGTCAATCCAACCGTATCTGGATGCAGGGTTTCGTTTGAACGCCATTTTTACAAACGCTGACGGTATGGCGGCCGGGATAATGAGCCACCAAATCACCGGACGTGTGATCATCGTTGCACCATCTCACATGTTGGTTGGCGGAGGGGTGGACGGCTTCGAAAACAGGCCATTACCTGCTGTAGAGCGCTCCGATAATTACACGTTAAACCTCATTTGGGAATCTGCATTGCCTGCCACAACGTTCATGCCCATTAAACGAGATTTTGTACTGGAGGACCTGGATCTGAATATGGACGGGGTATTGGATATTCCCGCGCTTGTCCTGCTTGACAGCCTCAGCAGTACGCCGGTGGGGTTCCATGTATTTAATGGCGCTACAGGGAATGCCATTTGG
>JBJXGO010000194.1:0-69466 GCA_046160345.1 Saprospiraceae bacterium
CTATATTGCCATTCCAAATGGCAAAAGATACTTTCTACTTCTCCCACAACCTTTTTGACGACTCGTCCTATTGTACGGATTACCCCAACGTCACCTGCGGCCCCAACAACCTCTTCAACCTCGACCCCCTCTTCCGCGACACCGCCGCGGGTGACTACTCCCTGCTCCCCTGCTCCCCCCTCATCAATGCAGGCTCTAATGCCGCCGCAGCGGGGATACTAACGGACATCGCCGGCAACCCCCGCATCCTTGAAGGAACCGTGGACATCGGTGCCTACGAGGCCCCGGCCTTTGCCCTCGCTGCCGCACCACAGGTCGCGCCCGCGTGTGTGGGGGATTCCAACGGCAGCATCAGCATAAGCCCCGTATTCGGGTGTGAACCATACACTTACAACTGGCTCCCCGCTGCTGGCAACGGCCCCGAACTCAACGGATTGCCCCCCGGCAACTACCTGCTCACCATCACCGACGGCAGCGGACGGCAGATACTCGACACCGTGACCGTGGCTTCCGCTCCTTCGCCCATTTTGAGCCTTGCCGCTACGGATGTACAGTGCGGCTTGCAGGCGGGCGGCTCGCTCTCGGCCTCAATCCTGAGTGGTGCCGCGCCCTACCATTACCAATGGCAGCCCATTGCGGCAGATACTGCCCATTTGGTCCAGCAAAAGCCCGGTTTGTACGCGCTCACGGTCACCGATGCCAATGGCTGTCAGGATTCAAGCTCGGCCTCGATCGCCGTGGTGGGCATGCTCACGCTGATGGTGGACGGCCAAACCATCTCCTGCAACGGCGCTGCTGACGGCTGGCTTTTGGCATTACCTGCCACGGGAGCCGCTCCCTTTCAATGGCTCTGGCAGGGCTGGCCGGGCACGGATTCTATCGCCCAGCCGCTTGGGCCGGGTTCTTACGCCGTGACGGTGACTGACGCTTACGGCTGCACGGCGGCCTTTGCTTTTCCGCCGATGGAGCAGCCCGATTCGCTTTCGGCCACGGTGTTGGCGCAGGACCAAACAGACCTGTCCATGCCCAACGGCGCGGCGGTGGTGACGGGCATCTCCGGCGGCATGGCACCTTATGGCTTCGACTGGAGCACGGGCAGCACGCAGCAGGCCATCGCGGGCCTGGTGGCAGGCAACTACACCGTGACGGTGACGGACAAAAACGGCTGCGAGGTGGTCAAAGAAGTGGTGGTGGATCTGATGGTGGGCACGGGCGAGGCCGAAGGGCCGGCCTTGCTGATGTACCCGAACCCGGCGGTGGATTGGGTGAGGGTGGTGTTTTCCCAGCCATTCCCGGGCGGTGTGCTGGAACTGTCGGACGAGTCGGGGCGGGTGTTGCGCTCGCAGGGCTGTGGGGCTGGCGACAGCACGATGGGTCTGGAAGGGTTGTCGAGCGGTGTTTATGTGCTGACGGCGCGAGGTTTTGTTGGGTCGCAAGCTATCAATATCCAGGGGAGGGTGGTGAAAAAGTGACCCGTTTTACTGGAAGGCCCAGCACATAGAACAAAATCGTATGCGCTATTTTATCTCCTCAGCAAGTTTTTCCAAATCCCGAACCAATAATCTCGAACGATTGAAAGTGAGGAGTTTTTTATAGCGCAAGTCGTTGAGCGTAGTCGTTACGGTTTGGCGGCTGGTTGCAGTGAGATTGGCTATTTCCTGGTGAGTCACAGGTTTTCGTACTACCCACTCATACCCGACCCGCTGGCCTTTCGATCGGGCGATGTTGACCAAAAACTCTACTATTCTGCTGCGGCTGTCGCGAAAAACAAGGGATTCCAGTCGCCGTTCCATTTCCAGTTGCCGACCTCCGAAAATCTTCATAAAGAACAAGTTGAGTTCTGAGCGGTCTCGCATGAGGCCATGCAGCTCATCGAGGGTCACCACACAGGTATTGGTGTCTTCAAGCGCGGTCGCAAAATCGTGGCGATTTTGCTCACCAAGCAATGCCAGTTCGCCAAACACCTCCCCGCGACCTAAAATGGCTTTGGTGATTTCTTTGCCCTCTTCGTTCATCGCTGATATCTTGACCCTGCCTTCCGTGATAAAAAAAATCCGGTCGGATAAGTCTTTGGGCACATAGACGGACTCCCCTTTTTTGAAATTGCAATGGGTGTGACGGGACATTAGTTCCTCGCTGCCCAATTTGGCGGGGCAAAGCAGATGAGTTACATCAATATTTTCTAAATGCCAAAGGGATTGCGATTGCATGGTTCAAACATTCAAATAACGCATTAATGCATCGAAGCGATCGCGCAAAAGTTCGGTTCGGTTTGTTTCACCAAAGGCTTCTTTTATCTCAAACTCATGTCGCTCAAGCGAAGATATAGCCCGGGAAAGGTCGTGGCGGTCTAATTTCAAGGTCAATTCCATCAATTCGGGATTGGGGGAAGAAGTGACGAACACGCTAAGGATATTCACTTTTTCTTCTTCAAAAATGCGCGCAATGGTAGAGAGCGCATAGTCCCGACGGGGCATTTCCAATACCAATACGGCACCGTTTTCAGTCAATGAACTTGTTTGTGCGAAATAGCGCAGCACATCGGGTTGCTGCACAAGCCCGAGATATTTGCCTTCCAGGTTCACTACCGGGACAACCGTCAGGCGGTGATCGCCCATAATTTTGATAATTTCAAAAACATGTTCATTTTCACCAACCCAAAAAAGCGGCAATACAGAAAAATCATGTTCGCTCAAGGGGCTTGCAAGTTCGTGGTTGAAGAGTTCCTCTTCGGAAAGCAGTCCTACGAGCTTGCCATTATCTACTACCGGGAGGTGTTTCACATGGTAGTCGCTGAACAAATGGAACGCTTCGCGCCCTGTTTGTTCAACAGTGAGCGCGGGAATGTCATGGGCGATGAGTGTACGAGCAGTCATGGATTAATTGCTAAACGTTATTCATCGAAGCTTGTTCGACTTGGCCGAACTTTGTGCGACCCTGCAAATATGAGCGGAATAAATTGTTCTTAAAAATATTACTGATGCAAACTGAAAAAGGAGATTCTCTGAAACCACATTTTTACCGTCATGTAGCCCAAACTTCTCCAAGCCCCCTTGCATTGGAGATTGAACGCGCAGAAGGGTGTTGGTTGTTTGGCCGCAATGGCGAAAGGTGGCTAGACCTGATTGCGGGCATTGGCCCAAGCGTTTTAGGGCATCGGCACCCACAGGTGCAGCAGGCCGTAAACCAACAACTTGATGCTTATTGGCACACGTTGGTGTTTGGCGAATTTGTTCTTTCGCCTCAAGTGCGTTTCGCCCAATTGCTCGCGGAAAATCTTCCGGGACTTGACTCTGTTTATTTTACCAATTCCGGAACAGAAGCCACGGAAGGCGCGATGAAACTCGCCAAACGGGCCACGGGCCGTTCGAAATTTGTTGCTTGCCGTAATGCTTACCATGGCAGTACACAAGGTTCAGCCAGCCTCATGTTTCCAAAGGATTTTACGGAAGCGTTTCAACCCTTGTTACCAGATATTCATCACATAGGATTCAATGAAATGTCGGATTTGACAACAATTGACACCAAAACTGCTGCTGTTGTGGTTGAAACTATACAAGGTGAAGCAGGTGTGATTCTTCCAGATTCAGCATGGCTATTGACGCTCCAACAACAGTGCAATTCGGTTGGAGCATTGTTGATATTGGATGAGATTCAAGCTGGAATGGGTCGTACCGGACATCTTTTTGCTTTTAAAAAATATAGTATAGTGCCGGATATTTTGTTGCTGGCCAAAGGCTTTGGAGGTGGAATGCCACTTGGGGCATTTGTGGCCCGTCAGGAATTGATGCAAACTTTAACGAACAATCCGGTGTTAGGGCATATTACCACTTTTGGCGGGCATCCGGTATGTGTATCGGCAGGTCTTGCAACTTTGGAAATCTTGTTGGCGGGCGATTTGTTAGCACTGGTGCCGGCCAAAGAGGCTCAGTTCAAAAAGCTACTGGTTCACCCAGCTATTTCAGAAATTCGAAGTGCCGGGCTTTGGTTGGCGGTGGATTTGGGCGATTCACAAAAAATACAGCGCGTAATTCAATATTGTATCCAGCACGGCGTGATAACAGATTGGTTTTTGTTCAACGATCGAAGTTTGCGCATCGCCCCACCGCTCACTATTTCAGAAGAAGAGATAAATCTAGCCAGCAATGTTATTTTGGAAGGGATTTCATCAAGCTACACGGGTTCATATTGACCACATTTTATCGATTAACTCAGCCTCGGCACTTACATTTGCACACAATTTTATTCATGGCAAAAGAGAAGAAAAAATCGAAAATTGAGATTTTGAACAAAAAGGCGTTATACGAATTCCATTTTGTTCAGGAATTCAATGCCGGTATTATGCTTACGGGTACTGAAGTTAAAAGTATTCGCGATGGCAACGCGAATCTTTCCGATGCGTATTGTATTTTTGACCAGGGGGAACTTTGGGTGCGCAATCTTTATGTGGCTGAATATAAATACGGTACAGATGCCAATCACCTTCCCCGTCGAAACCGAAAACTACTGCTCAAACGCCCGGAAATGCGCAAGTTGGAGCGAGGCATCAAAGAAAAAGGATCAACCATTGTGCCCTTTAAAATCTTTTTCAGCGAACGCGGTTTTGCCAAAATGACTATCTGTCTCGCCAAAGGAAAAAAATCATTTGACAAGCGAGAAACCATTAAAGATCGCGAAAGCAAACGTGAAATTGACCGTGTAAACAAAGACTATAATGTTAGATAAGGAGCATTGATGAACCTCGTTCATTTTCCTCTTAGTCTCTAAACACTCCTAAATTAATGGCAACAAAAAAAACGAACAAAGCCACCCTGAAATTTGGCGGTGAAACCATAAGTTTTACCAAAAGCAAAACCCAGGCGGCCGTGCGTTATGCGCATGGCATGAAGCCTGCACCCAAACGGAAAAACGCAATCGCTGACGAACAAATTCGCGATTTTGAAGTCATAACTGCCAAACGCGGCATTGACCAAAAGCTCGATGCGCTTCGAGAAAAACCAGAAGTTTCGGTGGGAACCCATATTTGGATAGTTGACGAAGAAGACGACTCCCCATTTATCCCCACAGGGTATCTATACATTGAGTTTAAGCCTGGCACTGCTTACGAAAAACAGCAAGAAACGCTTGAATCGCTCAAATTGAACATTCGGCAGATCGTAAGCTCAGAAGCTTACCGGGTAAGCACAACGCCCGATTCGCCCAACCCGGTGAAATGTGCCATGTTGTTGCAAAAAAATAAGATCGTAAAAATTGCCGAACCGGAATTCTTGTCAAAACCCGTGACGGGCGACTTCTTGCCACCCTCGGGCAAATACATCAACAGTCAATGGCACCACGAAAATCTGGGAGAACAAATTCCTATAATTGACATCCCCAATGCGGTTTTTGGCACCTTCCATTTCAAAAAGGGTGCTGATGCTAAAGTGCGCGCTGCCTGGCGGGAATTACAAAGCGTTGGTTCGAAAAACATCAAAATTGCCGTGATCGACACAGGATTTGACACGGAGCACCCTTCGTTGCGGGGAGATGGAACCAAAATCAGAAATTCCTTTAACGCACCCAATCGAAGTGCCGATGTGTCGCCCTGGTTTCAGGCATCAAATGGCTCCTGGGGAGTTTTCAGCCACGGAACTTCTTGTGCCGCCGTGGCTGCCGGAGCCTGGGATGCGAATGGTGTATTGGGCGCAGCTCCAAATGCCCGTATTATCCCAATCAAACTTGACATTCTCACGGACGATGCGATTCAAAAAGCGTTTGAACATGCCCTACTGAATGGAGCGGATATTATCACCTGCAGCCTGGGATTTCCAAAACCAGTGCCGCTTTCCACGTATATTTCTAACTATATCAGCCAGGTAGTGCGTCAAGGTCGAAACGGAAAAGGGCTCCCCGTTTTTGTTGCAGCAGGCAATGCGAATCCAGCGTCCAACAACCAACCCAGACAAGTAAGCGATTTTGCTGCGCATCCCGATCTGCTGTGCATCACAGCCTCGAATAGCCTTGACAAATCCTCGAGTTATACCTTTTACGGGCCCAACGCTTTCCTTTGCGCACCTACCAACGGCGATGATGGGGTAGGGGTAACCACGGCTACCGTCAATGCTAATGGCAATTCCCTTGAACACAGCTATACCAGCAGATTTGGGGGCACTTCAAGCGCGGCTCCTCTTACTGCGGGTGTTTGTGCGCTAATACTTTCTGCCAATCCAAACCTGACACTCAATGAAATCCGCGAAATATTTCGCCTTTCAGCTGACAAGATCGGTAGTGGTTATGATGCCAACGGCCGTTCGCCCAAACTGGGCTATGGCCGCCTCAACGCGCTTCGCGCCGTGCAAATGGCTGTTGGAGGCAACGATAGTGGAACTGGAACGGGCGGCAGCGGCACAGGAAACACAGGCGGTGGGACTGGTGGAAGCACGGGGGGCGGGCAAACTGATGTCTTGCGCGGTAAAGTAACTTCCAAATTCCTGAATGTCCGAACGGGACCAAGCACCTCCAATCCAAAAGTAGCTCAACTGAATCGAGGAGATCTCGTCAACTTATTTGAAAAAGTAGGCGGTTTCTGGCGAATCGGCAATGGCCAATTTGCCAGTGCCGACTTTATCCAGGTGCTTGCGCCTATTGGTGCTCCTGTTGCAACGAGAAAAGGGAAAGTTACCTCCTCTTTCCTCAACGTGCGTTCAGGACCAAGCACCTCCAATGCCAAAGTGGGCAGATTAGATGGCGGGGCCATTGTAAGTATTTTCGAAACGAGCAGCAATGGTTGGCACCGGATAGGCACCGGGCAATGGGTAATTGGGTCTAATATTCAGGAGATTTGAGGCTTTACAACCCGGTCTCCACCAAATACCTTTCCGCATCCAAGGCTGCCATGCATCCGGTACCTGCGGCTGTAACCGCTTGGCGGTAGATTTTATCCTGGGCATCGCCGGAGGCAAACACCCCTGGAATGTTGGTGTGCGACCGACCAGGTACTGCTTTTATGTAGCCCGTCTCGTCAAGGTCGAGCCAGTCTTTGAAAATATCGGTATTCGGTTGATGGCCAATGGCGACAAAGAAACCGGTAATATCCAGCGTGCTTACTTCGCCTGTTTTATTATTGCGCACCCGGACCCCCGTTACACCATCTTCACCGAGCACCTCTTCCGGTGAGGTATTCCAGTGCACAATAATATTAGGTGTGTTCAACACGCGCTCCTGCATGATTTTGGAAGCGCGCATTTCGTCACGGCGCACAAGCAGGTGTACTTCCGAACAGATTTTTGCCAAATAGGTGCTCTCCTCCGCGGCCGTATCGCCACCGCCAACGATGGCAACTTTTTGTTTGCGGAAGAAAAACCCGTCACAAACGGCGCAGGCCGAAACACCTTTGTTCTCCAACTCGTGTTCGCCGGGAATACCGAGCCATTTGGCGCTGGCTCCGGTAGCAATGATAATTGTGGGCGATTGCATTTCGTTACCAGATTCGCTCCAAACCTTGTGGATAGGCCCGGTAAAATCTACTTTAACTATTTTTTCGTTGCGAATCACCGTATCAAAGCGCAAAGCCTGTTTTTTGAAATCGTCCATCATTTCAGGCCCGTTTCTTCCATCCGGGTAGCCGGGATAGTTTTCCACGTCATTGGTGATCATAAGCTGGCCCCCTGGCTCAGGGCCTGTATAAAGCATCGGATTGAGGCCAGCGCGAGCGGCATAAATGGCTGCTGTATAACCCGCAGGGCCAGAGCCGATAATGAGACATTTTACTTTTTCCATAATTAGCTGCAAATGTAGCAAGCACTAACAGGAAATAGGTAAAAGGGTTTCAGGCAGATTGTCGGGGCAGCAGTAAATGTCATTTCTAGGACTTATCTGCATCAGTCACTACTGCTCGATTTCTCTTTTGATATTTTTTCCAGATAAAAAACCCTGTTACGGCCAATAAAATCACGCTCCACAAATGAACTATTCCCAGGAGCAATAAAATCAAAATATCAGCGCCAGCACTAAGCGCATCTCCCAAACGGGTGGCCAAGGCTTGTTGCGGTATCGGCACATTCGTATTGGCTACAATAGTTTGCCTGATTTGGGGGAGTTGGTAAATATCCACTCTGACCGTACTGTATCGGATTGCATCTTCAAGTTTCAAGGATTCGATGCGGGCCTGATCGGTTGCAGCCCGGCTGGCGCGGTTGCGGTCGGCTTTTGGGCTGATTTTATTTTCTTCAGATTGGTTTAAATCAGAACGGTAGATGCCTTCACGCAACTTTGAGAGTTCTTGTTCGAGTAGTTGAAGTCCCACATCTTCAGCACTTACATGGCGCAGATCGAGAAAATCAGAAAGCCGGCCAATGGATCGCAGGGTAGTATCCAACATGCGGTATGGCACCCGAATCACCAGTTGGGTGAGCATGGTGTACCGAGTTGTTTCCATCGCAGAGTCCCGGTTGAGCGGCGTGGTTTGCTGGAGTTCAAGCTGGCTGTTCAGGTTGCTGCTGACCACAAAACCGCCATTGCGGATTGCAATATCTTCGATGTGCAGGGTTGCTTCGGTGGTGTTTTTCACCCGAAAACGCATTTGGGCGGTACGGACAAATTTTTTTATGGAATCAATAGCGTTGGGGGCGGCCGCTGCCGAAGAAAAAATATCGCCATTGGCAGCAGCGTCCTGAAACTGCTCCGATGCGGCAGCAGAGGCGGCCGGAGCACGATCTAATTTTGCATGTTCTTCAATGTCTTGAGGGGGAGGTGCCGGAGATTGTTTGGCAAAAGACCTTTCGCTTTGTTGCTGGCAAGCGAGGAATAAACAAAGGGTACAAAGCCCGAGCATACGGAGCGCGAAATTGTTGGAAGAGTGGGTCATAAGATTGGTTTGAAAATGTTTCTGAATTACCCGATTAGGGCAAGCACAGCACGGATGCAAACATTTTTCAAATTGCACAAACTTCCACAAAGGCCTTGAAAAAGAAAGAGGTCTTTTTGTCGCAATAGCGATTCAACAGGGCGTATAAAATGTTGATTTTTAAACCAAATGATCCGATGTTGCCAAGAGGTGTAACGTTCAACGGATTATAGCCATCTGTGCCCCAAAATTCATGCGCAAGGTTGGGATATACTTTGGCCCATCGGCGTACAGATCATATATTTCAGGATTTTCACTCCAAACAATCGAAGGGCGTGCTGTAAGCCGAAAGCCTTCGGTTCGAAACAAATTGAACCCAATACCGAAAGTAAAAGTGGTGGTTCTTTTTTTGATCAGTTCATCGTGCCGTAGTTCGTAAGGCCAGGGTTGCTTGACCTCCGCGCCACTAAACACCAAGCGATCCTGGGTGCCAGAATCAAAAAAATCAATCGTCATGCCTGCATTCAAAAACACACATTGACAGCGATGAACCCTGACTTCAGCCTTCAAGGGCACCGTCCAGTAGGCAGGTTTAAACTCCCGAATATTCGTGAGATAGTACGTCACGATTGCGCCACTTTCTTCCCGCTGCACAGTTTGACCTGTACTCACCCCATATTCGTAGTCCTGGTAATATTTTCGCCCAATTCCTGCACCAAAAGCAAGCGAACCGATGGGTATTTCCAACTGAAAACTTGGAATAAACCTTGGTTTGAAACCATCGGTGAGTTGGCTCACGTCAAAACTCATTTCAAGTCCTCCAATCAGTTTGCCAAAATCTCGCTGGGAAAATGCCCATTGAGCGAGACAACAAAGGGCGATAATAAGGGATGTTTTTTTCATAATTTGGCTGTATTTGGTTCAAAGATAATAGAAGGCTTCGTTACGCTGCTTCCCATTGGCAACAGATATTCTCTACAACTGGCAAAGGGCGGAGTTTTTTAGGTAGGGGTGGGGAATTATTCGATCAGCACAAAGCCTGCCCACAAATAGGGATTAGGTTCTTTTTCTTGTTGATGGCAAGGACGCCAACAACGAAAAAAACGCCAACAAGTACTTGGAAGAGCAAGCCTACAACCAAAGCGTACTTGATGTGTACAGCTCCCGTCTGGAAGACAACTCTCGTTGATTGAAAAATTTTACGTGGCGGAAAAACAATTAATATCTGTTATCGCGATATTCGATAATTTTTTTTAAGCATTTGAATATCAATTCATAAATTCCTACATTTGCGTATCGAGAATTCTGATAATTTATGAACAACAAAGCAATTCCAACACTCCGGCCTCAAGATCTGGTGATCCTGTTAAAGCTGATCCTGGAAGAGGGAAGTGCATGGAATCAAATTTCCCTGGCCAAGTCTCTTTTCATTAGCCAGTCCGAAGTAAGTGCATCTTTGAAAAGGTCTGCCTACGCCCGTTTATTGCAAAACAAAGGCAAAGAAGTAGCCCGACAGCCTTTTATGGATCTATTGCAATATGGCGTCCCATTCATGTTCCCACAACAACCGGGGGTGGTCGTCCGGGGTATCCCAACGGCGCATAGTGCGGAACCGCTCGTACAACTCATAAGCAGCACAGAAAACTACGTTTGGCCGTACGCCAAAGGCCACATGAGGGGGCAAAGTATTTTGCCCCTTTACCCCTCGGTAGTACTGGCAGTCGAGCTGAACCCTCAATTGTATGAATACCTGGCCCTGATTGATGCAATACGCGTTGGGCGAGCCAGGGAAAAAAATTTAGCATTGGAATTATTGAGAACGAAAATATGCTAAAGAATACCACCATCAACAGAATGGCAACTGTTAAGGTTGCAAAGGCTTTAGGCGAACTCAATCGAGAGGTTGTTTTCGTAGGTGGCGCTATGGTTAGCTTGTACATTGACGATTCATCTGCCGAGGATATTAGGCCCACCAAAGACATTGACCTAACTTTTGAGATCACAACGATCCGCCAGCTGGAAGACCTACGGCAATCTCTTAGCGAAAAAGGGTTTCATGAACAGGTGGATTCCAATATTATATGTCGGTTTATGATCGTGATGACGTGAAAATTTACCTTGTTGAAAGTATAAGGAAAATACTAAAAGATGAACGAATTATGAATGCCTTGCCAGGTCAGCTGTATTTTGACGGGGCAGACGAACGCATGGAAATAATTATTGCTAAAATGAGTGCCATTGCCAATAGCGCGCCATAACTTGATATCTATACCCTCAGCTTTTAGCTGCCTTAATTCACTGGAAAAATCTCGGAGGCCAGTTACCCAAACCATCCCACCATGAAAAAAATCGCCCTCTCGCTCACTATCCTCTCCTTTTTTTTCTGCTACCTCGAATGGGGAAGCAACCAGTCATCCTTTATCTACGAGGTCGCCTATCAGGTTCTTTTTCAGGCAGATAGCTACCAGAGTAACTTTTCCCACCCCCTCATTTTGCTGCCTTTTGTCGGGCTGCTGATCCTGTTGGTGCTGCTATTTCAAAAGTCGCCTCAGAGGCGCTGGGTGATAACAGGGCTGCTTTTGCCGGGCATTTTGGTGCTGTTCATATTGCTGGTCGGTATCCTTGCCGGGAATATCAAGATCACTGCTTCTACTGTGCCGTTTTTGGCTTCGGCGGCGTGGGGGCTGTGGTTGTTTGGTAGGAAAAATTCCGCGAATGAGTAGGGATATTTTGCTCTACCTGATCCGAGCGCGAGGCGGAGTCTGCCTTGTTTGAAATCTCTCACTCCTTTTTATTCCCGATTTCCAAGGTCTTTTTCTTAGCCTCAGCAATTTGCCCTTTGAAATTTTGGGCAGATACCACTTTGTCACCAGTGCTTTCTTCGTAAGCATCTAGTGCTTTGCCAGCAGCAGTGCCGCCTTCAATAGCGGCGCCTTTATTTTCTTCAAAGCCTTGCGCATCTTTTTTAATGGCACTTTGTCGAGTGCCTTCTTCACCCAGCATTGTAAAGATGAGTTCAAGGTTAGTCATGTGATCCCGCAGATTTTCTCGCTTCAAGCCTTTGAAGTCTTTGTACTCGGATGGAACTAGTCCAAAGGTTGCCCGGCTGATTTCTGCCGTTAGAATGGAATATTCCATGCCCTCTTGTACGCCTCTTATCTTCCATTCGTCTGTAAGTTGGCCGCGAATAGCGATGGTTTGGAGACGAGTTTCAATCCATTTTTCATCATAACCAAGTTCACGGTAATATTGCCGTGCCCGTTCTGCCGCGAGTTCGGGGTTTTCTATTTCCTGAATGCGTTCGTATCCAACCTTGGCCAGCCAAAGTTTAAAAGGCTCGGCTTTGGGAGAAGGTATGGATTGTATGATACGAAACATAGTTTCTGTGTTGGCACACTCAGTTTCGCGCATCTTCCCGTCCTGGGCGATCATTTTGAACTGGCGACAATTTGTCGACAGTTGAACCCCGCTAGATTTTTCTTCACGTTCTTTCAAGCGATACCAATAGTCCCTCGGTTTGGTGCTTTCAGCAAGCACCTCAATTACGTCAACGACAGCAAACCACCACTCTTCCATATGCCATATCCGGCGGATTTGCCTTTCTTGAAATACGATGATTTTATCTTGTTCATTCATGGTTAAGTTCTATTAGGTTTTCAAATTAATCGTTTCAAAGGTAGTGTATTTGCGTCATAAAAAATTACAATTTGTTTGATATTTATTCAAAAAAACACAAAACCCCCGCCTCGCAAAACGCGAAACGGGGGTTTTGTCCCATTTACCAATCCTCCTCACACCCCAAAAATCGCTCTGCCCAAATACGTCGCCGCATCGCCCAATTCTTCTTCGATACGGAGCAGTTGGTTGTACTTCGCAACCCGGTCGGAGCGCGAAGCCGAACCGGTTTTGATCTGGCCGGTGTTCAGTGCCACTGCGAGGTCGGCGATGAAGGTGTCTTCTGTTTCGCCGGAACGGTGACTCATCACCGAAGTGTAGGCGTGGCGTGTGGCAAGGTTCACCGCGTTGATGGTTTCGGTGAGCGAGCCGATCTGGTTGACTTTAATAAGGATAGAATTGGCGATCTTTTCGTCAATGCCGCGCTGAAGGCGTTCCACATTGGTCACAAACAAATCGTCGCCCACGAGTTGGATACGATGGCCGAGGGTTTCGGTCATGAGTTTCCAGCCCGTCCAGTCGTCTTCCGCCAGGCCGTCTTCGATGGAGTAGATCGGGTAGCGATTGCACCAGTCTTTCCAGTACGCTACCATGTCTTTGGAAGAGTAGCGTTCGCCGCTGGATTTTTTAAACACGTATTCGCCCTTTTCAGCGTCGTAGAACTCAGAAGCAGCCGGATCGAGCGCGATAACAATGTCGTCCAATGGTTTGTAGCCAGATGCCTCGATGGCAGTCATGACCATTTGGATGGCTTCTTCGTTGTCCTTGATACCCGGAGCGAAGCCGCCCTCGTCGCCTACGTTGGTAGAATAACCTTTGTTCTTGAGCACTTTTTTCAGGTGGTGGAATACCTCCACGCCCATGCGCAAACCTTCGCTGAAGGTATTAGCGCCCACGGGCATGATCATAAATTCCTGAAAATCAATCCCGTTGTCAGCATGTGAGCCTCCGTTCAGGATGTTCATCATCGGTACGGGGAGCACATGGGCGTTCACACCA
The DNA here is from genome assembly GCA_046160345.1 of Saprospiraceae bacterium. Classification (GTDB taxonomy): domain Bacteria; phylum Bacteroidota; class Bacteroidia; order Chitinophagales; family Saprospiraceae; genus M3007. The sequence goes on from JBJXGO010000194.1 coordinate 13,499, forward strand.
CCGAGGTATCGGTAAAGCGGCTGACCAAGTTCTTCGGCAGCAGCACGTGCAACAGCAAGACTAACACCAAGAATGGCGTTTGCGCCAACCTGACTTTTGGTGCGGGTACCATCCCGGTCAATCATCAGGCGGTCAATGCGGATTTGATCGCTCACTTCCTGTCCGATAAGTTCCGGGCGAAGGATGATTTCCACGTTTTTCACGGCGCGGCGCACGCCCTTGCCCAGATAGCGGTCTTCATCGTCGCGCATTTCCAGGGCTTCGTGTACACCTGTACTTGCGCCACTTGGTACGGCTGCTCGGCCAATGAAGCCCGCTTCGGTCCAAACTTCTGCTTCAATGGTAGGGTTGCCTCGGCTATCGAGGATCTCTCTGGCTAATACTTCGCGGATTGCGCTCATGTTGATTGGTGAATGGTTATTGGTTGATTGGTTATTGGTTACTGGTTGATTGGTTATTGGTTGATTGGTTATTATCCCTGATCAACCAGTAACCAATAACCAATCAACCAATCAACCAATTAAGCCACAAAAGTAGTTTTACTTTATCATTTTAGTCCAACTACTACCAAACGGGGCTTCATTTTATTGCACAATTTAGCATCTTCTCCCCTTCGATAAAGCCTTCCAGCACGTCGCCAATTTGCACGGGACCAACCCCAGCCGGGGTGCCGGTGAAAATATAATCGCCTTTTTGAAGCGTGAAATATTTGGAAAGGTACACAATCAGGGTTTCAAAAGGGAAAATCAGGTCGCGGGTATGGCCGTCTTGTACCACATTTCCATTTTTTTTAAGTTGGAAATGAATGTCTTTCTGGTTTTTCAAATTTTCCAAGGGAATGAACTGGCTCAAGGGCGCCGAACGGTCAAACCCTTTGGCAATTTCCCATGGATGTCCTTTTGATTTGAGTTTGTCCTGCAAGTCCCGGGCGGTGAAATCTATGCCAAAAGCCACGGCATCGATGTACCTGTGTGCAAATTCGGGTTGTACGGAGCGGCCATTTTTGCAAACACGAAGCACAATTTCTCCCTCATAATGAAGGTCTTGTGTAAAATCAGGATGGTAAAACGGCCGATTTGCAAGCAACAATGCAGTAGGTGGTTTCATGAACACCAATGGTTCAGAAGGCACAGGGTTATTTAGTTCTTTGGCGTGGTCAACGTAGTTTCTTCCGATGCAAAAAATTTTCATGGGAGCGTCTTGCTTTATTTGTCGCTTGGATTTTTTTTATTGTTCAACAGCATTTCAATGGTCTTTGCTATACGGTTTTGTCGCGTTTCTGGTCGTTTTGCCTCATTGATCCATTGTACATACTCCTTTCGGTTAGTGTAGGAAAGTTTGTTGTAATAAGCATGAGCTTCCGGATTTTGGTTAAACAAAACAGTGAGTTCGGATGGCAATTCCACCACACGCTCCTCTGTATCAAGTTGTACTGTGACATGCACCGTGTCGCCTGCGTTTTTTCCGATCAATTTACGGATGTCTTTACGTACCAGCAAAAAATGACAATGATGTCCCATTTTGGCAAGACTTCCTCTGTAGGGCACGCCGTCGAAGGTCACTTTTACTTTCACTTGTCCGCGTACGCCATAAATTTCTTGTACGTCGTAGGGAAAATTGACGGAAAGTGCTTCTATACCTTCTAGTGAGTCCAAAACGGCATCAAATTCTAGTATATCCTTCATTTTCAAGTGTTTAAAGTCCGTAGGAAAGGGTGACTGCCCAAGCTGCATTTTTCAAGGTGCCAAACAACTCCTTTGTGGTGGACGTATCAATATTCTTAAGTCCGCGCGTGAGCCTGAAGTGCAGACCCAGCCCACCAAAATCAACCCCGGCCCCAGCCAGCCAGCCGTAGTCCAGGTCTTCAAAATTGGCCTTCGCCAAAGTCCCGGAAATACCTTTAATACTCCCATCCGCAGAAGCCAATAAGGAGGCATATCCGCCAGCGTGCAGGTTTAGGAAACCGAGCAAACGGTATTCGAGCGAGAGTGGCAATTCAAAGTAACTGGTTTTGAGATCGGTTCGGTTGCCCTTAACCAAATCATAGGCGCCTCCTTTGGTTGTAAAGAGCAGCTCCGGGCGGAGTGACATGCGACCTCTTGCCAGGGGAACTTGTACAAAAACACCGCCCGTAATGCCGAGTCGCGTTTTTTTATCTGAGGCGTTGGCATCGTCATAAAGATTAGAGCCGTTTACCCCCGCTTTGAATCCTAAACGCGTTCTACCGTCTGTCATTTGAGCATTTATCGGGCAAATCCAGAGTAAAAAGAAAATGGAGATGGGGAAAAGATTGAAAATCAGTTTCATAGCTAGGATATTTTGTTGAAAGACAGACAAAAGTAGGCTGGAATATTGGAAAAGGGATAAAAGAAAAAGGCCGATTCGAGTTTCCACGATCGACCTTTTTATTTTTTATTCAGTAGGATCACCGCCAGTTGACCCCTCCGATGAATCCGGTTCCTCCCCGGCTTTTTTCTTTTTACCGGTTGATGGATGGCCGGTGAAATGCTTGAGCATAATGACCTCCCGTTGTGTAAGTTCTCTGAATTTGCCGCGTTCAAGGTCTTTTTTGGTCAAACCAGCAAAATAAAAGCGGTCGAGTTTAAATATCTCGTAGCCCAAGGTCTCAAATATCCGACGAACTACCCGGTTGCGTCCCGAACTAATCTCGAGTTCAACAATGTCGCGCTCCGGGTGGTCTTCTGAAAAACGAATCCAGTTTACTTCCATCAAGCCGTCTTCAAGTTCTACGCCCCGTTCAATATGTGCCAGGTCTTCCGGGGTAAGTCCGCGACGCAGGCCAACACGATATTGTTTTTGAACGGCGAAACTGGGGTGCGTGAGTTTTTGTGCCAGGTCGCCATCATTGGTGAGTAGCACCAAGCCCGTGGTATCGCGGTCCAGGCGGCCAACCGGAAAGATTCTTTCAGGAAAGCTGGAGTCCACAATGTCCACTACAGTAGTGCGCCCACGGTCATCGTCCATCGTGGTAATTACATTTTTGGGCTTGTTCAAAAGTACATATAACATACGCTCCTGTACTTTCATCAATTTGCTGTCGCAGATGACGATATCACCAGCCTTGATGCGGTAGTAGGGTTCTTTTTTTACCTCTCCGTTGACGGTTACCTTGCCAGCCTCTACATACTCTACGGCTTTTCGGCGCGAAGAAAGGCCGCAATGAGCCAGGTATTTGTTCAACGGCATGCCTTCTCCGCTGGGAAGCGGGGGTTTTGGTTTGCGTTCAACATAAAAATCGTTGTTTTTTCTAAACGGCTTTTTACCAAAGTTGCCGCCGCCATCCCGGCGTCGGTCAGGATTGTAGGGCCTTCGCTCGTAGCCACCTCCGCCTTGTCCGCTGCCCTGTTGGTTTCGGTCTTGCCAGGGCTTGCGCTCGTAGCCGCCGCCACCTTGTCCGCCGCCTTGCTGGTTTCGGTCCTGCCAGGGCTTGCGCTCGTAGCCGCCGCCACCTTGTCCGCCGCCCTGTTGGTTTCGGTCCTGCCAGGGCTTGCGCTCGTAGCCGCCGCCGCCTTGTCCGCCACCTTGCTGGTTTCGGTCTTGCCAGGGCTTGCGCTCGTAGCCGCCGCCCTGTCCGCCACCTTGCTGGTTTCGGTCTTGCCAGGGCTTGCGCTCGAAACCAGTTCCTTCACGACCTTTGTCAGGTCGTTCTACAGGTTTTTCTTCTTTTTCTGTAAATGGGTCATCAAATGGTTCGGATTTTGCTCGCTCTTCCAGCGAGGAATCCAGGTCCGACTTAGAGAGGCGCGGACGGCGCTTTTTTTCTTCTTCCATTGAAAGCGGTATGTTAATTGGTATTGAAGTACTACAGTATCTATTTGCTGCAAATTTCCGTTTTTTCCCTGTAATCGTTGTAGAGAATGTGTTTTATTTTAAGCTAATGTTCTCTTTCCAATTCTTCAAGACGAACTTTATAAATGTGCTGAGGTGTGCGGGCGTACATGGCTTTATAAAGGGCCAAAGCCCGCAAATGATGCGGAGTGGGGTTGTCGGCTACCCGGCGGAGTTCGAAATGAACGGCAGCTTCTTCCCGCTCGGTGCGTGCAAGGCTCAGTAATTGATTGAGTTGGCGCATTGCTTCAATCCGATTGCCTTCGTTGATAATTACCTGGGCGCGGAGGATGTTGGCGCCAAAGGTAAGTTCAGCATTGCCCAAGGCAAGGGCGATGTCACGGCCTTCCTCAACATATTGACGTGCGGCAGACACTTCTCCGGCGTGAACGTGCACAAGGCCTTTTTCAATGAGTGAATAGCCCAGGACCAGCCGGTTGCCCATTTCACGGGCATGGTCTATGGCTTCGTTATAATATTTAATACTGCGAAGGTAATCGCCTTTATAAAACCAGGTGTCCCCCAAGGTGTTAAGTGCTTTGGCGATACCTTTTTTGTAATTGAGTTCGCGACTGAGGGCAAGGTTTTGTTCCAAATATTCAATGGCAGGGTCGAAATCGCCCATTACGGAAAGCAGGTCGCCAATTAGGCCACAAGCAATAGCCAGACCTTGTTTGTCGCCCAATTCGCGCACTAGTTGGAGGTCGCGCTCAAAATTCTGCATGGCTTTGGTGTAATCTCCTTTTCTTTCCCATACCGAGCCGATGGAGCCAATGCAAATGGTCATAATTAGTTTGTTGCCCAGTTCTTCCGACAAGGCGAGACCGCGTTCGAGGCAAAGCAAGGCAGAGTCCAGCGAACCTTTTTCCAGATTGATAATGCCGAGGTTGGTATAAAGTGTAGTTAGGCCCTGCTTGTCGGTGGTTCGTTGGGCAATGTCCAATTGTTCTTCCAGCCAACGGATTCCTTCATCGTAATGGCCTTGGTTCATATAAATTAGCCCCAAATTGGCCACAATAGCCGCATTTTCTGCCTCGCGGTTGTTGGCTCTGTTTATCTCAATGGCTTTTGCAAACCAGCTTTTTGCCGATTCATAGCTACCCTGCCGAAAAAAAAGTGTGCCGAGGTTGCCATAAGTTTTGGCGGTGCCTATTTGGTCTTTGGCAAAATCAAAAAACGTGGAAGCCACGTCCAGATGCTTCTTGGCTTCTACATAATCACCCCTAAGCATCCTTAACTGGCCCAGCCGACGGTTGGCTCGTCCGATGAGCAGCCAATCGCTCAGGCTTTGGGCCCGTTTTAGCGCTATGCGGTAATCCTTTTCTGCCTCTTCCCATTGGCCTATCAGTTCATGTACCGAACCTTTGCGCAAAAGCAGGCGGACGCTTTTTTTGGTTTCTTTTTCCTTACTGAGGATATTAACGATCAACTTTTCATAAAACTGCAAAGATTGCCGGTTTTGAAAGTTCCGTTGGGCGTAGCGAGCGGCTTTTTCAAGATATTTGTTGGTTTTTTTCTCTTCTTCGGCTTCTTCATAGTGAAAAGCCAGGTCCACAAACCGCTCCTCAGAATTAGGGTAGAGTTGTTCAATTGCTTCTGCAATAAGTTGATGCAATTCACGCAGCCGGGTGCGCAATTGCATATCGTAGGCCGCTTCGCGAAGCAGGGAGTGTCGGAAAATATACCGCAGTTCGTTCATGGCGTACCACACTTGCCATTTCTCTGCAGTTTGTATTTGTTCTCGCAGTATCAGCTCAAGATCGCCGTTGCGTCGGATAAAATCCTCCTGCCGTGCCATTACTGCTGACAGGACCGGCAATTCAAACTCGCGCCCGATCACGGCTGCTGCTTTCACGGTTTCTTTTACGAGTCCACTCAAACGGTCAATCCGTGCCATCATGATCTCCTTCACGGAATCGGCAATCTGGAGGTCTTCGTTTTTGAGTTGCAGCACCCCTTCGTCGGTGGCCTTCAAAAGATCAGCCTCTCGGAAATACTCCGCCATTTGCTCAACGTAAAAGGGGTTTCCCTGGGTCATGCGATGAAGCAGCTCATAGAGGTCAGGGTGCAGGGTGTTGCCCAATCGCGCCTCTGCAAATGCTCTTAAATCATCGTTTTGGAGGAAATTCAAATCAACTTCACAGAATTGGGCCTCAATTTCTTCCAACAGGTTTTTCTTGAAAAGGTAGTTTTTGGTGCCATCATCTTCGTAGCGGCTCGTGACCAGAAACATCAAAGGATAGCTTTGTGCCCGTCGGGCGAACTGAGCCAGGAATTCGCGGCTCATTTCGTCGTACCAATGCCCGTCTTCCAATTCGATCACGACGGGTTGAAGCAGCGATTCGGCGATAAAAAGGTTGGCCATGCCAGCAAGCGCATTTTGATAGCGCCCACGTGCGTCGAGCTGCTCCCACAAAGCGCCTGGATATATGATGCCCAACATAGCGGCCAAAACGCTTTGGGTGCGCGCTATTTCACGGCGTACGGCATCGGCTTCAGGATGTGGATTTTCTGTAAGCTCGTACTGAAGTTCGAGAAAATTTTGTTCGAAAAGTTCTTTGTTGCGTTCGGGAGTGTTTTCAGGGCTTTGGTCAAAATAATTTTTGAGGAAATAGATAAAAGGGTTGAACGGTTTGCGCAAAATCTGGTCGCTGGAACAACTAAACCAGCTAACTGCCATGGTATCTCGCAAGCGGCGACGCAATTCATAGCTCAACCGGCTTTTTCCGATCCCAGCTTCGCCGAAAATGTAGGCCATGCCAGCGAATTTGTTTTCGTGGAGTGGACTGGCAAAATTAAAAAGCCGCTCCAAATCCTTTTCCCGGCCAAAGCAATCGCCAGAAAAACTGGCTTTTCCAGCCAAATTTCGACCAGTGAGGATGTAGGTCGGCAATTTATTTTCAAACCCTTTAAAATCGCCATCGCCCCGGTAACTGAACTTGAAGTTTCGATTGCGAGAAACATTTTCATCGGTCAACACTTCGCCCCAATCTGCCTGCATCATCAATCGGGCGCCCAAGTTCACCCGCGCACCAACTGCAGCATATTGACATCGTTCCGAGCTTCCAATTACGCCGGTAAATGCTTGTCCGGAAGCCATGCCGACACGAAATCTGGCGCCTGTGAGCTCGGTCAGCATAGAAAGGTCTTCTCGTACCGCAGCTACAAATTCGAGGGCGCGTTCTGTATTGTTTTCAAACGCTATGGGTGCACCAAACAGACAAAACATCACCCCGCCTTTGTCCCCAAAATCTATCTCCTTAAAGTATCCACCAAAATTTTGGCTTTGGTTAAGCACAATAGAGGAGAAATGGTCTAAGGATTCGTGAGAGCGCACCCCATCGAAGGAAATAAATACGCTCACCACGTTTCGGAACTCGCCAATCTGTTGGTCTTCAAACACTTCTCTGGGTAAAAATTCAGCGATAATGCTAGATTCCGGATTGGGAAGTTTTATTGCTTTTGTCTTGTCGTCCTTCTGAATTTGTTCTGGTTCCAGATTGAGTTTAAAAAAGCCCTTGCCCAGGTCAACCGCTTCAAAAACCTTGGGATCGAGCAGTCGTAGGAACTGCGTATCTGCCACAAGTTCCAGGCTGTTTGCTTTGGTCTGGGCTTCTGCGCAGCTGTCGATCGGATCGCCTTGAAAATAATAAGCTTTTCGGAGTTGGCCAACGATGCCCCATTCAACCGCCCCAACTGAAAGGCCGATTTTTATACCAATTTTGTGCTCAGAAAGATACGAATCGGCACTTTTCTGATCCTGTGAAAAACGAGAAAGGATAATTTGGGCGGAGGCCAAAACTCCTTGCAAGGCCGCCCCTGAATGTCCATCGGGCGGATTCGGAAATATGGCAGTGAAACTATCACCGGCAAAATAGGGGATAAAGCCTCCCTGTTGGTACACCAACTCCACCGTGGGGTGAAAAATATGGTTGAGAATATCTGAAAGTTCCTCTGCGCCCGTTGGGCCTTTTGCCATGAGCGATTCCGTTAGCCGCGTGAAGCCGCTAAGATCAACGAACATCGTGCAGGCCTGAAGGCGGCCGAGCAAGATGCCGTTTCGGAAGTTCTCCTGAATGAAATGTGGCAAAAAGTGTTTCAAGGCAATTTGTTTGATGTGGTCAATGCAGCCAGATTTATCTCGTTATTCCCGGGCAACGAATGCTGCCAAAATAATAATTAAGTCCAATCCCGATTGTGGCATAGGCATCATTGTTTTTTCCATTGCCACGCTGTCTTCCAGGAAGTCCGATTGGAGGCTCTCCTGAACGGTCGGCAAATGCAGCCGCAATGTCGCCGCGTTGTGCCCGGATGTCCCGGATATCAGCATAGGTGCCATGTACATCATCAAGATAGTCGGTAAAGATTTTCCGTCCGCTTAGGGTGATGTCGAGGCTCCAGCGATATGAAAGATCGACTTTGAAACCTATGCCATAGGAGAAAGCGCCTTGGGCAGTATTATATTCCTCGCCTTGAAACTGACCCTCTGTTCCCAATTCCCGCAGTTTGTACACCGTGCCGTCAAGTTCAGCCTTGGGGTTGAACCAAAAAAAAGCGGGACCAGCAAACATATAGGGCGTAAAGAAATAATCCCGGTGGCCGTGCACGTAAGGGAAAAAATTGAACTCAAATTGAGCGGTGGCGTCCACGATGGTGCTCCAAAAATGTAGGTTTCTGCGCCTTTCGTAAATGTTTTTGGAATCAGAGTCGTAAGCGCTGATTTTGCCCGCATTGAGACCAAAGCGCAATGCAAGCCGATCATTGAGATTGTAGCGGCCGCCAGCTCCACCTGCAAGATGGAGCCGATTGAGTCGGAAGTTGGTATTCAAATCGCCAAAATAATTAGAAGCGCCAAGCCAGCCGCCCACTTCCCAACCACGCATTTGGGCAAAAGTTGTTTGACTTGTCAATACAAGGCTACCTATTAGCAGCGCACAAAATCGCATTTGTTTGTTCATGTAAATCGAAATTTTTGGATTTTGGATTTGGACGAGTTTAAGTGTGAAATGGATGCCTTCATGGCGCAAAAGTAAGCCGATTTTTGTCGCATCCCTGCATTTTTCAGCCGTTCCCGCCAAAAACGTGCCGAATGGGAATATGGTATGGCCTTAATACACCAATCCTATTTTCTCCCGGATGTTATCCAAAGTTTCTGCGAGGTCAAGCGTGAAGTCGAGGGGGACGGTTTCGCTTTCCAGCATTTGATTTTCAATACATTGCATTACATGGGCGGCTTCGTAAACATAGCCTCTGCCTTCATATGGAATATCTAGGTCTCGGAAGGTTTCGGTTCTGCCCTCATATTGTGAAATGGTTATTTTTTTTGTGTGGTGCCAACGTGGATGTAACATAATAGTGCCCTTTGTACCATATAAATGTGCTGTAAGCGATGTATTTGCTGCTATGGTTGAGTGACACATCGCAAGCTGCCCATTTGGATATTGAAAGGTAAAGGCACAAGACTCGTCCACATCGGTGGAAGTAAAACTGGCAGCGGCGCAAATATTTTCGGCCTCGGGCTTTCCAAAAAAAGAGAGCGCGAGCAAAGCCGGGTAAATTCCCAAATCCAACAAAGATCCCGCCCCTAAACTTTTGTTGAAGACCCTTGAAGCCGGATCAAAGGGCATTTTAAATCCGAAATCAGCCTTGATGGTATGCAGGTCTCCAATTTCGCCTTGCTGTACCAGTTGAAAGGCCTGTTCAAAAGCGGGTATAAACCTCGTCCAGAGGGCCTCCATCAGAAAAACCCGGTTTCGTCGGGCAGCGGATACCATACGCCTTGCCTCGCCATAGTTCATGGCAAAAGGCTTTTCACAAAGCACCGGAAGCCCGTTTTCAAGACAGAGGAGGGCGTTTTCGCAGTGAAACGGGTGTGGAGTGGCCACATATACCACGTCCAGACCCGGGCAATGGATGAGGTCTTCGTAGTGGCTAAAAAAATGGGTGGCACCAAATTCAGCAGAAAATTCCTGTGCGCGCTCAAACGAAGTGGAGGCTACTGCGTGCAGCCGGGCGTTGGGCAGCCGCCTCAGGTCGTCGGCAAATTGCCGGGCTATTTTTCCAAGTCCGATGATTCCCCAGTTGGTCATGGTTATTGGTTGACTGGTTATTGGTTATTGGTTGACTGGTTATTGGTTAAGTGGTTAAGTGGTTAAGTGGTTAAGTGGTAACAGACCTACAAAGGTCGGGGATTGTGCCAAATGTCGCGGCACAAACAAGTTTTGTTGTTTTTGTGCGGTATTTTTTAATGGGCCTTTGGCTTATTTGCACCTTTGTCCTTTCAAAACTCAAAACGATATGATCCGCTCTTATTTTCCTTTTGCACTTCGGCTGATTGCTGCGGCCATTCTTGCCCAAACCCTGTTTTTTAAATTTTCCGGCGCGGAAGAAAGTGTCTGGATATTCCAACAACTGGGGGTCGAGCCCTGGGGCCGCATTGGAAGTGGTATAGCAGAATTGGTTTGTGCGATACTTTTGATCATGCCTAAAACGGCCTGGATGGGAGCTTTGGGAGGACTGGGCGTAATAAGCGGCGCCCTGGTTTCGCATCTTTTCATTTTAGGTATTGAGGTACAAGGTGATGGCGGACTTTTGTTTGCGTTGGCTCTGGTTGTGTTTATTTGTTGTGCCATCACGCTTTGGCTGCGGCGGATGGAAATTAAGGCGTTTTTTAAGATTTCTTGAACCAGGAAGCGTAAAAAACATAGTTGTTTGCAATCCGCTCAATCTGGCCTTTGAACAATTCTGGCGTTAGTTCCTTGACGCGACGAGCTGGAACACCTGCGTACACGCCGCCTGCATGACACACGGTGTTTTCCAGCACTACTGCCCCGGCAGCAATGAGGCAATTTTCTTCCACAACAGCCTGATCCATAATGATGGCGCCCATTCCCACCAGAACATTATCCTGAAGTGTGCAACCGTGCACTAAGGCCCGATGCCCGATACTGACATTGCTGCCAATGGTGGTACCACATTTTTGATAGGTGCCATGCAGAATAGCGCCATCCTGGATGTTTACCTTGTTGCCTATTCGGATAAAATTCACATCGCCGCGTACAATGGCTTGAAACCATACCGAGCATTCGTCGCCCAATATTACGTCACCAATGATTGTGGCATTTTCAGCGAGAAAACAGTCGGCGCCAAATTGTGGCGTGAATTCGCGACAAGGGAGTATGAGAGCCATTATTTACGGTTTATGCTGGACAGGTTGTGTGCGCTTTGAATAAATGGCAATCGCAATTGCAGCCAAAAAAGACCCCGAGGCATTGGCCAGCATGTCATCAATTTCAAAAAATCTGTTGGGAAAAAACCAGCCTTGAATCCCTTCCATCAAAGCGCCATAAAGAGTTGACACACAAAAAAGTAGAAACAGATCCATGTTGGTTATTGCCCGTTTTTTTGTTCCCCATACTCCCCATGCCAGGCACCCTACAAGTACCGCATAAGCGCCCGCGTGTGCCAGTTTATCAGCTGAAAAAAGTTCATATTTGGGCAACTTAACAGAGGGACTTATGGATAAAGCAGTGATAAATACCAGCCAAATTAAAGTGGGCAAGAAGGATTTCATCGCGTTTAGTTTTTCTTTTTTGGGGTAGTTTCTTCGGACTTGTTGCCTGGCAGCACACCTTGCCGCTTCATTTTATAATAGTGCAATCCGGCGCCAAATACCCAACCTTCTTTGCCGGATTGGGTGCGCACTTTCACCCAGTGATCTGTCACCTTTTCATAACCCAAGCTGATTTCCTGTGTCCAATCTGTCTTTTTGTTCAGGAAAGTGACAGGTTCGTACAATTTAAGTTCGGCTAAAGTCTCTCCTTTCAACCCGGGTTCTTTCCGCACTTTTAGTCCGTCAATCGTGACAAACAGTATGGAGCCACTGGTGCCAGTGTTGCCAGCTGGCGGATTCGGTTTACTTATTTCATTGGTAAGTTCAGGACGTTTGGGTGCTCCGCCGGGCTGCGGAGTGAGTAATGAGGTTGGGGGTGCCTGGCCCTCAGGAGGTGTGGCAGGATTTTCTTTAGGCTGATTTGAGGGCGTTTGAGGGGCCGTTGTCACGACTACCGTGTCTCGTTTTACGGGGCGGTCTTCATCGGAGCCTTCTATATCGCGCACTTTGCGAACAGCGTCTGCACGGCGCTCGGAACATTTGGACATAGCCCATAAAGCCATGCAGACCAAAAATGCCAGGAGGATAAGTGTTTCTGATTTGGGAATCTTCATGATGGGTGGATTCAGTTGGTTGGTGATTTGGTGATTTGTTTACCCGCCGTAGCCTAAGCGAAGGAGGGGTGGATTTGAATGCAAAATTGACTTTTTCAATTGACTTTACATTGATTTTCAGGCTAAATCCTTTGGTGTTTTCAAAATTATTTCAACAATGCAGCGCGCAATATTGCTTTCTCAACTCCAGATTTTATCCTGAAAACCGGGATGTTTTTTATAATTTCGGCATTGGTAATGACCGCCCCGTTTTGGCCAAAATGCAGATTGGCATCTTTGGTTATTATTTCAAGTCCTTCGGGAAGCCTTGATCTCGTAAAATTTATTGGCTTGCCCAATTCAATAAAATTGTCGAAGTATTGTACCGAGGATTTGCCTGCAAAGGGAATAAGCATCTTGGTAAAAAAGGGGTGGTCGAGTTTTTGATTCGGGTTTGTGCGCACCTCTGATAGGATCTTTCGCATTAATTGATCCAGATTTTGGGTTCCTTTTGTTTTTGTGCGGATGAGGTTGTCAAGATAAAAAGCGTAAAGGCAACCCCGGTTGTAGGGCAGTTTTTCCCAGGCTTTGCCACCGTTCCAAAAATGGTCATAGCTCATGGAGTCGTTTGGCATGGTCCGTAGCGGAGAGCTGTAATGTTCAGAAGCGAAATTGTTCAAACCATCTAAGAATTCATCTGTATTGATCAGGCCATATCGAAGGCTGTTTTTAAGCGTAAAATATTCAGTAAATCCTTCGCTAAACCAGTATTGTCGCTCCTCATCGGCGTTTTGAATATGGACGCCTATCCAATGATGCATCAATTCGTGCACCCAAACATAACGGATAAGGTTAAACTCAACTCCTGGATTATCTGTTGCGAAGGACATAAAACTATTGGTCAAGCCGGAGCCACCCACGCTTACGACCCTGGATCTTTCATTCCAGGGTGCGTCTTGAATAGGAAGGAAAGTTACCGTGTAAATCGTATCACTGAAATCGTTCCAAAATGCGCGATGTCCTTCTACGGTTCGTTTGAGGAGATTCAGGAGTGTATCATCAGAAAATTGTGACCATTCGCCTCGAGTGAGCAAATAAACGGGCTGACCCTTTACCTCAAATTTAAAGCGCCGAAAATCGCCACCAACCAATACTCCCACGCTGAATTCACTGTTGGTAAGCGCAACGAGTTGACTGGTGTCCGGTCCAAAACTATTGTGTAGCACCCAATCTGCCGGAAAATGCTCCCAACGCAATTGAATGGTTTGCAGGTCGTCCGGGCCATCCCAATAACCCTCCGGCGCAATCAGCAAGTGCCCGGTTTGGACATGAAAATAATCCTTGTTAATAATGGGTTTGTAGCAACAATATTGAAAAAAAAGTTCGCTACTATCTTGCAAATCAAGTATTTGATACAGCACCCTGACCCGTTTCATGGGCAGATGGTTCACCATCAAACGATTGCTGTCAGGCTCCTTCCTTATACTTACGCCAGGGTATTGTTCGGGAAAATGTACAAAAGCCATTTGATCAGATTCGCCAAACTGATTGTCTTGAAAATCAAGAAAAGTGACCCCTTTGGGTGAGCCGTCAAACTCCACTTCCACCTGCAAACGATACTTGCCATCTGTAGAGACTGGACTAATGGTAAATCGAAGCGGCTCGTTCGCCATCAAGGTCCATGGAAAAAGGAATAACAGTAGTTTTTGCATTTGGCGAAAGTAATGCGAGGCAATAATATTTCCCTAAAAATGCATCTACAGGATTATTTATCGCTCAACTGAGTTGACTTTTCGTCGTTTAAATGCCCATACAAAGGCCTTACCTTCACCCTCCAATGCTGCGCAAAATCCTCGTTTTCAGTCTCCTTTTTAGTTCGGCACAGGGCCTGCTGGCGCAGCAGGCTTTCTCCAAAAATTATCAGACCAGCGAAGGCCTGTCTTCCAACTATGTTTACTCCGTTTTTCAAGACAGCAAAGGTTATATCTGGGTTAGTTCAGATGTAGGTGTAAGCCGGTTTGACGGACAGTCGTTTGTCCATTACAACACTTCCCATGGAATGCCTGACAACGAGGTGTTTACTATGTGTGAAGACCCTGCGGGCCGAATCTGGTTTGCCACACTTAATGGGAAACCGGGATTTTTTTACAAAGGAGCCTTGTACAATGAAAACAATTTCGATTTTTTGAAGGGATGCGACCTTAAAGGTTTGGCTATAAAACTGTTTCAGCAGGATGATGGCCGGATGGTGTATTGTGGGGCATACAAAACCATCCTGATCGACGTGGATCGAATGGAAAAAGAAGAGCGTTTTACGGATGGGATCGCGGTAGCCTGGCAAAATCCCGGCAATATTATTGGCGGCGGGGGACATTATTTCGGCCTTATAAAACCGGAAGGATTTAGCCAGATAGTCCGTATGCCCATTTTAACCCAAACCATTCAGGCAATAAGCTCCGGCGATACCCTTGTCATATCATCTGATCGAAGTATTTATTTTTTTAACCGTTTTACGGGCCATGTGTTATGCGAAAAGCGCGAGCTGGAAGAAGGCAATCAATATATTTTCCTCAAAAAAATCGGTAATAAGATCTGGGTAGGCACCCGTAATGGAGCCTTTATGTTGGACTATCCTTCCTTGAAAAAAGAAAAAACCTACCTGCCGGGTCGTTCAGTTTCTTGTGTCATGGAAGACCGGGAGGGAGGTTTGTGGTTTTCTACCTTTGAGGAGGGCATTTTTTATGTGCCCAACCCTGACATTGTGCATTATTCCATGGATGACGGGTTGCTTCACAAACGGGTTATTTGCCTTAGCCGAGATGCTAAGCAACGGCTTTGGATCGGTTCCGAAGGAAGTGCCTATTCAACTTTTGATGGTGTGAGCATTCGATCAAAGGTCATTTTTCAAAAAAATGTCACCAATAAAAACGTTCGAAACATTCGTCATCTGGACGATGGAAGCACTATGGTGGTCAGTAAAGCGGGCAGTCTGATAATCCGTGAAGGCATTGAGAATTTGTTGACGCACCGTGCAACAGATATAAACAGGGACCACGATGGAAACTATTGGGCCGGACTTAACGGGCTGTTCAAGATACCTCCAAAACTTGCCTTGAAAAAAATGTTGCCCCTAAAAAGAGCGGATAATATCCTGGATTCAAACCCTTTGTACGGCGTACCGAACATAACGAGGTTCAAGGGCTTGAAAGTAGAAAAAATTGAATTTGATGAACGGCATTCAGTATGGGTTGGGACCCATAATGGATTATACGCCATTGATTCAAATGGGGCAGAAAGGCGGGTGCTGCCTTATGGCATCCAGGACATGGATTTTGACGAGGCCAACAACCAGCTCTGGGTACTAAGCGAATCCAAGGGCTTGTTTGCAATTAAAAACGGGCAGGTAATAGATAGTATTTCTATCAGCAATCAATATGGAGAAGTGATTTGCCGCGATCTCTGCAGGGATGCTGAAAACAAGATCTGGATCGGAACAGCGAGTGGATTGTTTCGGGTACATGGGCAGCCCGGAAAAATGCAATTGACCAATTATTGGGGCGTGTTGGGACTTGGCTGGGACAAAATAAATGCTGTAGAAGTAATTGAAAGCCAGGTGTTTATCGGCAAGGATGATGGGCTGCTTTCAATACCAAAACGATTGCTCCTGGAATCTCCGCCATCTCCGCCGGCTTTGATAAAATCAGTGCGCATCAACAACCAAATTCAAAAGCTGGGAACAGACAATTCATTGACGATGGATTATGGACAAGGCTCTTTGAATATTGAATTTGAAGGCCTTTCCTATCGCGAACCACAATATATCCGATACCGATACCGCCTGGAGGGACTGGATACTGCCTGGCACGAAACAGCCAATGAAGCCATTGAATTTGCAAGCCTTCGCCCGGGGCAATACAGCTTTGACGTACAGACAATTAACGGCGCAGGAGAGATCGGGGAAGCCGCTGCCCGTGTTCAAATTCAGGTTGTTCCACCTTTTTGGATGCGGTCCTGGTTTTATGTTGTTTTGGTTGGCCTGCTCACAGCCCTTGTTTTTGGGTATATTAAATGGCGTGAAAACAGGCTTAGGCGGGGCTATGAGCTGGAGCGGGCACTAATGGAGAGTAGCCGGGAAAAATCTGAACTGCAAAGGAAAAATGCCGATTTAAAAATGTTGGCGCTTCGTCTCCAGATGAACCCCCACTTTATTTTTAATGCCTTGAATACCATCAAAGGTTACTATGGTCAGGAAAAAGTGGTGGAAGCCAATGCCTTTATTGGTAAATTTGCCCGGCTTTTGCGCCTGAACTTAGACTATTCGGATACCACGATACCCTTGGATCAGGAAATGGAACTGCTGAATATCTACCTCCAATTGTCACAAATAAGGTATCCCGATAAAATCAATTTTCAGATAAATATAGATTCTTCCTTAAACGCCATGGAGATAATGATTCCCTCTATGTTACTCCAGCCTTTTGTGGAAAATGCCGTAATACATGGTGTGGTGCCCAAAAAAGGCAGGGGCGATATCGTGGTGGATTTTCGGGCAGCAGGCGAAGAAATAACCGTGAGCATTCGTGATACTGGCGTAGGGCGAACGGCCTCAGCCCAACAGAAATTCCGAGACCCACACAAGCCCCTTGCAACACAGATCACCCTGGAGCGGCTTCAACTTCTTTGTCCCCAAGCTTCTGAAAAGCCCTTGACGATCCGAGATTTATATGAAAATGGCAAGGCTTCGGGCACGGAGGTCGTGTTGCATATTCCATTTCAAATCCATCACCCAAACTATGATCAACGCCATCATCATTGACGACGAACCTGCCGCCAGGGCCTCGCTGGCCATGGAAATAAATTTGCATTGCCCTCAAATAAATATAGTGGCCGAAGCCCATTCAGTAGCGGAAGGCGTGGAGGCCGTTCAAAGTCATCCAGAGGCAAGTTTATTGTTTCTTGATATTCAACTGACGGATGGCTCGGGCTTTGATCTGTTACAAAATATCAACTTTGAATCCCTGAAAATCATTTTTACCACAGCCTACAGCGAATATGCATTGCGAGCGATCAAATTCGCCCCGCTTGACTATCTGTTAAAACCCATTGACGCCCATGAATTGCAGGCGGCAGTAGAAAAAGCGACGAAAGAGAAACAAACCGGACTTCTAGAGCAGATAAGGCAATATATGCAACAAATGAGCGGTGCAGTTACTCCAAGAATAGCCCTGGCCACCTCTGATGGCATTCATTTACACTATGTCAAAAATATTGTTCGCTGCGCTTCGGATGGAAACTATGCTACTGTCCATTTTGACGACAAGAGCAAATTGCTTGTCGCCAAAACACTTAAAGACCTCGAAATTTTGCTTTCACCACATCCCTTTGAGCGTATCCATAAATCGCACCTTATTAATCTGGATCACTTGCGCCGTTATTACAATCGCTTTTCAGGAGAAGTAGAAATGAGCGATGGTGCAGTATTGCCCGTGGCGCAAAGGAAAAAAACACAGCTGCTGGAATTATTGGGAAATGTGAATGGATAGTCAAAGATTTTCCCTTAAACTAAAGCGTCCCCATCGTTCCCTCAACTGAGTCCTTCGTTGGTCACTTGCTTTGTCTCAGGCTCGCTCCAGAACTTACTTTTGCCCTGCCCTCTCTCAAATACCCCAATCTCCTCTTTTCTGGTTTCAATTGATTTCACGCTGTGTAACCCACAGGCTGCCACTGCGATCGCACCGCTCTGGAAAGGCCATCCTTTTATTCACCGATCTTTTAACTTTTTATGAATCAAGTATTTAAAACACTACTTTTTTGCTGGATGCTAAGCGCTGTTCAAACTGTATTATCAGCACAAGAAGCATGCGGCACCAACCCAACACCCGAACAGATCGAATACCTGACCCGTACCCGCGATGCCAGGCAAGCTTTCGACATTACCCAAATAGCCGATGACCGCTATGGCGCTTCCATTCACTGGATACCGGTACAGTTTCAGGAGTGTATTCCCACAGCCAATTCGCCCAAAGGACTGCGCGAAGCTGGCATCAGCGAATGGATGGGCGAACTCAACGCCCTTTTCCTGCCTTACAGGATTCAATTTTATGAGTGCAGCTCATTCACGACCTTTGTTAGCAGCACTCTGCATTATTTTGACAGCACAGAGGAGCCCCAACTCAGTGCTTACGATGTGCCCAATGTCATTAACATCTATGCATTTGGCACGGCTTCCGTCAATGGCTCTTCTGTAGGGGGCTATTCTTATCTGCCACCGAGCCAAGATCGGATTATTTTGTCCAAAGCAGGAGGAACTCTGTTTGACAGCAAGGTTTTTATCCATGAAATGGGGCATTACATGGGTCTTTATCACACACATGGTAAAACCAACCTTGGCACGACTGACGAGCTGGTCAACGGCAGCAATTGCCTGACCGCCGGAGATGATGTATGCGATACACCTGCCGACCCGAATTTATATACTACAAGCAGCTCTAACTGCAGCTATTTCGGGATTGCCCAAGACTTGAACAATCAATCTTATCTGCCGGACGTGGGCAATCATATGTCTTATGCCCAAAAACAATGCAGAAACCACTTTTCTGTGGGCCAAATGAATCGGATGGCCTATACTGCCCTCACCGATCGCAGCTATCTGCTGGGTTGCGCTCATCCTTCCGGTTGTGATAATCCTATTACCCAATTGCCCGTAGTTTTTGACTTCGAAAGTGGCATGGATGGATGGATCAACAAATCTTATGAAGGCTTTGGTGATTTTATTGATATGATTCCTGGATCCGGGCCAATTTCGCCCACCAGCACGGGCCCGGAACAGGCTTTTTCAGGCCTGGGCTATGTACATGTTGATGCACTTAACAGCGGACCATACGGCGGATATGCAGTCATTATCAGCCCGTGCATAGATCTGCGTGGGCATGCCTCGCCGAAAGTAACATTCCGCTACCATGCATATGGGACAGAGATAGGGGAAGTGGGGGCACAAGTAAGTATTGATGGTGGTCATACGTTTCAAGGGCCAGCGCCCGACAATGCGATCTTTTATGTCATGGGAGATCAGGGAAACCAATGGCAAACGGTAACCTGTGACTTGAGCGCGTATAAATCTGCCGCAGCATTGCAAATTCGATTGATCGCAAGTGCTGGTCAATTGGGAGATGTGGCGTTTGACAGTATTGCGATTTATAACGATCCAGGTAATCCCTGCGAATTATCCCTGACTTCGGAATTCCTGGACGTTTCCTGTCATGGGAACGCCGATGCACAAATCCTGTTGACTCCTTTCGGAAATTTTGTGCCGCCGGTATCTTATTCCTGGTCAAACGGAGCTACTACTAATAGTGTAACAGCGTTAACCTCAGGGCTTTACACCGTCACAGCCACAGCTGCCAATGGCTGTTCGGTAGTGGCAACGCTACCTGCTTACAGCCCTAATCTGTTGTATGCCACTACGACCCAAACCAATGTGCTGGTTTACGGGCAATCTACTGGCTCGGCTACGGCAAATGTACTTGGAGGGCGTTATCCGTACCAATATCTTTGGTCCAATGCTGCAACCAGCGCATCGATCACCAATCTTCAGGCGGGCGTTTATACGGTTACGGTAACCGACCTTAATGCTTGCAGCACCACGAAATCCTTGACCATTTCACAACCCGTGATTACTTGTTCGTCTTATCAAACAGCGTTTCCATACAGCAATAGCATCGAACTGAATTTGGGCATCTTTGAGCAAATAACAGGGATTGACAATTTTAACTGGACTCGAAGATCCGGTTCAACACCTACCTCGCAAACCGGACCTGACGCTGCGTACAATGGAGTTTATTACTGGTACACCAAAGCATCCGGCAACTCCCCCAATAAAACTGCGATGTTGAAAACCTCCAAATGCCTAACGCTAACACCTATGACAAATCCTGTTTTCGAATTTTACTACCACATGTATGGCAATCAAACAGGCTCGCTAGCGGTCGAGATCAGCCAGGACAATGAACTCAACTGGACTACGGTCTGGACATTATCTGGCAATCAGGGCAATCAATGGACCAAGGCGATCATTGACTTGCTTCCGTACAGAACAGACCACACTAAGATCAGGATCAAAGGCACTACAGGTGCCGGATCGCGGGGCGACATGGCCATTGATGCCCTGTATATCGGAGAAGCGGGGAGCAACCAGTTTTTGCCAGAGGAATCGGCTTTACAAGCGCCCGGCATGACGGTTTATCCCAATCCGTCCAAAGGTCTTTTTGAACTACGTATGGACGAGGGTCTGGTTTGCGAACGCGCCGAAATTTTCAATGCTGCGGGCCAGCTGATCTGGGAAGAATTGACCAGTTCTTCGCTGCTTAATTTTGACCTTTCCGATCAAATTTCGGGCTGTTATTACCTTCGGGTGCAGTCTGGAGAAATGGTACAAGTGTTGAAACTGATGTTGGTGCGTTGATCTTGAGCCAGCCTAAACAGGTATCTTTTCATCACTTAAATGTTAATTTGTATGCACCAGTTTAAAATCGCCATTCTCCTTCCTGCTTTACTGACCATCATGTCATTTACAGGTGTTCCTGACTCCAATGAAGTTGTTTTAAAAACAACTATTTATGGAACCTGTGGTTGCCAGGACAGCTCCGAAACGGTACCCAAAGTCGAGCTCACACTCAACTCGGATTACACTTTTCAATATCACAACGATTCTAACCCTAAGCAAAAAGTCGATGTGAAAGGCAATTGGGTCATGAAAGGAAAAAAGGTCGTTTTGCAAACTGATACAAACGATAAGGGTTTCCACAAAAACTGGAAATTTGACAAAAATCAGCCTTGTATCTTATCGAGAAAGGGATTAATTTTTATCAGGCTTTGTGATATCGAAATGTGCAAGTAAGACGGTGATTTGGAGTCCAATGTCGTCAATCTGGTAATGAGATGACATTGGGCTCCAGGCCGCCGCCTTACTCCAACCCCGTGATCCTGCATTTTTGGCGAACTCCATACATGCTTAATCTTCCCGACTTCCATCATCCGCCATCCGCACCATTTTAGGAGAAAATTTGGCTACCACCTCCACCAATTCCGTTTGCGCAGCCATTACCTGGTGGATGTCCTTGTAAGCCATGGGTGCTTCGTCCAAGCCGCCGCCGATCAGTGAAACGCCCAGATCTTGAAGTAGTGAGCGCATATCCGACTTATTCACGGTTTTATTGGCCTGCGTACGGCTCATCTGCCTGCCTGCGCCGTGAGATGCGGAGTTGATAGAGGAAGCCTCTCCTTTTCCACGCACCAGAAAGCCAGGGGCCGTCATGGAACCAGGAATAATACCCATCACGCCTTTGCCAGCAGGGGTTGCGCCTTTGCGGTGTACGATAACTTCTTCACCATTCAGCATTTCCTTCCAGGCAAAATTGTGGTGATTTTCAACGCGGGCCAGCACCGTTGCGCCAATGGCTTTGGTCAGTTTGCGGTGGATGACCTCGTGACAAGCTGAAGCGTAATCGCCGGCCAGATTCATAGCCAACCAATACTCCTGTCCCGCCTCGCTGTTCAAATCCAAATAGGCAAGATTGGCAGCGTAGGCGGGCAATTTGCACTGCGTTTTGGCAATGCGGGTATAGTGTCCAGCCAGCGTTGCCCCCAGTCCACGAGAGCCTGAATGCGTCAATAAAGCGAGATAACGGCCTTTTTCAATGCCCAGCGCTTCGTCTTTTTCGGCAAAATCAATAATGCCCCATTCTACAAAGTGATTGCCGCCGCCAGAGGAGCCAAGTTGCGCGAACGCCTTGTCTTTCAATCCACGCAGCAAAGCATTGAGTTCGAACTCCTTGCGGTCCAGCACCTGGTGGTAGGCCCGGTCTTTTCCTTTAAAGCCGTTGCCAGCACCAAAAGCGGTAAGCGCCACCAATTCTCGTTTGTAAAAAGAACGGTGCTCAAAAAAATGCGCCTCAGGAATATCAAACACCGACAATGCCATCCGGCAACCAATGTCCACGCCTACGCCATAAGGAATAATAGCGTTTTTTGTGGCCAACACACCACCGATGGGCAGCCCGTAACCCTGGTGCGCATCGGGCATCAAAGCTCCGGCGACGGTCACGGGGAGCCGCATGGCAATATTCATCTGACTTAACGCGCCTTCTTCTATCTGATCTTTTCCAAAGATGGTGTAAGTATCCGCTGTTTCTTTCAATTCAATACTTGCCTTGGCGGCTTCGTCTTGTCTGGCCTCCAGAATAGCAGTAGCCAAAGCTGCCAGGGCGGCATCTTCCAGATACGTTTCCGGATTTTTGCGCACTCGGTTCAGTACCGTCAGGGCTTTGTGTTTGTGAACCTCAGAGAAGTCCCGCAAAGCGATCTCAAGCGCAATTCCGAGGATTTTACCTTCTGTAAAGCCCAGCCCCAACAGGTCTTTCCCCTTGATTTTGTCTTTCTCCTTTAAAAGTTTAGGAGCTTGTTTTGATTTCATTGTTGTTGTGCTGAATAGCGTTTATTGGGGTGATATATTTGTCAAAAAATACAATATTACGGCCAAGGCTTTTGGAATCCTTTCAGGTCTGGGGGGCACAAAAATATTGAACAGAGTGCCAGCAGAGCCTTTTATTTGAGCGTTTAAAACTCAAAAACCTTGCTTAGAGTTCCAAAACGTAAAATCAATTCTCGATGCATCATTTATTCAGAAATAAAATGTCCTGTTTTGTTCTGATCATGGCCTTTGCGCTCTTCTCAGGCAAATCGTATTCCCAAGAATACCGACGCTGGCAAATGAACGAAAATGGTTCCATTACCTGGCAGGTAAAAAGCAATATTCCGCATAGCGACCATATCGAAATGAGTGGCAAAAGGATCTCCTGCGTGCTTCGGTATGGGGTGGCATCTGACGGTTCTTTTCAGGCTACGCGCAGCCTGGTTTGGCCGATGTTAAGGACTATTCCAAACAACACACACGCCAGCCTCACCCGGCGGTTTGCACAAGACGCTTTTAAACTTGTCACCGTAAACTACAAGCCCATTGAAGCGGAGAAAGTGCATTCGATCACACTCAACGGAACTTTGATCGTAAAAAGCAAGGCCGGAAGCAACCTTGAATTGACCCGACAATATTTCCCCTCCACAGATCTGCCGGTGTATTGCGAAGTTTATACGCTCAAAAATATTTCTGAGAAGCCATGTGTGGTTGAAATTCCCCAGACCAGGCTAGAATACCACACCGATCCAGCCAAAGGCACAGAAGGCAGTTATATTGTGAAGATGGAATTGTTCAACAGCGGCAGTTTTAGCCTGAAAACCAATGATTCGATCCGTTTTTCTGTTTTCTATTCCGGGTTAAAAGCAAATGAACAAGCGCTCCCCGTGGATGTAAGCGTGGAAAAGGCAAAACGCCTGTCATTGGTGGATGAGTTATGGAGTAAACTGGTGTTGGTAACGCCTGATACCATATTGAATAGAGAATTTGCCTTTGCAAAGATCCGGGCAGCAGAGAGTATTTATGAAACCAAAGGAGGCCCCATGCACGGCCCGGGCGGAGAAGCCTATTATGCGGCTATCTGGGCAAATGACCAGGCCGAATATATCGGACCGTTTTTCCCTTTTCTGGGATATGAATATGGAAACAAGGCTTCCTTGAATGCCTATCTCCATTTTGCCCGATTCATGAACCCGGAATACAAGCCGATCCCCAGTTCTATTATTGCTGAAGGAATTGATTTTTGGGACGGAGCCGGCGACCGTGGAGACGCCGCCATGATCGGCTATGGCGCGGCCCGTTATGCCCTTGCAAGCGGTGATAAAGTACAAGCCGGGCAGCTGTGGCCTTTGATCGAGTGGTGTTTGGATTACTGCGATCGGAAATTGAATGCAGAAGGGGTAGTGAGCTCTGATTCTGACGAATTGGAGGGGCGTTTCCCGGCGGGCAATGCCAACCTTTGCACATCTTCATTGTACTACGACGCCTTGATCTCAGCAGCTTATTTGGGGGAATCTTTAGGAAAAGAGAAAAAGCAACTTAAGGCCTATAGATCACAGGCAGCGCAACTAAAGATCGCTATTGAAAAATATTTTGGTTCGACCATTGACGGCTTTGATACCTATAAATATTACAAGGAAAACGACGTGCTCCGGGCCTGGATATGCATACCACTTACGGTGGGCATTTATGATCGGAAAGCGGGTACGGTCGATGCGCTGTTTTCACCAAAATTATGGACCCCCGATGGTCTTGCCAGTCTTTCCGGCGATCAAACATTTTGGGACCGATCCACTTTGTATGCCCTAAGAGGAGTATTCTCCGCAGGAGAAACCGAAAAAGCACTCAAATTCCTGCATTATTATTCCAACCGCCGACTGTTGGGCGATCATGTTCCTTATCCGGTTGAAGCTTATCCGGAAGGCAGCCAGCGCCATCTTTCTGCGGAAAGCGGGTTGTATTGTCGGGTTTTTACGGAAGGCTTGTTTGGAATAAGGCCTACTGGACTACATAGTTTTACCCTCACACCCCGGCTTCCTGACTCTTGGCCTGGCATGAGCATTCAGCATCTCCGTGCATTCAACCGTGATTTGGATATTCTTGTTGAAAGAGCGGGTTCGAAATTGAAGGTGACGATAACGGAAGCTGGAAAAACGTTGGTGGAAAAACAGATCGATGAGGGCGAAACATTCGAGGTAAAACTCAATGGAAATTAGCCCTAAACCTTCAAACTCTTTTTTACAAACTCGAAGGCTCTTTTCTCAGCCCACGAGAACTCTCCACCACCCTTTGCCCGAAACCCGCAATGTCCACCTCCTGATGTCAATTCCAAATAAAATGACGGGTGTTCGCGTGCAATCTCTACCGGGAAACATTCGGTTGTAAGGATCGGGTCATTGAGTGCGCTTACCAGCAAGGTTGGTATGCGCGTACCCGCTACAAAATTCTTGGCCGAAGCCTGTTCATGAAACTGTGCGGCTGAAGCAAACCCACAAATCGGGGCACTAAAATATTCGTCAAAATCGCGCCAACGCCGCACTTGTTTCAACTTTGAAATATCCAGCCGCCCCGGATATTGACGGTCTTTGTGGGCGACCTTCTTTTTCAAAAAATTCAGAAAACGGGACTTGTAAATCCGATTGTCCCAGCGATCAAGCACATCTGCTCCGGCGCGAATATCGCAAGGCGCGGAAAAAGCCACCGCTGCACGGATCTGCTTTGGCAGGTTTTCGCTACTGGTGCCAACATATTTCAGGGTAATATTGCCGCCCATGCTATATCCTGTCAGCGCAACCGTATCGTAACGGCCCGTTGCAAGGGCATGGTTCACGACGGTCGAAATGTCCTCCGTGTCGCCATGATGGTACATCCTGAAAGCACGGTTCATCTCTCCCGAGCAGGAGCGACAGTTCCAAGCCAAGGCATCCCAACCATTTTGGACAAACAACTTGGCGGTGCCTTGACAATATTGCGCCTGTGAGCTGCCCTCCAAACCATGGGTAATCAGCACAAGGCTACGATTCGGTTCAGGGCTGTGCAGCCAATCAAGATCGAGAAAATCATGGTCGGGTGTTTCGATTCGTTCTCTTTGAAAGTCAACCCCTTTTACACGGCGAAAAAGCCCAGGGAGCAGGGTTTGCAAATGCCCGCCCCGCTGCCAAAAAGGCGGGCCAGGATAAGAGGATTGGGGAATAAGGGGCATGGTTTTAACTTTAAAACACCAAACTCAACCCCGTCCGCAAATTCACTACCGGGCTGCTTTTTACAGAAAAAGCGTTGAGCAAATTATCGGAAGCAAAATAAATCTGCACGGGGCCTGGCTTAAGTAAAAGGTGGAACCCAAGATTTGCTGCTGAACGTTCGTTCACACTGTACATCGCGCCCAGGGAAACCCACTTCAGCAATTTGCACCGCGCACTTGCAGCTACAGCAACGGTCGCCTTTTCATCTTCGCGTTTTTGGAAATATGCGCTTAGACCCAAAGACCAGCGTTTGGTGAATGCATAATTTCCTCCTACATAGCCCCGCATGGGCAATCTGGTCTCAAATTCTGCGGCTGTTTTCTGGAACTTGAAAATGTCGTTTAGCGTGTCAAGTTTGCTCGAAAAATCAAGGCTGTCAGATCCATTGATGATGTCGGCGCCCGGTAGCGTCACACCATCGTATTGATATGCTCCCTGACTGAGAAAGTAGTTAGACTTTTCCTTCCAGGTGATTTTTCCACCGAGGTCAAGCAAAGAGAGATCTATGGTGATCTGCTCGTTTATTTTAAATTGAGCCCCCAGATCAAGGGCTATGCCTGTGTTTTTTGAAAAGGCCGCCCCCTTTAATTTGCCCACCACGAAATCGAAACCAAGCCCGGAGGTGTCAATAGCAGAGATAAGCGAAGAGGCATGGAAGCCGTAATCCGTCGCGAGCGAGAGTTGGTAAATATCGTTGCTGGTAGTAACCGAGGCAGTAGAATGGTCCTTGTCGGTAAGCAGGGCGCTGCTGCCTGTGAGCAATTTGGCGCGTATGCCAATATTCAGGTTTTTAAAACTTTTTGCCAAGCTCAGGCTCCACTCATTCCAATCAGAAATATCGGTTTTAAGTCCGATATCAACGGTTTGGCCAATGTATTGCGCGTTTCCATCCCAAATAAGCGCGGGCAGGGTTTTTGGGTAAACGACCAAGCCACTTAGCCGGTTGGCATGGGCCGCCTGAAGCCAAATTTTACCAGGCAAGCGCAGACCAAGCGACACCGTTTCGATGCGTTGTTCAAATCGTACGGTATTGGTGGGCTCAAGTTTGGACAGCGCGTTAGAAAAGTTCATAATAGTTCGGTCTCCGTCTTTTACAAAAATATCCTTGTAAGAGATTTCGCCCGAATGAGAGGCATCCAGCCCAATTCCAGGCAGCCCGATGGCAAAGTGTTTGTTTTGAGGAAAAAACGCCGGATTGGTTGCATTGCTGTGTAAAACCTCTGGTAATGTGTGCAACATCAATTCCTGCTGGGCACTCGCTTGCGTAAAGGCAAGCAGCACAAATAAGCTGGCTGCCAGGCTTGTTCTGAACAGATATTTGAATATCAATGAATTATTATGAAAAAACATGCTTGTTCTTTTTGATCGGTATAAAATGGTGAAGAACAGATTTTTATCTGCTCATGCATCGTTGTTTTATTATGGAATGGATGAATACAGCCCTTGCTTTGTTGAACGGGCTACAACCGCTTCTTCACTTTTATACCCATTTTCACCACGATTTTATTGGTTGCCAGGAGTTTAACAAAAGTGTTGCCGTCATTGGCCGTAGTGAAGGTGGTTTTGAGGATGGCATCTTTTGCGGTGCGGATGTGCTCAAACCGTTCTGTTGACATCGGTATGAACTCCTCGGTGCGTGTAATGCCTGTGGCAAGACCCTCTCCGTCGATCGGGGCAGACCTGATCACTTCTTTTGGCCCGCCCAGGAAGAGCGAATCGAGATGATTGAGCGCATCATCCCGGAAAAAGATCTGCATTTCAGCCGAAATGGGTGTGCCATTTTCGGTGACGAGTTTAAATTCCACGTCTTCAATATTAGCTGAATCGAGGTTGCCAAAGTCGCCAAAATCCAGGTTCATGGTTTGTTCCGCGCCAAAATTTCTGACGGAGCCCTCAAGGACGAGCTCTACCCTGAGTTGGAGTTTTATATTGCTTTGGTCTGTAATAAATCCTATGAGGCTGGGGTCCAGTTGAGCATTGCTAATTCCATCCACCTCATAAATAAGGCGGGTGGGCTGACTGTTAAAAATATCAGCGATATTGGAATTGGTCTGGTCCAGCGTGATATCGGTGTATTTGGTTTGGCCCACCTCTCCCAAGATCCAGGCGGGGTAAGCAAAGTCTTTGTAATCAAAAGAGTCGTGTTCAAACACCCCATTGCTTAGGAGCGGGATCTCTTCGTCATTTTGGCCGATGAAACTGAGGTATTTTATCTGACCGCGGGTGGGGAATCCCCAGGAATTGCTTATCCGCATGGTCACTTTGGGATTTTTTACTTTCAAATCTCCTTTGAGCTCCGTTTGGTTGATGTCAATTTCAATGGTGTCGCGGGTAAGTTTGTACCACTGGAAACCCCAGTACCCTTCCACATAACTGAAGGTCATTTCCGAAGTGGCAGCAAAAGGGAAGCCTGGAACCTTTACCCGGACGTTGTCGGGGGTATAAGCAAAGTACTTGATTGTCAGGGTGTTGTTGCTTGATTCCAGGTGATATCCGGCAAGTGGAATTCCGGCTACCAAAAACGTTGAATCTGGAGGAATCAAAAATGGGTGTTGAAAAATCACCCCGTTTAAACTCATTTGAGTTATTTCAAAATACCCATGGAGTGTGTCATCGGTAGGGTTTTGCATAAAAAACCCGATTTTTCCGGAAAGGATGTCGGCCACTCGAATCGTAACGCCATCGGGCGATTGAATCGGATTTACGATTACCGAATCCGTCAACAAAATGGGTACAGTGCCGCTCAAAAATTTGAAAATATCGCTGGCCGGTTTTTGTGCCACATCGCCAGAGTAAAAAAGCGTCATTGTGTTGTCGGCGTTCACAAAGATTGTATCGTCAGAAAGGCTGTCGCTTTGCAGCGTGAACAACAGGTCTTTCAGCAGCAATTCTGTGCTGAAGAGTGGAAAAGCGAACTCGGCAGTATGGTCTGCGAGTTCAAGGTTTTCAAAGTCAGACTTTTTGCACGCTGACCAGAGGGCAAGGCACATCGTAATGGCGAGTGCTAAGGGGAAAGAACGAAATTGGTGCATATCAGTATGGGAATTGGTCAAATTTATTCGGTGGGCACAAAATTACTCAAGAAAGCCTGTTCTTGTAATCTTTATAGCCAAAGCGTCGCACGACGTCTAACTTTCCATCGGGCCGAAGTATTGCGATGCTGGGGTGGGTTACCCCGTTGAAGGTCGAGGTTTTTACCATTGTGTAGTGAATCATGTCTTCAAAAACGACCTTTTCACCAATTTTCAAAGGTTTTTCAAAGGCATAGGCTTCCATAAAATCGCCGCTCAAACAACTTACTCCACCGAGGCGAGCCACGTTTTTGTCTCCTTTTTCCACCAGATACTTTGCTCCTTGAATGCGTGGCCGATAGGGCATTTCGAGCGTATCAGGCATGTGGGCGGTGAAAGATACATCTAAGATAGCGGTGCGAAGGCCGCGGTTTTTTACAATATCCAATACGGTTGCCACCAATACGCCGGTGTCCCAGGCAAAAGCACTACCCGGCTCCAGAATGACCTGCAAATGCGGCCAGCGCTTCCGGAAAGATTTGAGTACGGAGATCAAATGTTCCACATCGTAGCCCTCGCGTGTCATGAGGTGCCCGCCACCAAAATTTACCCATTGTAGTTGTGGCAGAAATGCGCCGAATTGTTTTTCAAAATGCTCAAGCACCTGTTCAAGGTCTTGGCTCGAGCTTTCACAAAGCACATGAAAATGTAACCCTTCAATGCCTTCGGGCAATTTTCCTTTAAAATTCTCAACAGGCTCTCCCAGGCGTGACCCAGGCGAGGCAGGGTTGTAAAGCGCCGTTCCAACGGGCGACCAACCGGGATTGACTCGAATACCCGGGCTGATTTTCTCTCGATAATTCAGTACCCGTTTTTGGTATTTTCGCCACTGCGCAATCGAATTGAACGTGATATGGCTCGAATATTGCAAAATTTTGCTAAATTCCCGGGGAATATAGGCCACCGCGTAGGTATGGGATTTTGTGTGCATCTCCTCATAGCATAACCGTGCTTCATGGAGTGAAGAAGCGGTGGCTCCGTGTACGTATTCGCGCACGATTGGAAAGGCGCTCCACATGGCAAACCCTTTGAAAGCAAGGATGATCTGTACGCCCGCCTCTTTTTGCACACGATCAATGATTTCCAGATTTTTGCGAAAACGCGACTCTTCGAGTACAAAGCAAGGGGAGAGGATTTTTTTGATATCCATAAAATTGCTATTCAAGGCTTCACTTGTTAGGAAGCGTAAAATGAGGGGGCTCTAAATTGAAGATTCGTTGCAAAAGGAGATGTAAACGTGTACAAAATTGGTCGGTATTCCAATGGTTTTCTTCTAATCGCATCTCAAATGCTCTGCTTACAGCAATTGGGATTTGAGGAAGAAAGACTGAAGAAACGTAGTCTTTGCGATAACTTCTCCCCCCGGCGTTTTTGACGCTTATGTTGAGTTCGTATTCCGAACATGTACGGTTTCCGGGATTATCGCGTCTATTTATGAGAAGAGCGGATTGTTGTTCGGGTGAAAATTCATTGAGGTCCCGAAGATGTAAAAGCAACCATAATTCGAAGCAAGGGGTGGTCATACAGAATTCGTATCCTTTTTCTCGACACCGCTTGTCGGCTTCCGCTATGTTCCACACTTTTATGTTGTCGCGATCAATTAGGCACCAAAGTTCATCGCCTTCTTTAAGCGTATATTTTTGACGATACTCGTCCAGAGTCTTAATTACATCTTGAGCATCCCCGCTTGTCCCTTTTGGTCGTTCTAACGGCTCTATTTTTATTAGTCGTCCTATTCTTAAACTTTCAAGAAGCGCCTTAATTTGTTGAAAATAAAGCACTTCTGTCACCTCTCCCTCTGCTGCCAAGACAAAAATGACATATGGGTCTTTTGATTGCCCGCCACTTTTTCTAACCAAACCTTTTCGTTCTCTTGGCATGGTAAGTTTAGTTTTGGCTCCAACCTAGCTGGTTTGTGTCGGAGATAAAAGGAATGGCGCCATAACGACCTTGTAGATAGGCCTTTCGGATTTCAGTGTCGAAACGGGGCTTGAATTCTTCGAGTGAATAGAGGTGGGAAGCCCCATCGGTAGATTTTTCTACAAACCAAATCTCGTCCCTTCTTAATAGATCCAAGTCTAATAGGCTAGATTCATGAGTTGTTAAAACAAGCTGGCTGAATGGTTGTCCTGTACTAGATAAAAAAGCCTCTATAAATTTGCGAGTAAGCTCGGGATGGAGACTTCGATCAATTTCATCTACTATATAAGTTAAGGGGGGAACACCTTTGATGTTTAGTCCAATCAGAATTGGAATAAGATCAAACAGTCGACGTGTTCCGTCAGATTCATCCTCAAATTCAAATGAAACAGCATCTTCGCCATGATGCCCTAAATGTTTGGTCATAATTTTTTCAGCTATCATTTTCCCATCCTCATCTTTTTTTAGCAATACTTTTTTGCCTCCTAATTGCATAGAAACTGTGCCAGCCTCTACTAAATCTGCCTCAATTTTAGCTCGCCTTTTAGAAGAAAACCTTGATAAGGTTTCGTCTGCATTGATTTGATGATTTTCAAA
This sequence comes from Saprospiraceae bacterium, assembly GCA_046160345.1. Lineage (GTDB taxonomy): Bacteria > Bacteroidota > Bacteroidia > Chitinophagales > Saprospiraceae > M3007. The sequence goes on from JBJXGO010000194.1 coordinate 44,851, forward strand.
ACCCATGATATCGGTTTTGAAATATTTCAATAATTCACAATAGGCATCTTTAACATTTTCGTTTTGAAAAACAGTATGCATTTCACCATACAAAGAATGAGGCCAAATGAGCACAAGGCTATTATCAATCCAATCGTATGCATCGTGAAAAGACTCAAATCCTTCGGATTTTTTACTTCCTAAAACAGAAAGCAGTAATTGATCCTCTGAAAGATCATTCGCATAAACATCAAACCTAGTGGAATGCTTACCTTTTAATGGTGGTTTGGAAGAAAAAACAGAGTTCCCATTAGGTTCGACTTTTCTTTCAAAGATCGCCTTGTCGGTAGTTTTTTTTACCTCAAACAACCATTCCTCCGCTATTTTTTTGCTATTTAATAATAATTCAAACCCATAGGAATAGATTCTTTCCCCGGCTTTAAACTCAAATTCAAATTTACTCAAATGGTGTTCTGCACTCTTTTTAAGTCGAAATTGTTGGTTATGGCTTGGTGTGTTTATTAAACCATTTATTGTAACGTTTTTCGCAAAATCAATGGCTTTAATCAAGTTAGATTTTCCTGAACCATTTGCTCCATAGATTAATGCTGACCTAACCACGTCAATTGATCCACTTCCTGAACTTAATTGCGTTACATGACTTGCAGAGCTTTTTACTTGGCCTGCCAACATCGAAAACTCTTCTTCCTTGTTAAAAGAAAGAAAATTAGAAACTCTAAAACTTAGGAGCATTGTAGTAAATTTGCTGCAAGGTATGTGATTTTTTCACACCAAATAAAAATTATTTGTCAAATCAACCCCCTCGATTTTAATTCCAGGTATTTATTAATTGTGTTCAAGGTTAAATCCTGCGGCTTCGTCAGTACAGCCTGAATGCCGTATTGCCGCAGCTTTGTCACCATTTCCCGTTTGTCCTGCAGGAATTGCCGTGCCACGGTTTGGCGGTACACATCAGCAGTGGTGAGCACGGTTTCGGCGGCTAGTTTGCGGATTTCCGTGTTTTCAAAGAATACCACTACGAGCAAGTGTGCCCTGCTAAGCCGCCGTAAAGTGGGCAAAGCACGCTCCAGGGCGTAACTGCTCTCAAAATTGCTGAATAAGATCAACAGCGACCGCGCGCCAATAAGCCTACGAACCGCTTCGTAAAGCAGTTCGTAGTTGGATTCGCCAGGTCGTTCTTTTTCACGGTAAAGGCTTTCAAGAATACGGTTTAGCTGCCCCGAATCACGCTCTGCTTTGATCGTGGCGCCCATCACATCCGAAAAAGTAAGCAGTCCTGCTTTGTCCTGTTTTTTCAGGATAATATTGCTGATAGCGAGACTTGTATTGATGGCGTAATCCATCAAACTCAAGCCTTCAAAGGGCATTCGCATGGCCCGGCTTTTGTCCACGATGCAATACACCTGCTGACTGCGTTCGTCTTCGTACTGGTTTACCATCAGGGTTGCGCGCCGACTACTTGCTTTCCAGTTGATGCTGCGGAAATCGTCGCCCTGTACATAGTTTTTTATCTGTTCAAACTCATAGGAATGACCGATCCGACGCATTTTTTTGATGCCTGTATCGTGCGCGATATGCCGCATGGCCCGGAGTTCGTACTGTTTCATCTGGAGGATGCTGGGATACACATCCACGTTTTGCGGGTGTTCAATGATCAACCTGCGTTCTACAAGACCAAGGCGAGTGGAGGCAAAAACATTCAGATTCCCAAATGAATAAACGCCACGGGTCAGCGGCACCAGTTTGTTTTCGGCGAGATAAGCTTGGCCGGGTGGCAAGCTTATTTTTACTTCAAAATCTCTTTTCTGAAACTGGATCGGAAGTTCATCGGCAATGCTCAGGTTCAGGAATATATCCCCCTGGTTTTCTACAAACAAGCTCACCGTGTTTGGATCCGAAAGGGAAAATACGGGATTGAGTTCCCGTCTGCAGAGCACTTTTGGTTTCCGAAAAAAGAGCAGCATCCAGTCAGTCAGCGCCAGTGCCAAAAATCCAACAAACGCCGTTTGTGCCAAAGGAAACAGCCATCCAAATGGATAAGACAGCGCAAATATCGCCGCAGATGCGCCAAAAAGCCAGAAGAAACGGTTGGTTAAGTACAAAGATTTAGCGTTGAGGATATTAGGTTGTTATGAACGGCTTAAGTTCCTTATTGATTTAGCACAAACGCTGTGTAGGAGCGCCCCCGCTTTTCTGCAAAAAAATCAAATATGAGCATTACAAACCCTTGACCAAACAATCCCGCGCCCATTCCTTTCGTGAAATTAACTTCTTTGTTCAACAAGATAATAGCAAGCCCAAGAACGATAAAGGCAATTTCGATCCATTTGATACGTACAAAATTGCGCATAACCCCTTCCATACGATGGGATTCTAGTTTGCGAAATTCGGCCGGAGATTCAGCGTAGAGTTTTTTCAAATCCTCTGCCTGAAAATCGCTACGGCGTGCTACCGTGGCGCCCACCATGATCTCCACAAATCCGATGGCCACCAAGGGGATGGAAAGGCCAGTATAAAACGGAGCTCCGGCGCTCAACAACACGCCGCCTCCAACCGAACAAGCCACGATCCCGATTGCCATTGCTACAAAGCCCCCCTGTTTTTCTGCCTGGAAATAAGATTCGATCATATGTTTTATTGTTTTCAGCCAACTATTTTATTCAACCTTCGAAAACGTCACCACCGCATTCGGGCGAAGGAATAGCATCCCGGTGGTACAAACTGTATCGCCGGCTTCAAGGCCTTCTGTAATTTCGATCATGCCAGCCTGACGAATTCCTGTTTTCACCAGAACAAAACTTGCTTTACCATCTTTACAAAGAATTACTTTTTTGTCGCGGGCTTGGGGGATAATTGCCTGGTTGGGAATGAGCAATGCCTGCGCTTTATTTCCAACAGATAAGCTGACCTCTGCATAAGCACCCGGCAACAAGCCCCTGCTATCTGTTACAGCGGCACGAACCTGTAAATCGCGAGACCCTTCAGCAATTCGTTGCTCAGTCGCCAGCACAGAGGCCTTGTGCGAAGTATTGCCACCGGCTACTGAAAACTCCAGAGCTTGCCCCATGCGGATTTGCTGACTATATTTTTCAGGTACCGCAAAATCGAGTTTGAGCGATGAGGCAGAGCGCAGGGTCGCAACAGCTGTGGCCGGCGTCACGTATGCCCCGGGACTGATGCGCCGCAATCCAAGTATGCCATCATAGGGCGCTCGGAGTTCGGTTTTACCAATATTTACACGCAAAAGTTCGATGTCAGCCTTAAAAGTTTGAGTTTGAAGCACCGCCAGGTCGTATTCTTGTTGGCTCACACCCTTTACTTTAAGCAGTTCAGCGAGCCGCTGTTCGGTTATTTCTGCTTGCTTGAGTTGGGTTTCAAGTTTTCGAAGCTGGGTTTTCAGGTCTTCATCAAATATTTTCAGGAGCAGATCTCCTTTTCGCACTGCCCGGCCTTCAGGCAGGTTTAGGCTCACAACCCGCCCCGAAGATTCAGGATGTAGTTCAGTTTGTTCAGCCGGCACAAGCGTGCCGCTGGCCGTAACCTGCTCTGTCAGAATGCTGGGCTTTGCAATAAAGCCTTCAACAGCAGATACGCTGAGCGAGGCGCTCTTGGGTTGGGTACTGTTGCTGGAAACAGGCGCGTTCTTGTCAGTTTTCCCACAGGAGAAAGTGAAAAGGGCTAATATAAAAATTGAAAATATATACTTCATTTAAAGAAAATTCTGGTTTTCAGAAAGGGATGATCTTGCGTGCAGGATGAAAAATTTGGCCCAAAAATAGCAAACCCGCTCAATGGGAAAGGGTTTAATATTTTCGTTTTTATTTTAATTGCCGAGGCTGAATTAATTGATAAAATGAAACGAAGGCGTTTTAGAGCAAGGCAAGGCGTTTTTTGAACGCTTGGCCACTGATACCCTTTCCTAGCACATGCATCCTTGATAGAGGTTGGCAAAAGCCGTTGTTCAGGTTACCGTCGATCTGGGCACAAAACGTTGATTTTCAAATCGAAACTTGCCAGCATATTTTTCAACTAAAAAAATAATTGGGCAATATAACAACTGATTATCAACAAGTTAAGTCAAATCGTTCAAAAAACTTTTGACCCAGCCTTGCACAGCGAAGAAGCCCGTTTTACATTTGCGCCCTCTTTGAGGAAGAGGGGCATTAAATCTCGCGGGCTTTTATCAAACTTACGAGATTTTTCAAGCCCAATCAAACGTTACAAATTTTACAAAAAATGGATACACTGAGCTATCGGACGGTTTCCGTAAGCAAAGAAAAAGCGGAGCACAAGTGGTACATAATCGACGCTGAGAATCAGGTTACGGGTCGTATGTGTGCTGAGATCGCTTCTATTTTGCGCGGAAAGAACAAGCCGTCCTACACGCCCCATGCCGATACCGGCGATTATGTTATCGTCATCAACGCCGAGAAGATCCGCTTCACAGGCAAAAAATGGGAGCTGAAAGAATACAAACACCATTCGCACCACCCAGGTGGCTTGAAAGTGGTGGTGGCAGACGTAATGCGCACGAAATTCCCGGAGCGTATCGTCGAAATCGCAGTTAAAGGAATGTTGCCCAAAACTAAATTGGGTCGCGCTATGTACAAGAAACTTTTCGTGTACGCAGGCGCCAACCACCCTCACGCTGCCCAAAAACCAGAAGTACTTACTCTTAATGTGGACAATGCTTGAAATGAGGCCAGTATGAGCAATGAGACCATTGTGCAGAGATCACATTGACCGCATTTTTACCCGCCGTAGTCTTTTTATCCGCCAAAGTTTTAACGTAGGAGGAGGCGAAGGAGGGATTAACATTTACCACATTTTTACCCGCCGTAGTCTTTTTATCCGCCAAAGTTTTAACGTAGGAGGAGGCGAAGGAGGGATTAACATTGACCACATTTTTACCCGCCGTAGCCTTTTATCCGCCAAAGTTTTAACGTAGGAGGAGGCGAAGGAGGGATTAACATTAACAAGATATGGAAATGATAAATGCCGTGGGCCGTCGGAAAACCGCAGTCGCCCGCGTTTATTTAATGAAAGGGGAAGGCAAGATCACGGTAAACGGCAAGGACTACCGTGAATACTTCCCACAAATGCACGTGCAGCACAACGTGACCGATCCTTTTATGGTAGTAGGCATTGAAAATGCTTACGACCTGAAAGTGAACGTTCGTGGCGGTGGCTACAAAGGCCAATCGGAAGCTGTGCGCATGGGCTTGAGTCGTGCCTTGGTAAAACTCAACGAGGAGTTCCGTTCGCCATTGAAAGTTCGAAAATTCCTTACACGTGACAGCCGCGCCGTAGAACGTAAGAAATACGGTAAGCCAAAAGCCCGTAAGAACTTCCAGTTCTCCAAGCGATAAAGCTCAACCCTTGCCGCTATCTAATTGGCGCAAGGGAGTTCAAGTGCTGTTTTTCAGCGCTTATAACTCATAACTCAAAACTTTTTCCTTCTCATGCAGAAGCCAACATACAAGGAACTCCTCGACGCCGGCTGTCACTTCGGCCACTTGCGCAAAAAATGGAATCCAAAGATGACCCCATACATCTTCATGGAGCATAAGGGCGTCCACATCATTGACCTCAACCGCACAGCAGATATGCTTGAGCGCTCGGCATTAGCTATGAAAGCCATGGCTAAGAGCGGCAAGAAAATAATGTTTGTCGCCACCAAAAAACAGGCTCGCGATATCGTGCAAAAAGCCGCCGAAAGCGTTGGAATGCCCTTTGTAACAGAAAGGTGGTTGGGAGGTATGATGACCAATTTCGCTACAATCCGCAAGTCGGTAAAGAAAATGCAGCACATCGAGCGCATTTTGGCGGACACCACGCTCACCAGCATTACCAAAAAAGAACGCCTGATGTTTGGCCGCGAGCATATCAAAATGACCAAGCACTTCGGGGGTATCGAACAACTAAACCGCCTTCCTTCGGCAGTATTCATCGTGGATATTCACCATGAACACCTTGCACTTGCAGAGGCAAAAAAGTTGAATGTCAAGACATTTGGCATGGTTGACACCAACTCTGACCCAACATTGGTTGATTTTGCTATTCCCAGCAATGACGACGCATCCAAGGCTATCTCCTATATTACTAACTACCTCGTCAACGCCATCCGCGAAGGTTTGGAAGAGCGCAAAGCAGCTAAAGGCGACGAGAAAGAAGTAAATGAAGCTTAATTTATCACATTGACTACATTTAATATAATGACAAAAGTATCTGCTTCCGATATTTCAAAACTGCGCGAATTGACAGGTGCAGGCATGATGGACTGTAAAAAAGCCCTTGAAGAATCTAATGGCAACATCGAAGAGGCTCAAGACTGGCTTCGCAAAAAGGGAATCGCCAAAGCTGCCAAACGTGACGACCGGCAAGCTACAGAGGGTGTGGTAATCGCAAAAACCAATGCCAACCAGACACGGGCTGTGGTACTGGCACTTAACTGCGAAACGGACTTCGCTGCTCTAAATGAAGGCTTTGTAGCCCTTACCCACAAATTTGCAGATATCGCCCTCGAAAATTTTCCTGAAACGCTTGAAGCTCTTTTAGCACTACCTTATCAAGGCAAGGTGACTATTGGCGAAAAAGTGGGCGAACAAGTAGGCGTTATCGGCGAAAAAATCGAAATTGGCCGTTACGAACCGTTAACAGGTGCTCAAATTCTGGTCTATAACCACTCCAACAACAAGCGTTCAGTAGCCGTAGCACTTAACAAACGTGAAAACGAATTCGAACAGCCCGGCCGCGACGTAGCTATGCAAATTGCAGCAATGAATCCAGTATCCGTGGGAATAGATGATGTGGATTCGAAAATTATCGAAAAAGAAATCGAAATCGGTAAGGAACTTGCTCGAAATGAAGGAAAATCCGAGGATATGCTCGAAAAAATAGCGCTGGGTCGCCTGAACAAATTTTACCAGGAGAGCACCCTGCTCAACCAGAAATTTGTAAAGAACAATGACCAAACCGTAGATCAATACCTGCGTTCTTTGGATAAGGACCTTACAGTAACAGGTTTCAAGCATATTGCGCTGTAACACTGATAGAAGCAATGGAGCAGAAAATCCTGTCATTGCATCTACACACCGAACTACGAACACTTTGCACAAACATATACGCGAACCATCCGTTTACGGCGGTGGTTTGCGTTTTTTTTTGGAGGAATCCATAACGCGCTATTATTTTAGCTGAAGCGGCGCATTAACCACTATGAATTTGGTCTTTTAAATGCTCAAAAAAAATCAAAGCATGAAAGTACTCGTTACAGGTGCTGATGGATTATTAGGCAGCCATATAGTAAGAACCTTATTGGAGGATGGTTATTCGGTCAAGGCATTAGTTTTGCCAGGGTCATACTCTAAGACTTTGAAAGGCCTGCCTATAGATTTTTTTGAAGGTAACATTTGCAATTTAGCAGACGTCAGGCAGGCCATGACGGATTGTAAAGTTGTGATCCATGCAGCAGCAAGCACTAAATTGTGGCCCACCAGGTCAAAGGGAATCTGGGCGGTGAACTTGGGAGGCACAGAAAACATCGTTACCGCTGCCTTGGAGAGAAATTTAGAGCGTCTTATCTACATAAGCTCTGCCGTATCTTTTAAACATGGCCCAAAGAACAACCCTGGCAATGAAAGCCAGCTGTATGACGGTTATCGTTTTCACCTGGATTATCTGGACTCCAAGTATAAAGCACAAGAATATGTGCTTGAAGCGACCCGAACGAAGGGCTTGCCAGCTGTTGTAATAAACCCGACGTTTATGTTCGGGGAATACGATTCACAACCCAGTTCTGGTAAAATGATCGTTGCGGTGTACAAGGGAACCTTGCCGGGATATACCCATGGAGGAAAAAACTTTGTTTATGCAAAGGATGTTGCCCGCGCAACGGTCAATGCCATTACCAAAGGGCGAATAGGCCAATGCTATATCGCCGGGAATATCAATCTGAGCTATGCCGAGTTGTTTGAAAAAATGTCGAAGGTCATTGGCACAAAAATGCCTCGATTTATACTTCCCAATCCAATGATTCGAACCATAGGCTATGCAGGCACGCTAATAGGCTGGTTGTTTAAAGTCCAGCCCAATATCAACCATGCAACTGCAAAAATATCTTGCGAAGGGCAGTATTACAGCCCCGAAAAGGCTGTGTCTGAACTGGGCATGCCTCAAACACCCATTGAGGAGGCCATCCAGGCGGCGTTTTCCTGGTTAAAATCCAATGGTTATTGTTGAAGAACCCTCGATAGTCCATCTGTTCCTGAAAACAAATTACCTATCAATATGGAGTATTCTCTTATTTGGACCAAAGCATCAGAAGAAGCGAATCTTACCATAATTATGGTCACCATTGGATTTATAATCTTTTGGTTTACAGGCAAATCCCCAAAATTGCTTCAAAGGTTGATAGGGCGTTATGGGCCGGACAAGGGTCAGGAAAGACACGTTTTTATCAAGCGTATTGTGGGAATGCTCTGTTTTGGGCTTGTTCCGGCTATGGTACTTTTTTACACACAAGGAGTAACCTGGAGCAGCTACGGCGTGTCAAGCTTTTTCACTACGGCCACTTTTTACTGGACCGTAGGTTTGTCGGTAACCGTCATTATTATGAGTTCGCGTTCTACCCGGAATCGAGATCATTTGGAACAGTATCCTGAAATACGACGCTCCACGTGGAGCAAAAAACTGGTGATTTGGAGCGCGCTGAGTTGGATGGGATATTTGGTTGCTTATGAATTGATGTTTCGTGGCTTTTTATTGTTTTCATGTGCCCGGGCTTTTGGAGTCTGGCCAGCAATTGTGATCAATACTGCTATTTATGCTTTGGTTCATGTGCCCAAAAGTGCTCGTGAAGGCATTGGGGCCATTCCGCTGGGTTTGCTGCTTTGCATTATTACTTTTCAAACCCAAACTATTTGGGTTGCGCTATTGGTTCATTGGGCATTGTCTTTGTCCAACGAATGGTTTTCCCTCAAATATCACCCTGAAATGCGGATCATTCGTACCTGAATATGAAAAAAGTTATGATCACCGGAGCAACCGGATACATTGGTGGGGCTTTGCTCGATCGTTTGATCGAAGAAGGGAATACAGTGCATGCTTTGGTGCGCAATGTAGGAAATGCCGCATCCTTGCCTGCTGAAGCAAAGATTTTCGAAGGTGATTTGTTTGATAATAACGCACTTCAACGCTCCATGGAAGGTGTTGAAGAGGTGTACCATATCGCTGCATATGCCCGACCCTGGGCTAAAAGTGCATCGGTATATACACAATTAAATGTTGATGCTGCAGAAAACGTCTTTCGATTGGCCGCAAAAAACGGGGTTCGGCGGGTAGTTTTTACTTCTACGGCAGGTGTGTTTGGCCCGTCTTTGAATGGAGACCCTGTTTTTGAAGACATGGAACGTAGGGCGCCAGTGCATACTGACTATGAGCGTTCAAAAATGAAAGCAGAGGATATGATCAGAAAGCTGGTGCAAGAAGAAGGACACGATATTGTAGTCGTAAATCCTTCACGGGTATATGGACCTGGGAAGCAGACGGATAGCAACGGCGTGACGAAAATGATCAAACTCTACCTGTCAGGCAAGTTTCGCTTTTTCCCTGGAGATGGAAATAGTCTGGCAAACTATGTGTTTGTGGATGATGTGGTCAACGGGCACCTCCTTGCCATGGCAAATGGAATTGCGGGAGAACGTTATGCTTTGGGTGGTGAAAATGCTTCCTATAAGGCATTTTTCGAACGCCTAAGCTCTGTCAGCGGAGTAAGCAGGCAAATGTTTCCAATGCCACAGGGCATTTTGCGAACGGGCGCCTATTTCATGAAATACAGGGCAGAGTGGCTTGGAATTCCTCCCTTGCTAACCCCGGAATGGGTTGATCGATTTATGGAACATTGGGCACTTTCTACAGAAAAAGCCCAGCAGCAATTGGGATATAACCATGTTTCGCTGGAAAAAGGCCTGAAACGCACGATTGACTGGCTTCAACAGCAGACCTGATGCTGCGGGCATTGGTGTACCAGTTACTCTGTCAAACCCCGTATTCCACCCTCTTTAGGTCTTGTTTGCTAAATTGAAAAGCCTTTTGGGAGAAAGCGGCTAATTTTGCCGTTCATTTATTCTGACACCATGAATCGCAAAATAATTTTCGCAATTGCCGGGCTGATACTCATCGCGCTCACCGTATGGTATTTTTATCCAAAAAAGGAAAACAGGCCATTACCGCAAGTGCAACAAGAACTTCAGGCCGACCCTCAATTGACTCAACTTACCCAGGAGCTTGAAAAAAATCCCAACAACGACACGCTGCTCTACCTCCGGGCATCAACTTACTACAAACTGGATGCATTCGATGAGGCAATGGCCGACCTGGAACGGGCCATGAAAATTGACTCCATGCAGCCGGCATATTATCATTTGCTAGCTGATGTTCTGCTCGATTATGCGCGCCCCAATGATTCAAGACGCGCCATTGAAGTACTCAAACTTGCTGCTGAACGCTTTCCGAACCGCATCCTTACATTGCTGAAACTCAGCGAGTTCCAGCTCATTGTCAGGCAACACAACGAAGCTTTAGCTACCCTTGACAAAGTGCTTCAACGCGATCCGCAAAATGCGGAGGCATTCTACATGGCTGGCCGTGTAGCGCTCGACAAGGGGGACACAACCAATGCCATTTCTTCGCTCCAAAAATCAGTGAGATTTGACACAGACAATGCCGATGCCTGGTTCTTTCTAGGGCGAATTTTCAGTCTTCGAAACAATCCAGTAGCTGTGCATTATTTTGACAATGCGCTCCGGGTTGATTCAACTTATCTTGAAGCACAGGAGTTCAAGGCTGTGTTTTATAAGCGGCAAGGAAAATTTGATAAAGCTTTTGAAATTTATCGGGACTTGCTTCTTCGCGACCCGGATTATGCAAATGCCTATTTTGACATGGGCGTGATTTATCTGGAACTGGATTCAATTTCAAAAGCCTACGAGAATTTCAACATCGCCACCAAGGTGGACCCTATATTTGTTAAGGCATATTATTATCGGGGCATCGCCTCGGAAAAACTGGGCAATCTGGATGCTGCCTTGGCTGATTACAAACAGGCCAGCGGAATGTCGCCAGAATATGAGGAAGCCCGGGAAGCAAGGGCGCAGTTGGAGAAGAAATGAAAGTAGTGGGCTTGGTTATTGGTTATTGGTTGATTGGTTATTGGTTGATCGGTTATTGGTTAGCTTTGGATTGACACAGTTTTCTGAACGCACTCATATTCCCAATCAACCAATAACCAATCAACCAGTAACCAATAACCAGTCAACCAAATTGTTTTATAAATTGATTAAAAAATAAACAATTTGTAAAATGTTTGTATTTTTGCCCAAATTTTGACCCGGGTTGCTGCATTACGATGAATTTGGTTTCGTAGAAGAATGGGAGGAAAATAGCCCGCCCATTGTTGCTGAGTCGGATTGCCCCTCAGTGCCTTCTATTCCTATCCGCGAACAATTTCCGGAAGCTGGCAGCAATTACCTTGGTGGCACCAGCGATGGTTGGGAATATCGAACGGCTTTTACTGGTTCACGTTTGGAATTTGCCTATGATATGTTGAAACAATTTTTGACAGAAGAAGGCTATGGCGATATCCCAGTTCCAGAAACAGCGGCGGAACTCAAACTTTTCAAAAAGCCACGACATGCTCAACTCCAGATGTTCGCTGAGCGGGGTTATGCTCACAATCCGATCAAAATTCTCTTTCCCGATCAACGCAACACATTGATTCTTTGCGTTTACAATGAGCGCGAGCCAGACCATTTGCTGCGTTTTCATGGACTGGTTTAAAATGTCCTGACATTGGACATTTTTTTTCCTCGTGTGTAATTTCTTCTCCAAACACATCCGTTCCCCACACAAGTTTTCTCACCTAAAACTTTTAACCAAAAACGTCTCCGTTTATGAAACGCACCCTATTCCTTTCTTCCCTTTGGATTTTTTTAGCATCCCTGTTTTCTCCTGATTCTACAACTATTTTGGCTGGAAATGTCACCGATGGCAAAGAACCGCTCATTGGCGTCACTGTTAAAGTGTTTAAGGGCACCGAGTTTGTTCGCGGTTCAATAACGGATCATAATGGTGACTACCGCATTGAATTAGAACCGGGCACTTATGACCTTGAGTTTAGCTATACCGGTCTTCAAACCCAGCGCATTGCAGGAGTGCGTGTGCTTGTTGGGCAGATTACAAAACTAAATCCTATCCTGGTTTCATCTTCTGTTCTTGAAGAGGTAGTAGTGGTGGAATATAAAGCCTCCCTGATCAAAACGGATGACGTTTCAAGTGCTTCTACCCTGACATCCGATGAAATTAAAACACTCCCCACCCGAAAAACAAGCGCCCTGGGCCCAGCCCCGGCATCCGGACGAGTAACTGATACAAAGGTTAAAGAAGATAAGCCTGCAACTTATTCCAGCGCAAAAAGTAAAACTTTGTCAAAGTCAGGGCGATCCCGAGCCCCTAAACCCACTTCCGTGGAAAGAAAAGGAGAGGTACCTGGCAAGGATGCTCCAAAAGATATGGATGGAAGGATTGAAAAATCTGAACCTGGCCTTGAGGGCGAAGCCATGGATTTTGAAACCAGCACGAGCGATGAAGCCGATCATTCTGGTACTCCAGGCCAACCAGCTCCGCGCGCTGGCCTCCTTACGGCAGGCGAATGGAACGACCTCCACAATTGGAATCGACATTGGATAGATTTGCTTGCTGATGGAGAAATTGACTCCTATCAGAAACTGTATGGCTTCTATCCGCGCCAACGCTACACAGTGATACTGACAAATGAAAACGATGTCCCGATTGCCGATGCAGTTGTTACCCTGCAAGGGTCTGGGAAAACCTTATGGGAGGCCCGCACCGACAATACGGGTAAAGCCGAACTTTGGGCAGCGCTGTTCAATCCCGAAAAAGAAACCGACAGGCTCCGAGCCGAGGTTTGGATAAATGGGCAAAAGCACGAAATTGCCGCAGTCGTGTCTGCTGCTAAAGGCTACAATTACCTGAAAATCAATGCCGAATGTAATGCCCCCAAAAATGTGGACATCGTGTGGGCTGTAGATGCCACAGGCAGCATGGGCGATGAAATAGAGTACTTAAAAACCGAATTGCTCGACGTAATTGGCCGCGCCCAATCCCGAAACCCGGAACTTTCCTACCGTATGGGCACTGTGTTCTACCGCGACAAAGGTGACGAGTACATCACCAAAAGCAGTGGACTATCGCCGGACATTGCCAATACGGTGGAGTTTATTCAAAAACAATTTGCCGGAGGTGGCGGAGATTACCCTGAAGCCGTGCACAGCGCGCTTGAAGAGGCCGTCTTTTCCCAAAAATGGAGTGAGAAAGCTATTGCGCGCATCTGCTTCCTGGTGCTGGATGCCAGCCCGCACCAGACCCCCGAGGTAAATGCCAGTCTTCAAAAAAGCATCCGGGAGGCTGCTCGTTTGGGTATCCGTATCGTACCGCTCACGGCTAGCGGTATCCAAAAAGACACCGAATTTCTGATGAAATTCTTTGGCCTTGCCACCAACGGCAGCTACGTTTTTTTAACCGACCATTCAGGCATTGGCGGCAAACATCTTGAACCTACCACCGACGAATATAAAGTGGAGCCGCTCAACAACCTGCTTGTGCGACTGATCACAGAATACACCAGCATCAAGACCTGTGAAGGAAAATCGGAAATACGTTTCGAAAATGATCCCCAGCAGCAACCTGGCCCGGTTATGCAAGCCCTGTATTATCCCAATCCGGCAGTAGATCAATTCACCCTGGAATTGCCCTTCGAAGTACAATCCGTCACGATTTACGACTCCGAAGGCAAAGCGGTACGGAAGTTGGAAAAGCCATTGTCAGGCCCTAATGTGATTCTGGTGAACGATTTGGCGGCTGGTTTTTACACCATTCGGATCCTAAATAATGGATTGATGCAAAGCGGAAAATTGATGGTGGTGCGAAGTTAACGAGGTAGTATGGTACACGGATTGCGCGGATGAGACACAGATTTCTCTACACACTCAAAATCTGTGTCTCATCCGCGCAATCCGTGTGCCATACTACTTATTTACGCTTATTCTTTCGTTCCAAACAACCATTCCAGGGTGTTTTTGAAAAACATTTTTTCCAGGGTAGCTTTTGGCAAATCCATGTCTTCAATGAATTTGCCGATCTCTAGATCTCCCAAGGGAAAGGGATAGTCCGTGCCAAGGCAAATCTTTTCCGTCCCGACTACCTCCGAAATATAGTGAAACAACTGCGCGTCGTGCGTAGCGGTATCATACCAAAACCTTTGGAGGTAGTTTCGGGGCGATACTGGATTGTCGATGGCTACCAGGTCAGGGCGGCAATTAAAGCCGTGCTCAATTCGGCCAATAGTTGGCACAAACGAGCCGCCTGCATGGGCAAGGCACACACGCAAGTCGGGCAGCCGCTCCATCACCCCACCAAAAATGAGCGAACAAGCCGCTCGACTGGTTTCGGCAGGCATCCCTACGAGCCAGGGAAGCCAGTATTTTTGCATATCAGCCTGGCCCATCATTTCCCAGGGGTGGACAAAAACAGCCAAATTGAGCCGTTGACATGCCTCGAAAATGGGAAAAAATTGGGCTTCGCTCAGGTTCTTTTGATTGACATTGGAGCCAATTTGAATGCCTGGAAACCCGAGGTCGTGCAATCGCTCCAACTCTTTGATAGCCAAATCGGTATCTTGCATGGGTATGGTGCCAAGTGCAAGATAATGTTCGGGATAATCGCCCACCACCCCGGCCAGGTGGTCGTTGAGGTACATGGATAGTTCCAGGCAATCGGCAGGTTTTGCCCAATAGCTGAACATGACAGGGATGGTGCAAACCACCTGTACTGGCGTCTTAAAATGCGCATATTCGCTGATGCGTACCTGTGGGTCCCAGCAATTGGAAGCGATTTCTCGAAAAAACGTATCCCCTTTCATCATCCGGGCAAAGCCTGGGATATGGTGTTGCAGGTGGATAAATTCCCCATAACCGAACTTCTCCGCAAAATTGGGCAGCCGTTCGGGGAGGAGGTGCGTGTGCATGTCTATCTTTTTCATCGGAGCAATGATAAGAAAAGTTCAACGTCCTTGATCTGATGGCGCAGCTGGTTTTTTATTTTCCCTGCCATTCCGCTCAAAACCAGGCTATTCTTCGCCTTTTGGCGACAAGGCGTTTTAAATCACCTAAAGGCTCAGGTTCTATCAATATCTTTGGCGCTTCAAATATAAAATGCACATGAAAAAGTTGTTTTTTTTGCTGATAACCATTGGTTTATCAATAAATATCTGTGATGGGCAAACGAATCCATCTTTCAAGTTTCTGGGTCATTGGGACGACGATTCCTTGCCCCTTGCTTCTCCCGGGAACCTTAACCTGCAATACAGTGGTTGTTGGGGCATTGCCGTTAATGGACATGAATATGCCGTACTGGGTGGGGCTGCGCATGTTCTTTTCTTTGATGTAACTGAGCCAACTACCCCAAAACTGGTAGGTAAATATCAAGGCACCGCTACCACTATTTGGCGTGAATTCAAGTCATATAAAAACCGGATTTACGGGGTTTCTGACGGCAGCACGGAAGGCCTGATGATATTTGACATGAGCCATGCAGAGGATACCATTGTGCGCACATATTGGAGCAATGAGCTGTTCAAGTCAGCTCATACCATTACGCTTGATACGGTTTCAGGCCGTATTTACCTGAATGGCGGAAGTGCCACTCAGGGCATCATTGTGCTTGATGTGAGCCAAAATCCGGATCTGCCTACCTTCATCACACATGCCACCTTTCAGGGCGGAGGGCTGCATGATTCGTATGTGCGCAACGATACCATTTATGCTTCTTCGGGTCATGCAGGATACTATATCTACGATATGAAAGATCCGCTTAGCCCCAATCTGCTTGCTCAAATCAATACCGGCGGTTACAACCACAATTCATGGCTGAATACGGCAGGTACACATGCCTATTATGCTGAGGAAATCCCAGCAGGAAGACCTGTGCAAATTATTGATTTACAAAATCTTGCAATGGGAGATATCGAAAGCGTCGGCTCGTTTTTGGATAAGTTTTCGGTAGAAGTGAATGGCAATTCGGCCATACCCCACAATATTTATATCCGGGACAATATTCTTTTCAATTCGCAATATGAAGACGGTTTGCTGGCTTACGATATCAGCAACCCAACGCAGCCGGTATTTCTGGCGCAATACGATACGCATCCGGAAAATGCCACGTATACTGGCTATTTTGGCAATTGGGGCAACTATCCCTGGCTGCCTTCCGGCAATATTATTGCAGGGGATATGCAAAATGGGCTTTTCATTGTGGAGTTGAACGATGGCAGCGTAGGCACAAAATCTCTTGACAATCAAATCGGGGTACAGATTTCGCCCAACCCCGCCCATGATATTTTGAATATCAGATTACAAACACTTGCTCCCGGAAATTGGTCGTGGAATCTTAGCAATGCAGCGGGTCAAATGATGTTGAAGGGTGCTGTCGAGGCCTCTGCAGAAACTTTACTGCATCTGGCTGGCTTGCCACGGGGACTATACTTTGTAGAAATTCGCGACGCGGAGGGAAGGCAGGCTGTGCGGAAAGTGATCGTAGAGTAATAAAATCGGGTATTTTGGCAGAAATGAGGATACCTCGTAGGTCTTCGAAGAGCTCCGAGGTATCCTCATTTCTGCCAAACGTTATTGCGAGAATCTCCTTTTCAACAGTTCCCAGCCCATTCGATAAAATTCCGAAACATGCGCAAAGGCTTTTAAAGCATTGATTTTGAACTCGCGGTGCAAATACCGCTGCATCAGAATAAAACTCAATCCATAACCGGTAAGCGTAGCGTAAGCTGCTCCGTAAAGTCCATAATTTTTGATAAAAAGATAACTCAACAAGAGATTGAGCAGGGCGGTAAAGGAAGTATAGGCAAAGTTCACAGCGGGTTTTCCGGTCGAGTCTAAGAGGGTGCCGAATTGTACGGCAAAAGGGAGAAACAAACCGAAGAATGCTGTAAAACGCAATATGTTGGCGGATTCCAAATACTGGCTGCCTGCAAAAATTTGAATAATTGGCTCTGCAAACACGATCACTAAAAGAACAAAGGGCAAGATAACGGCTAGCGTAGCGCCTACACTGCGTTCATAGAGGGTTTTTACCCCGGCCCGGCCCTCTGAAGCCATTTTCTCTGCGCTTTTTGGGAAAACTATCGAAGCAATGCTAAAAGCGGGTGCTTCCACCAATTGTGTCACCCTGCCTGCTGCGTCATATACTGCAAAAGCAACCGGGCCAATCAATTGACCAAGCGTTAGTTTGTCGATGCTTTTGTAGAACATGGTGCTTAAATTGGTTCCTAAAACAAATTTTCCATAGTTCGCCAGGTTCTGAAACCATTTAATATCCAGATTTTTGTCAAAAGACAAATAAGGCCGGGCATACCACCAAGTAGCTAATGCAGCCAGCGCAATGCCCGCACAAACCGCTGCACTAAATTGCGATAATTGAACCGCTTCCCCTGAAACCCAGCACCACAAGACCCAGGTAAAAGGGACGCCTCTATAAAACACTGCGGTCCAAAACACGCCACGAAATTCAAAATTGGCCTGCTGCACAAAAGAACTGTGCATACAAAAAGCCATCAAAAAATTGCTCAGGAAATATACGGGAAGCATTTCGGCCAAAAGCGGCACTTGATATTGTTGGCAAATCCAGTCTGCGCAACCCCAAATAATTAAATTGGAGAAAAATGAAAAGCTTAGGTTGAGCAAAAGTCCGGCAGACAGGAGTTTTGCTTGCTCGCTTTTATCGTTCTTTAAAGTCGCCAACGCACGCACCAAACCATTTTGCAAAAGACCGCTCCTGCCCATTTCAACAAAATAGGTCATCAGGACAAAAATGCTCCAGGTAGCAAACGCCTCTTTGGTCAAAAGGCGGAGCAACAACATGGCTGTACCCAGGTTGAAAGCCATTGCTGCCACTTTTTCCGACAAGGCTAGCATACCCGACCGAAGCCAATAGTTGGTGGGTAATGTACTGGTGGGTTTATTCATACAGGTTTTGACCAATAAAAAACGGGGATGCGAATTCGCGTCCCCGTTTTTTTATTCAAATCACGTGACTAAATCAGTCGTAACGACGATTGTGTTTTTTGCGCTTTCCCTTGAAGTGGTGACCGTCTTTGTCGCCATTGCCCGTTACAGGGCCTTTGCGAATCATGGCGCAACGGAAGCCAACGGTTCTGCTGGCTTTGTCTTGCTCAAGAAAACGGCGTGAGCCTGGCGCGAGCCAGAAAGCACGGTCAGCCCAGGAGCCGCCTTTGATAACGCGGGCTTTGTCGCTGATAAGTGTGCTTATGCCATAACGGTATTCTACGTTCGATTCTTTGTCGCCGTCAAGGAAGTTGTACGCTTCAGGGCGTTTGTAGTTGTCGCGTAGGGCCGTGGTGGTGGTGTCCATGAGCTCATAAACCAGGTGGCCGAGACTGTCTTTTTGAACAGGAGAGCCAGTTTCCGGGTCTACTTTTTTGGTCATAAAGATGTTACCACGATACGGGTTAAGTTCTTGGCTCTCCGTATCTTCAAGGTCAGATGCCGTGAGTGGACGGTAAAGGTCAAAGGTCCATTCGTTTACGTTACCAGCCATATTGTAGAGGCCGTAATCGTTTGGCCAACCGGAAAGTACTTCGGCAGGGAAGAATGCTTTGTCGTTGAGGGCGCCAGCCATACCACCATAGTCACCACCGCCACGCTTGAAGTTTGCGAGCATCTTGCCCTGGTTTTTGTTGCGCTTTTGATAGCGCACGGTGTTGCCGTTCCAAGGGTAGATACGACGATCTGTAATCAGTTCGTCTTTAGTAGTGGCTTGATTTCCAAGGAGGCCAAGAGCCGCAAACTCCCACTCGGCTTCCGTAGGCAGACGGTAGGAGGGGAGGAGGATGCCGTCTTCAAGGCGGACTTGCCGCTCGCCACCGGTACGTTTGTCTTCCAGCAACTTGCGCGGAGTAGGTTGGTACTGACCAACCAGATAGGCTTCCGTGTTGAAGTTGTTGTCGTCCTTTTGGTCAGGTGTTGGCTCGATAATACCACGCTTGATGAGAATCATCTCATTAACACGGTCTGTACGCCAGTTGCAAAAGTCGGTTGCCTGGTTCCAACTTACGCCCACCATAGGATAGTCGTAATAGTCGGGTGTACGAAAGTAATTTTCTACCATTGGCTCGTTGTAAGCGAGTTCTTCACGCCAAACAAGCGTGTCGGGGAGCGCACGTCTCCAAACTTCGGGATAGGTTTCCCCATATACCCTTTGAACCCAATACAAATATTCCTGGTAGTCAATGTTGCGTATTTCTGTTTCGTCAATATAAAATGAACCAACAGTAACGCGGCGTTCGATGTTATTCCATTCGTAGGTAACATCTTGCTGTACCTTACCCATAACGTAGGTACCGCCTTCAATAAGCACGAGATTCGGGCCCGTAGCCTGGCCTTCATAGTCGGTCTTTTCAAATCCGCCCCATTTTGGGTCGTTGTACTTCCAGCCGGTGGTGGAGGAGTTTTCGGATTTACGTCCGCAGCTGGCTAGAACGAACACCAGTAGGGCAAAATTCAACCCGTGAATTAGTGTTTTCTTCATTGTATTAAAATACAGGTTTTGAAAAAAATGAGTTGCAAATGTAGAAAAAGTAAATTTCACAGTAGAGCGTTCCTACAAATTTTAACGAAATAGAGGAAAATCACTGGAACATTCGGGTACAATCGTTGATATCTGGGCGTTTTTTGTTTTCAAATACGAGTCCCAAGGTCAATTCAAAGGTGCCCCCAACATTGCTCGCCAGCTTTGAAACAGTAGCATCATAGCTGATTCCGATCTTAAATGGCCCTTCTTTGAAACCCGCCAATAATATAATTGCGTCGGAATTGCGAAAAGTATGCCTAAACCAACTCCCTGCAAAAACGGATCCCAAGCTTGCGTAAGCACCTACATTCAATTGTTTGTAAGGCCCTTGCGCTACAAAAAGGAAGTTCGGCGAGACAAACGAGGACTCTTGGCGTTTATTGCCCTTTTTAACAACCCAATCTGTGCCTCCGTGAAAAGTATATCGGATGGGCAGACCGGGCACCAGGTTATTGTTCAGCCGAAGAATGCTTTGACTGGGTGTATTGAGGTGTTTTAGGCCCACTCCAAGGTAGAATTTCTGGCTTAAAAGGAGCAGCCCGCTTGAAATATCCAGATCAGCGCGGCTTGTCACATCGGGGCGAATTTCTTCGGTATTGTAAGAAATGCCATTTATAGGGTCGAGTTGGTCAGGAAACAATAATTTGTCCCAGTTGAGGTTGACTTGATGAACGCCCATTTCAAGCCCCAATTTGAGCGCAATCTGGTCATTCACTTTCAATCGATAGGAATAAACCGCTGAAAAGCGGTTGGTTTTGTAAATCCCGTTTCCAGCATTGTCGCCTTCCAAATTGAAGCCCATGCCACTATTTAGGCGGTCAAAACTTTGTTCATAGTATGCTGCATAGGTCCGGTATGCGCTCTGAAACCCGGTCCATTGATTGCGATATGCCAATCCGGCACGTGGAGCAAGTGCAGTACCCGCAAAACCAGGATTGATTTGCAATGGCATGGCATAAAATTGTGAAAAAACAGGATCTTGAGCCAATGCCAGCCTTGGGAAGAACATACCTGCTGCGCCCCACGCGAGTATCAGAATTATGGTGCGTGAAAAATGTATTTCAGGGGCAATTCGGCCCGCCTTCGCAAATGCTATGGCGGGTAAGAGGAGATAAAGTTTTTTCATGTCGGAAAGTTCGTACATTGGTAGTTATGTGCAAGTGAAAACGCTATTATTTGCAATGAATTGCCAAAAAAATCGCATTCTGAATCTATTAAAAGAGGCTGACGTATCCAAGATGGAATTTCGTTGCCCGAAAATCCACAGATTGGCCCAAGTCTCGTCGGCCAACTGCCGCAGAAATACCAAAAATGCCCGCTCGTGTCTCGAAATTCAGTCCGGCCCCAAATCCGAGGGGGCGAAGAATAATACGATTGTTTGTCGCCAGGTTTTCCAGATAACCAGCATCTATAAAAGCAGCAAGAAACGAATTTTGTCCTAAGAGCAGGCGCCATTCCATTGTGCCTGCTATAAATCGGGTTGCAAATATGCTTTCCTCGTCAAAACCGCGCAATAGTTTGTTGCCCCCGAGCCTGTAGTTCTCATTGGCAAATACAGGCTTTTCTGAAAAAATCCCGGCAGCTCTTAGTCCTAGTTTTATCGTGCTGCGCAAAAAAACCGGGATAAAAACCTCCGTGCGCAATTCGCTGCGATAACGGGCTGACCTGCCTGACAATGAATCATATAAGCTTGAAAAAGAAAAATCTGGCTGGTCTGGGTCACGCAGCCCTTCAATCTGAGAATTGCGCCGCACATTATTAAATCCGGCTACTGCCTTGACCGTTAGCGACCAACCTCGCCGGGGATTAAAACGATAGTCAAGTCGTGAAAAAGAGGTTTCAAGGCCAAAGCCATTTTGACGAAAATCAAGGGTGCTGGGTAATTGATGCGAAGCAAGCAAGGCAAGCGTGTCCACTTTTTGGAGCGAGGAGGTTTTGTTTTCCCAGAAAAAACGCACGAAATCTGCCCCAACAAAAAGATAGGAAACACCCGCCTCTCCTTGAGCATCTGTCCAGGTGCTGTCTCGTCGGAAAATACCCAAACGAGCTTCGGCACCGAAAGTAGAACCCAAAATATAGGGCACTGCTGCCTGAATGTCCATTTTTTGAGTCTCTGGCCGTAGTCGTTCCAGTTCGGCAGAAAAGCGTTCTCCCAGATTTAAGGCGTTCTGAAAGGCGGCACTCAGCGAGCCTGTAAGCAATAGTTTGCTGTTGGTAGCGGTAGGTTGAGGCAATAAGCCGATGATGAAATCAAACCTGCTTGCCCGTTTTTTTTGGAGGAACAAATTGATGGTAGCTTCACCGTAATCGATATCCTCGGTGGTTTTGGGCAATTCTGGGGCCTTGCCTCTTCCAGCAAAAGTGACTGTAGGATTGGATCTTGATTCCAAAAAAACCAAAGAATTCAGCTGCTCCCGAAGTCGCAGCACTCGAGACCGACTATAGGGCGATCCTGTTTTTATGCCCAAATAATTTGGTAAAAAGGCCTTGGGTAATTTTACCTCGCCTCTGATTTTCAAAGATTTAAATACAAAAAAACGATTTTTATCCACTTGCAATACGGCTGAAACGAGGCCTCCACTGTCCACAACGACACTATCGAGCCAAATGCTGGCAAAAGGGTAGCCGTTGTTCTCGGCTTGCACCAAAAGGGCTTGTTCGAGTTTCAACACAGCCTTGTATTGGAGAGGCTTTCCAGAAAAAAGTTTTTCCGGATAACCTGCAGCCGTCAGCCAGTTTTCATTTTCAAACCCGGAGCCGACTCTAAGCGATACCCAGTACATGGCTGGGCCTAGCGTAAGAAACTGCTTGGAAAGCGCTTTGCCTGCAGAATCGTTATTCGATTTGATAATCGTTGAGTCAATCGAAACCAATAAAAAAGATCTTTGACGAAAATAGCGGAGCAAGTCAAGGCAAAAAGTATCGGTAGGAATTTCTGATGGTATGATAAACGTTGCTGTATCTCCCTGTACCTCAATAGGTTTTGATTTAAAATCCTTTATATTTTTCCAAAATGCGGGTTGTTCTGAAGGACTTAACAGATAAGATATTTTTGTGGTTTGAGCAGACAATGAAAACCCATACAAGGTGCAAACCATCCAGGTAAGTACAAAATGCGGTGTTATAGACTTAGACATCGCTTTCATGACGGCTTTTTCTGTTCAAGGTTGTTTCTAAAATAAAAATTTGCTTTTATCCGCTTAATACCAATACATTTATCCACAAAAACAGATTGCTATGCTAAAAGTAAGTCAAATTCTCGCCTCAAAAGCCAAAAGTGCTGTCTATTCCGTTGCACCAACCCAAATGGTCATTGAGGCCCTTGAACTTATGTCAGCCCGCAATATTGGTGCGGTTATGGTATTACAAAACGAACGCCTGGTGGGCATTTTTTCGGAGCGGGACTATGCAAGAAAAGGTATCCTCCAGGATCGAAAAGCAAAAAGCACGCCTGTTAGCGAGGTGATGACGGCCAATGTTTTCACTGTAAGCCCGGATGCAAGCATTGAAGAATGTATGCAAATTATGTCGGAGCGAAAATTCCGCCATCTGCCTGTTCTAAATGGTTCGGAGGTTGTTGGCCTGATCAGTGTCAGCGACGTTGTGGCGGCTATTATCCGGGAACAACAGTTCCGGATTGAAAGCCTGGAACAGTATATCAGCAGTTAAGGACTCTATTTTGCCGCCAGCTGTTTCTCTGTCAGGGCCGCTATGAGTGCCGCGCCTGCGTTTATCAGTGCCGCGCCCATGGGATCAGCAGATAGTGCGTTGAATGGCCCTTGCCCAAAATGGATGCCGCTTGGTGTAAGCATGTTCAGCCGGATTTGCCCGTATTCCCGTGGAGCAGGCCGGTTGCCTTTGCCTTCCCAAGGTCCAATCCTGGGTGCTACTTCTTGACCCACGGCCAATAAATGGCGAATTTTTTACTCTTTCATGGTTAACAGTTTATCTGGTGGTGCTTCCAACAGGGCAGGGGCTTCTTTGTGAAGGGGTTTTCCATTGAGTACCTGCTCGTAAAGTTTCAGATAATCTTTGGCCATTCGCTCAGCGGAGAAATGTTCGAGGGCGTGTTCATGACAACGCCGGGGGTCAAAAGCTCCTGCATTTTTTATGGCATCCACGAGTTCTGATTTTTTAACGGAGAGGCATCCAAACTCTGAGTAGAAGGCATCCACCATACCATTCCAGGTGTTTTTTTTCCGTTCAGTAAATTCTTTTTTGCCCAGTATCTCGGGTAATGAGCCGTAAGGAGTACCAAACACCGGGCAACCAAAATAAAGGCTTTCCACAATGGCCAAACCAAAAGGCTCATGCCACAGCACCGGGAAAATCAAGCCTTTGGAGCCGTTGATAATGGCGTTTTTACCATCGCCGCCCAGCATGCCGTGGAAACGGACATGAGGGGTGAGTGTGATCCGAAGTCCCATGCGGAAATTGACCCGGGTGCCGCCAATGACATGCAGCCGTTCGCCCGCTCTTCCGGCCAGGTCAATAGCGCCCCGCACATTTTTTACACGCCAGGCAGCATTGCCCAGAAAATGAAAATAAAGCCGGCGATTTTCCAGCTCGGGTTTTCCGTAGTCGTCAAAGTCAATGCCGTTGTGCACATAAACGGAGCCGCCATGCCTATGTGCATGATTATAGGAAATAAAAACAGTATTTTGGTGGAAGGTATGAGGTTCGAAGATGTTGCCGTGGAGGGTGGTGATATGTGGTTTGGGGAGTTCCTCCTTGGTTTCAAAATGCATGTGTACCACATCACAGTCGTCTGGTATTTGTTCAGACAAGGGCAGTTTGTCATTGATGGTCAACACATTGGCAAAAGGACAAGAGGAGCCGGCCTTGATCAGGTATGTTACCTCATGCCCCATCCTAACGA
>JBJXGO010000195.1:0-10973 GCA_046160345.1 Saprospiraceae bacterium
CCTGCGAGGTGTTCCTTATCCTTACTTTCAATAAACACTATTTGCAAAAACAACGATCTCAGCCGCCGCGCCTGATTAAATATAAGATCGGCCTAGGCTGGGGCTAGAACACCAAGCAGGGCAAAAAAACCAACACCTGACAATGAATAAAAGGCATTACTACTTACAGTTACTACTAACGTCCGCCCAAGTCTTTTTGATCTTACAATACTTCATCTGCTTGGATACGAGCGGCAATTTCCAATTCTCCAAGGCCGTCTGCTCCAAATTTAGGCGGCTGGTGAGATAATAAAGCCGCTTGGTAGCCTCGCCATTGGGCACTGTTGTAAAGCGTTGGTTCAGGTAATAAGGCGGTATTGACTGGTAATACATGCTTACCTTGATAGATAGCTGGGAGGGGTCAACGCCTTCGGGCAATGGGATGCTATAAATCAATTCATCCTGCCCCGGGAATTTGGGCCCCTGGTCATTGTAATTTGTATCGCACGCCACGCCATGCGGGTCGGTGGCTTCCATAAACTGTTGCATCACTTCTCCTTGGGGCTTAAAATAGTCTGAATTGCGCCAGCCTTGGGGCAACAAGCGGTTGTCTTTGATTTGATGCACCCGGTGAATAAAGCTGGTGGTAAAGTCAAACTGGGCATTTTGGTTGAGTTCCTCGTAAATCTGGACTTGGTCTTGTTTGGTAATCAGCTGGTGGTGATGCTGATAATTATGGGAGTCCGGCAGAAACTCCGTTTTGAGTGGTAGGCCGTTTTCATCTACGATAACGCCCGCCGCGTTGGTGCGGCCAGAGCCCCAAATAACATCGTTTCCCTTCATCACTAGGACTTCAAGGAAAGCACGGCGGAAAGAAACGCCGCTTGGAAAGCGGTGCCCGGTTTTGTTCTTTACCGTAACGGCTACACTAAGTGACCGTTTCGCAGGCAGCTCCACCGTAAAATCAAGATCAACCGTTTTGTTTCGAGCCTGGAGCAGCATATTTTCGATCGCCAGGGCATTCCCATTGGTGGCGTATGTCATTGGATCCTGCCCCCTTAATACGCCCAGGATTTCCGGAAATTGGTTAAAAATCTCCAGTAAGAAGGCATTCAGGCCCACATGTTCGTGTCGCCGGTAATCCCTTCTGAAGGGTATACGAATTTCTTCATGCGGCGCCTGGTTCTCTACAGCCGGATAATTGAAATCCTGGATCGTAGCAATCTTTGTGGCGATTTGATCAATATTGACCTTGCCGTCCAAACTTTGGAAACCACCGGGCATGTGGCAGTCCTGGCAGCTCTTGAATGTTTTCCCCTCCACCGAGAATGCACTATTCTGCCATTCGAGGAAGGTGGCTTGCTCGATGGTGTGATTATAGGGTTTTAGTACCGGGTTCTGTTCGGCGGCATTGAGCACAGAGTTTTTTTTGTAATGCTGTCCGATGTTGGGGAGGTTGATAGCATGACAACTGCCGCACATTTGGGAATTCTTGATAAATTCATTGTACTTTGGGGTAATGCCTAGCACATTTTTCATGGGCATTGTTTTCACATCGTTGAAAGGGCCGTTCAATACATCCGCGCTGCCCTGCACATACTGTCCCGTTGTGTTGTGAAACAGGTAATAGGCTAACGAATCCGGTGTAT
Organism: Saprospiraceae bacterium; assembly: GCA_046160345.1. Classification (GTDB taxonomy): domain Bacteria; phylum Bacteroidota; class Bacteroidia; order Chitinophagales; family Saprospiraceae; genus M3007. The sequence continues at coordinate 1,629 of JBJXGO010000195.1, forward strand.
GCTTATTAATCCAATTAGGTTGCTTTGGATCCCAGTTTTTTACATCCTCGGGATTAGGCGGATCAATATGGTGGCAAACCGTACAGCTGATGCCTTCCCTTGCCAGTTCGCCGTATTTGTGGTACTGGTAGAGCTTGGCAGGCGGATTTTCGTCCTTTTTTGACAAGGCCTCTGTCAGGTAAACGTATTCGACTTTAAACAAAGGGTCGAGGTTTTTATCCTTTTGAGCGTCCATCTTGAGTTGTCGTTGCCCCATCGCACCGTGGCAGCTCATACAGGTGTTGACGACTTGTTCCTGCAATTCTTTTAGCGTGTCGTTCGGCCAACGGTTTCGCTGCGCATCCTGTTTGAGCAGCTCCATTTCACTTTCCAACTGTGCATAGAAGATGGGATCGCGCCCGGCCAGCCCCATTGGCGACCAGCGCCACTCGCCGTATTCAGAAACATTGTAGCCATCGCCATAATTGGGGCCAGTCTGGACAAACATCGCTACATCGGGTGGCGCTCCGCTCAGGCCGCCGTGACAGCCCAGGCAATTGTCGGAAGTGATATAATGGCTCGTCTTTTTGGCTTCTTGAACCACGTGGTCAGACCATTGGCTGGGGAAAGCCTTTACCCCAGCTTCGCTCAGGCCAGGAAAATAGGGATAAGCAGCTGCAAATGCCGGATTGATGCTCGGATACCGATTCGCGCTTACCTCGCTGAAAGATGTACGCAGTGACCGAGTGTGGGGACTGAAATTTGCTGCGTGCTTCGATTTATTTTCTCCAGACCAGGGGCGTAGCCAGGGGGACAATTCAAATACTTTTAGCAACGCCGAGCTATCAATGCAGGAAGGCCGGGAATGGAACAGCTTTGAAAAAAAAGCAGCATTGTGGTTGTTTACATAAGCGGTGTCGCGCCAGGATTGATCCGAGTAATGCAGCAGGTAATTTTCTTCGGGGCATTTCAAGCAATACTGGTAAACGCTATCCTTGTCAAGGCGGAAGCTGCCTTCTACGTTGTTCAGCGTGCTGAACGTAAAATCATTTTCTGCCGAAGCATGGCAGCGCAGGCAGGTGGGCAGCCCGAAGCTGGACAATTGGATATGGCTGAAATCATCCAACTGGCGATTGACCGCCGCTTCAATGCTCTCCCCAGGGGCTGGCGCAGCCGCAATAGACCAAAACCAACCGTCTTTGGAGCCGGAACCGGCTTTGACCATTACCGTCCAATCGCTTATCAACTTGCTCAGCAGGTATTCATAATATTGGTTGGTCGAATCTGCGGGGCAATCTCCATTTTGCTTGATGAGCGCCTCAAGTTCCATATATATTTCTGCCGGCGGCATGTACATTTCCTTGACGATCATGGCGCCTTCGGGCACTTCTCCTTCCCTCGGTTTTTTAGGTTTTGCTTCTCCTGATTTCTTCCCTTCCTGCCAATAGTCCGGGTTTCCGGTGAGCCAATACATCATCTTGGGAGAGTAGTATATTCGTACTGCCGGGTGAACCCCGTAATACGTGCCTTTTGAGAAGGGCCCGGTATCGCGCACACGTTTGTCTACACACCAACCAAGCTCACTGTCGTATTTGCGTCGGAGGATAAAATCATAAAGTTTCCTTTGATAATCCTGAACGTAAAAAGAACCTTTGGGCGGCACCATCAGAGAATCCGGGGCTTCTCTCCCATTGCTGCACTCCTGTTGGCCTTCCGCAATGTCCGGGATCAAAAGCGATGCATGGGCGATCGAGAACGGGTCCGGGTTAGCGACCGGATCATTGTTGATAGTGCTGTTTCCGAATAAGACGACGGATACGATGGAGAGGAGAATGAAAAAGCGGTAGTGTGTAGGCTTCATGATTGTAATATTTAAAACGCAGGGAACTTCATCCCAATAATTCACGATTCGGACATAAACTTTAATTATTATTGCATTTTTGGGGAGAAACATTAAAAGAAATGGAATGCATTGGGCATCAAAAGAGCCCCCTGTTTCCGCTTGTCCGGAACGCACGTTATTCCAGCAATTGCCGCAAATAATCGTTATAGAAGAGGCCGTTCGGGTCCAGTTTTTTGCGGTAGGCATTAAAGGCTTCGAGGCGCGGGCCGCGGCGTTTTCTAAGCCTGGACAAAAAAAACGGGTTGAACGGCGCAGACGTGGAATTATCCTCTGGCTTGTAAAAACCGTACATTTTTCCATTGTGTGGAAAACCGCCCTTATTGACCCATGCCTGTTCGACTTCGGCAAAAAACTGCAATAGCTTTTTATTATAATTGGACGCCATATCTTTCTCTATGAAACCGATCAAATCAAGGTTGAGGAACCAACTGTTCCCGGGGGCCTCGGAAAAGGTCCCGGACATGGCCGAGTTGCCGCTCTTGATAAAACGGAACTCCATCGGCGCCGCGATATGGAATTTGTCGTATTTCGTGACGATCTTGGTAACTTCATCCAATCTGTCCCACACAATACCGAGGCTCTTGGCGCTCAAATCAGGTAAAGGAATGTAATAAGACATGAACATGACTCTAACTGCACCTGTAAGCCACAACTCTGAATGCGACAAATTGGCGGCAGCGACTTCCGGTTCGATCACCTCGAAAGCGGCGTACGCTGTAACCTCTGCAGCACCGTCTGTCGGCAAACCCCAATACTGCGACTTTTGTGCATATTCGGCTCCGTATTTAGCAATGCCGCCCAGATAAGGCGCACCGTATTCCGGTGGGTTCTTGCCGGCTAGAACGCAGGCATTGTTTGAAGCGCTTGCAGACTGGCTATGAGTCTCCGGAGCTGGGTTTTTTACTATATCCCAATACAAAGCAAGGAAGTTATTGAACCCAGGCCAGGCAGCGGCGTACGGTGTAAAAAAGGTCTCTACCCGGTCGTGTTTTCCCAATAGCAATTCAAATTTTTCCGCGAAGGCCGATCTGTCAACAAGCCTTAATCGCTCGCTCCCTCCCTGCAGTGTTGTCGGCTGGGGACGCTCCAAGACGTCGATCGTCATCGAGGTAACAATACCCAGTCCGCCAAGCGACACCCGGACAAACTGCAAAGGCGACCAACCATTCTCCTTCGGCGTATGCTCATCAATCGTCATTATCGTCCCATCGGCGAGTAAAAGGGTGAATGAGGACACGGTTTCTGCGAAGATCGGAGCGGCAATTGTCGCGCCGTGCACGTCCACTGCCGTCATGCCGCCGAGGCTGAAAAAGCCACCTGCGGTAACGGTCTGCAGCATGAGTTTGTTCGCGCTCAGGAAGGCGTCCAGCTCGTCCTCGCGAACACCGGCGTTCGCGGTGACCTGGTTCTTTCCAGGCACTAACACGATACGCTGATCGTGGTTATTTCCCAAGTCGGCATAACAAGAAAGGTCCACCACAAACGTCTTAGCCTTCTGCTCCACTGCGCCACGGTTATCCTCTAAAACCAGCGGCGGCTGTGAATGCCGCTGACCAGACACCCGGACGGTAACACCGGCGGTTTTAGCGGCAACAAGCACCTGCTGCAATTCGGTGATGTTGGTCGGGGTATAGTAATAATTGGCCTTATCTAAGGCTGGTTGGTGCACCAGGTTTCCGCTCCAGTTCTGCCAGACCGGGGCTGAAGGGGAGGGGATGCTTGTATTTGGATCGTTTGCCATGTTGTCTTTTTTAAATGGTTGGATATGGTCGTGTCAGTGCGCTCACGACCCTTTTTAGCCCTGCGAGGTGTTCCTTATCCTTACTTTCAATAAACAATTAATGCATATAGTCAGTGCTCGATTTAAAGGCCCCTCCGAAGTGGCGCCGGGTCAAAAGACCACAGGCGCGGCGGCCTGCCATCCCTGATTAAATATAAGATTGGTCTAGGCTGGGGCTAGAACACCAAGCAGGGCAAAATTTAGCCAAGGTTATCCTTAAGAAAATTGTTTATCAATTCATTAAATTCCTCATAATTTTCCATCCAGGCAAAGTGTGAACTACTTAAGCCTTCAAAAACATGGATGCGGTAATCGGTGTAAAATTGTTTTTGATAACAAACGGACTGATAGGGTACAACACTATTTTTGCCGCAAAATAAATAGGTTGGAATGTTAATTTTATTATTAAGTAATTTATCTATCCAGTTGTTGGTTTGATTGGAGTATAATATTTGAGCGGTAGATTTAAAGCCGTAATTATTGACTTTCTCCAGAATATCGCAAACGATATTTGGATGACGTAATTGAAATACCAGTGATAATTGGGTCAGTATTTGAGTATTTCTAAAGTCGATGGCTTCTTTATCTGCTTGCATTAATGTATTATATGCCACAAATAAACCATCTACGGGCACTATTGAACCGTATTCAGTATTTTGAACCCCTGAATTTACCGGATTTTGGAGCAACGCGGTCATCTCATCCAGCAAGATAAACTTGTCAAATGGTTTTTGCCCGTAAGTCAGCATATACTGCCACCAAATCGCCACGCCAATGGAATGCCCCATGGCAATGAACTGGCCAATTTTGAAATGGCAAATGAATTCATGCAGATCAATAGCGCACCTATCCACACAATTTCCGTAGGTAACCTCTTTTTTGTAGCCGCGAACGGTTACAATATATACATCGTAATGCTTTTTTATATTCGAATTGGTCAATAACAGCGGAGAGCACACGTCAGGTGACATGGTCCAGGCCAGGTTAATAACAATGGTGCCCATAGGCGTATCTTCTTCTGCCTTTTGATAATGATAATATAAGGTGGCATTATCACATGTTTCAAATTCTTGAAGGTCGAGGCTTTTCCAAGGGAAGGATTGTTGTGTCATGGTGGCGGATAAGTTTTATAAGTTGGTGTTTTCAACATAGCAAAAGACTGAAACCCTCTCTCCCCCCGCAAGGACAAATTTTGCCACTTGTTAGCCCAAACCGCTCTACATTAGCCCCTATAAATTCCTAATATTCCTTATAAGTCCCTGTAAATCAATTCCAATGCAAATTCCTAATCGTTAGCCCAACACACCCGCCATGATTGGTCAAAAAATTTTTAAAACCCTTCAAACCCTAGATTCTGTGGCCTTTCGGCGGCTGGGCATCCTTTTTAAAGCTAAAAGTGTTCAGTGTGTGATAAAAGTGGAACACCACGCGCGGCGGAAATTTTTTTTTAAAAAACATTTTGTTTTAAATTAGAGGCGCTTTATCTTCGCTGTTAAATTCAGCCGCGCCTATGCCAAATAGAAAACATCTTCAAAAAAAAGATCATGAACCGCACGACGCGGTGTTCAAAGCCTTTTTCAGTGATGCGAAAATCGCCAGAAACTACCTGCTGCATTACACTCTCGAGGCTATACATCGACAAATAGATTTCGGTGTTTTCCAGAAAATAGATACTGCCTTCGTCAGTGGTCGCTTCGGGATTTCCTTCAGCGATGTGCTGTATGAAACCCGTTTGGCGAGCGGCGCTTCGGCTCGGCTACTATTCCTATTTGAGCACAAAAGTTACTTGCCTTCTCAGCCTGTACACCTTCAACTGCTTGATTATCTGTTACAAATTTGGGAAGACGATCTCAAAAACAACCGCCCGCTCTCTTTTGTCATTCCGATTGTCGTGTATCACGGAGCGCATGCGTGGAAACAGAAGGCATTTTCCAGCTATTTCCCGGGCTTACCAGAAGACTGGGAAGCGTTTGTTCCAAACTTTCATTACTTGCTCACAGACTTGAGTAGGATACCGCCTCAGGAAATTGAGGAAAAAGTGGAAACCGAATACCTGAAAAACCTGTTTCTGGCTTTAAAACTTGCCCGCAATGAAAGATTCGTTTTGAAAAAATGGCCAAACGTCCTTACTTTTGGCAAGCCATTCTACCGGAGCGACCGCGAAGGCATTCTGCTCCAAACCCTAACACTTTACGTCACCAATTTTTATAAAATGACAGAGGCTCAAGTTAAAGAACTCAGCAAACAATTGCCCAAAGCGGAGCGCGACTGGATTGACGCGATCCCTGAAATATTTGGGAGAAAATGGAAAGAGGAGGGCCTTCGGGAGGGCCGCGAAGAAGGTCGCGAAGAAGGCCGCGAAGAAGGTCGCGAAGAAGGTCGTGAAAAAGGTCGCGAAGAAACGACCCACACCATCACCATCAAAACCATCCAAAAATTTCCGGATTGGAGCGACGCATCAATAGCCGAATTCGTGGGCGTCACCCATAAATATGTTCAACAAGTGCGACGCGAATTGACAAAAAAGAAACAGGGCTGAGTGGTTTATATTTTACTTCAGCGTCACTTTTAGCCCTGCGAGGTGTTCCTTATCCTTACTTTCAATAAACACTATTTGCAAAAACAACGATCTCAGCCGCCGCGCCTGTGGTCTTTTGACCCAGCGCCACTTGGGTGAGCATTTAGCTTTGGAGCAAATTTAGTCCTTTATTAATGCATATAGTCAGTGGTCGATTTAAAGGCCCCTCCGAAGTGGCGCTGGGTCAAAAGACCACAGGCGCGGCGGCCGGGCATCAGTGATTAAATATAAGATTGGTCTAGGCTGGGGCTAGAACACGAAGCAGGGCAAAAAATACCTGATAGGGCCCCGCTACATCCAGTGAGTTAAAATCGTCGTAGAGAACGATGCCGATTGATTTAAATTTGTTCATAAAGAGGCTTTGGTCTAGTACGTTTTTACTCTGCAAACCTACTGGAAAACATATTGGTATTTGCTTATTTGTTTCTGGTGTGAGCAGGATAGAACTCGCTGGTGTGGCTAGGGAAAAGCCGCCCCCCGGATGAATGGGGAGCGGCTTGGCAGGGTTTAAGAGATAGATTGTTTTCTGTTGGGCTTGGTTTTACATGCAAGTATATAGAGGGTTTGAATGGTTACTTTTGGTGTAAACCTATTCTAGGACAAGTCAGTGCCTCTCGGTCTATTTTCCGGCTAGTTTTTCCGCCACCTCGGCCGCATACGCTTTGAGTTGGCCCCGGGTCTTGATGTTCTGTATCTTCGTGCGCAACAGCGATTCAGACTCCTGTGTCTTTAATGACATCTCATAGTCCATTTTAACCAATATTCCCATCGAGCCAATCAGGTTGCCCGACTCCGGTAACGGTTCCTGGTCCATTGCTTCTATCTCCGCCTCGCTGAACTCCAGTCTAGGGCCCGAACTGGGGGGTAACGGACCAAGATCAGTAGGACAGTCCGTTCTGGGGCTATCGAGGTTTAATAAATTTAGTACGCTTTTGGCCCTGCTATCACGATCGGTTAGGGTGGGAATATTGAAAATCTCTTCGAGGGTCTTCAACACTGAAGTATGATCGTACAGTTCAGTGTTCTCCACAGTGTTTTTTTGGATCCATGGTGATATTACAATCGCAGGTACTCTGACTCCGTACTGATCGAATTCAAAGCCGAATTTATTGTTGGTACCAGATACCCCCCAAGGTATGCTCCCATCGTTCGGCGGTGGAGCACCCGGAGGTGCTACAGAATCATAAAAACCACCGTGTTCGTCGTACGTGATAATTAGCAAACTCTTTTCCCATATCGGGGATTGACGCAGCTTCTCGTACACAAATTTTACAAGGGCCTCCCCACCGTATACGTCATCCATAGGGTGCTGTGACGATCCCCCGTAATAAGTATTGAGACGGCCTTCTCCATAATGCGGCTCTATAAAGGTGTATGCGTATGGGTAATATCGATTAATGTCAGCTTCGAAATACTCCTTAAGCGGGAATAGTATATCTTCATATTTTATTCCCTTTATACATCCAACTTGGGGTATCCAACCCATGCCTTTAAAACCTCCGCCACGTTCTGGGTCATCTGAAAATGCACTATTAAAAGTATTGGGATCATAATCATGATAGATCTTATGCTTGGGTGGGAATTCCATTCCTTCCATTTTCTCAAAGATTGAACCATTGGGCGACGAGAATCCTTTGGTCATCCAACTTGACATCTGGTCAAGGGTTGGACTGCAGTCAAGCCCGTTAGAGGACGCGAGGTGCACAAAAAAACGGTTAGGCCAGGTGGGGCCGGGAATGGAACAATGCCATCGCGTACAAACAGCAAATTCTTTAGCCAGTTGCGAAAGGATTGGTATCTGCTCCGCAGTAAAACATTTCATAATGTCCCCATAGTGCGGGGCCGTGGGCGGGGGAATTTCTTCATCGGCGACGGTGGCATAGTTGGCTACAAACCCTGTCCCATTAGGGAAGTCCGGGTGGACAATTTTATTGCTCGGATATGGGCCTAGTTGTGGTGGGAAACTACTGGGTGCAAGGTTTGTCAATTGCTGTAGTACATCGAGTAACTCGTGCCCTGGGTCAGAAGTCATGCTAGTGGGCGCGCCTCCGGTTACTGGGTAGCTGTTGCCTTTGTAGGTGTTTGAATATTCGGTAATGGGAGGTGGAGGAACGCCTTCAATGCCAGCCAGGCCCAGCATGTTGTCGAAGGAGCGATTTTCGAGCATAATGACAAATACATGCTCAATTGGTGAAGGTGATGCCATAGATTGAGAGAATTTTAGAATAATTTAGGTCTTTTTACCCGATCTTTGCTTATAAGCTTGAGTCAGGTAGAGTTAAAAGATAGAAAAAGGGGTTGCAATCATTGAGTATTAGCCCTTAGTGCCGACCAGTGGTAATTGATCCGTGCCGTGCCTAGTTTTACTGGTAAACGTAGAAGTACAGTCCTCTGAATTTGAGAAATCTCTACCACAAACTTAGATTAACTGACTCCTACGTTATTACCCCTGAGTGGGTGGAAGAATCCTGTTGTGGGTGCAGACAAGGCGCTTTTAACCTATGCAGGTACTTTTTTCCACGTTAATTGATAGTACTCATTGTTTGCATACAGCCAAGGTCCGTCGGGCTTGTACAATGCCGCATTGTTTCCGTTACCATTGCTATGAAGTTTACCGTCTGGTTGTAGAACCCAGCTACGGGCCTGGGTCTTATATTCAGTAAAGTACATAGGTGATGCGGCGGCTGATTGGTAGGTAAGCCAGTCGCCCGTGTTTACATTATACCAGTAATCTAGCCCTCCATTTTGGTAAATGCTCATTAGGGCTGCTACAGATGGGTCCGGATCTACTTCGGCGTAACCTGACCATCCACCGGTTGCTTCGCGCAGATAACCTACAAATGTGGGCCCGTTGTACCCTGCCAAATAAAAGTTGCCATCAAGAGTGATGGGGCCTTTGCCGTCTGTATGAGGTTGGGGCGGTTGGCTCCTTAAGCCGAGTTCAGGATCTTTTTCTTGATTTGCCATTGTTTAAACTGTTTGTAACTATACAGCCGCCTTCGGCGGCGTTGGCATGTGAGCTATAGCTGCGATGGCGCCGAAAACGGATTGGCCATTTTTGATGGTGGTGTCGATAATAGACCGGAGGATACAATAATGCTCCTG
>JBJXGO010000196.1:0-2859 GCA_046160345.1 Saprospiraceae bacterium
AGTTTGATCTTAAAGTGAATCAGAGAGTTTGAACTTAAAAATGTATTAGAGTGATTGCTCAGAATAGGAATTAGAGAGTTTACTGTAAACTAATTCATTGTGCTCTTATCTGAAAATGAGTTAGAGAGTTTGCTTCAGGCCACACCTATTGGTAACAGTAGGCTTGCCTAATGCTAGTTTTTAGGTTTGGAAAGTTCATAGTTCCCACTAACTTTGTAAATGGTTCAAGGCTTGTCGGCTCCGTAATCCGCACTAAGGCAAGCCCACAGCCGTTACCTGCAAGCTATCAGCCGGTTCAACAATCTAACGCAACATTTGTATTATTTAAATCAGTTTTCATCTCCAAAAACATTTGATTTAGAGTTCGTGTACCCCACAGCAATCCAACGCTTCGTGTTTTAATTTTCTCCAACGCTCATAAAAATTGAAAATCCTTCGGCCAACACACAAATGGCACATTTGCTTTTAACCCTAGCGCGCGAATCCAACCCTCAGTCAAAAGCAAAAGAGCCATTTTTTTGGCTACCCACTGAAATCAAGACCTCCATTAGTCTGAAATCGGCTTGCGAAGTGCTTTATCTAATACTTTCAAGTGGATAATACTCATCTCTGCAATGCACATTCTTGTTTTTGAACTATAAATAATAGCAACACTTTAAATTTATTTTATCATATTTGTTTTTTGAAACTAATGATATACTATTAAGCCAATCTAAACTAATTTTATTTATATGAGAGCAAAATATCTCCTTTATTCATTCATCAGCCTACTTCTATTTGCAACTTCCTGTAAAAAGGATGATAAAGAGGAGCCTCCTTTTCCATTAAAAGACGATCTCCCCGAATTTTACCTTGCAGCTGCTTCAGTTGATTGGGGTACTCTGCTTCCAGAATATAAAATGATAGCTAATAACTCAAGTCAGATTTCTCTTCCACAGGACCTTGACTTTAATCCATCCCAAAAAAATCAACTATGGGTTGTAAATAAAGGCACTGAAAATACGGGGAGTTCTTCTGTAACTTTTACCGATCCGGGTGAAGCGAGTCAAACCTCAAAATACATAAAAGATGGCAACTCCTGGCACTTTATGTCCTTAACCTCAGCTCTGGCATTTAGCCCAAATGGTAATTGGGCTACCAGCCCTAATGTTCTGGATGCGAATCACGGGGGAGGAAGATATACCGGGCCTGCCCTGTGGTCCAGTGATTTTAGTATTTATGGTATTATAGGTAATCCACCAACACAACTCAAAAACGGAAGCCATTTGGATATGGTTCACCAAAGTCCTTACTGCATGGGCATTGCTTCTGAAAAGGACAATATATTTTGGGTTTTTGATGGTTATTACAATAATATTATACGATATGATTTTGCTGCCGATCATGGTCCAGGAAATGACTATCATGATGATGCAAAACTCAGAAGATATAATGAAGTAACCGTTAAAAGAGACCCGAATGTCCCCAGCCACCTTATACTTGATAAAGATAGAAAATGGTTGTACATTGTGGATGGTGGAAATAAAAGGATATTAAGAATGGATATAACCACAGGATCGGTTTCATCAAGCCTGCCTCCTGTAAATGAAAAAGTAGCAGAATATTCGAAGATGTCTGGTGTAACGTGGGAAATATTTTATGACCAAGGCTTAAACAAGCCCTGTGGTATTGAAATTAATAGTAACCGATTGTTTGTATCTGATTATGAAACAGGTGAAATTATTTGCCTTGATGTGAATACCAAAAAGGAACTGGCAAGGATAAATACCGGAACGAAAGGCATTATGGGACTTAAAATTTACAATAATAGGCTTTGGTACGTCAATGCGATTGATAATACTTTAATGCAAGTTGTTCCACGATGAATATACTGAGATATTTTTCTGCCATTTTGATGACACTTATCTTTATAAATGTCAAGGCTCAAAAGGTCACATGGTCCGAGGATATAGCCTGTATTATTTACAGCCATTGTAGTCCTTGTCATAACAGCGAAGCCAATTCAAGTCTCACATTTATGAGTTATTCGGATGTGTTTAATCAGAGATTAGCTGTTGAATTATTTGTTAATACCGGGCAGATGCCTCCTGCCATGCACGCCGCTAACTATGGTAAATTTAAAACCGAGAGGCACTTGACTCAAAATGAAATTGACCTCATCAGGACATGGGCGCTCGATCAGGCACTGGAAGGCGACCCGAACCTGGCCCCACCAACTCCTGTTTTTGCTAAACGGGTTGCAAGTATGTCTAATCCTGATATAAGTTTCAAAACCAACTTCTCCTTGCCCGATACCATTGAAGATCATCTAAGACAATGTTTTGTAATACGCAATCCGTTAAATTCAGATAAATTAATAAAGGCAATTGAGGTAATACCGAGTAATGGGTCGGTTGTGCATTCGGTTTATATTTACTTAGATACTTCCTCTATCCCTCTTCAGAAGGATTTAGCTGATAGCGATAGTGGATACGGCCACTTTTATGGAACAGGCAGCATATCATCAAAACCAATATATGGATGGGCGCTCGATGTAGAACCATTTAATCTGATAAAAGGTTTGAATCTGAAAGTTGACTCAAACTCCTATTTTATTATACAGATTCAATACTCCGACGAGGGGGGCGGCCATTTTGATTCGACTTTGATTAATATCAGCTTTGATACCGCCTCCAGTAATGTTCGTCAAGTATCGAATTCAAGATTTTTGTCTCATGATTTAAACCTTGTGAACGGTCCTTTTATTGTACCTGTAGATTCAACCAAAGTTTTCCATGAACAACAAAGAATGGCCAATGATATCACCCTATTGAGCATATCTCCAAATGCGCATGGCTTTTGCGATAGTATGGAAGTTTT
>JBJXGO010000197.1:0-8590 GCA_046160345.1 Saprospiraceae bacterium
TCTCAATGCCTAGACTTCGCCAGAGCGCCGTGCTTCGCAAAAAAGCATCGTGCATGGGCGAGTATCCTTCATCGGCAGCCGCTTTGTGCGGGTCGTGGCTGACGGACTGTGGGGCGTTTACTGTAAGCCATGCAATATGCTGATAATCATCCCAATGGCGCTCCACATACTTTCGGGCAATGGTGGTTTTTCCAATGCCGCCGATCCCATTCACCAGCACGGTGGCGCGGCCTTCGAGCAGGTCGCGACGCACCTGGGCGAGTTCTTCGGTACGGCCTACGATGTCGCGGTTTTCGGGTTTGAAAAAATCGTTGAGCCGTTTCGGGATGTTGCCGAATGGGTAGGTTTGAAAATCGTTTTGTTGCATTTGGCGATAAAAATAGGGCGAAAGTTATACTCTAATGGTTTAGCACGAAATTTAACTTCCCGAAAGTTTAGAACTTTCGGGAAGTTAAATTTACAACAAAGTCAACGCCTTACTTTGCCACAAGTCGGGATAGATATATGATTGGATTTTTTTGAAAAAGCGGGGTGAAGGCAAGTCAGTCGCACTCGAGTAACTAATCCAAACGTTTAAACAAACACCAACCATAAAACAAACAATCCCAACAATGTCGGAAGGACTACAAGGGCAAGGCTGAGCAATGCCCACCAAAAATAACTCCTTCCTGAAGAAACGCCCGTTTCTAATTTTTGGCGCAATTCCGCCACTTTCATGTCCATCATCCTGGTTTCATCGAGGCCACAGAGGTAGGCATTGCGCATGAAAAGTCCACGCCGAAAGGCTGCCTTGGTAGATTTTGGGTACAAAACCACGCCGCCTGCCATACCTGAAAGCACGATGAGCCAGACATACCAAAGGCGGCCCCATCCTCCGGAACCAATTTCCCAGGCGCTCACCGCAGTTTCGCCTTTCCAGCTCGTGTCAAAGCCCATCACCACATGATGGATGTCATGTATCCGCAGAGCCTTTTTTCGGGAGGGAAGATTGAAGATAGGAAGGGGTAAAAAACCGATTTTTACCCAGTTCACAGATTGGCCCAACCCACCATCATCGCCAAAATCGTTGCGTTGATAAAAGTTGTTGATGGCCTCTTTGACGCTTAATTCGCTCATTTTCAATGAAATTAGTTTTACCGAATAAAAAATAAAAAACGATTGACTCGCTTCTGATATTCTTTATACCCCGGATACTTTTCTGCTGAGATATTTTCGCTGAAATCCGAGCTGCCAACAAACAACAACATCAACAAAATAGCCCCGGCCAAGGACCAGTTTAGCCACCTTCCTGTGGCGGCTACGCTGAATAAATAGAAACTCAACCAAATTGCTTGTTCTGCGGCATAATTAGGGTGCCGGGCCCTTGCCCATAACCCCGTGTTACAAAATCCGCGTCCGTAAACTTCTCCAAGCGCTATTCCCTTTGCCTGGCGCCGGTGTTTTTCCTTTTGAAAATTCCATTGTTGCTGGTCGGCCAAGGTTTCCAAAATTACAAAACCGAGGAATAGCCCTGTTGCCAGATAATCCAGCCAGGTTAAGGACGGCTCCCCCTGCCAGGCCACCAAAATAGGCAAGGTAAACAGCAGGATGAGTGCATTCTGGTAGATCGAGACGAAAAACAAGTTGAATAAGCCCCAGCGGATACGCCCCCGCAAAAGAGCGTTTTGGCGTAAAACACCCCAGCGATAATCCTCATCGCCTCGCCAGGGAATCCAGTGGTATCCCCCGCGCCGCCCAAAATTGTAAGTCAAACGAAGCGCCCAAATGGTGACCAGCAGGGCCATCAAGACCAATCGCTCCTGAAGGCCACTTTGTACTGCAACCAGCCAAACATAAACCATCGGCAAGATGCTCCACAATTTGTCCACCTGACTGTATTTGCCTGTTAATTCGCTGACAACGAAACAGGTAAATGCGACCCCCAACATGATCTTTATCAGGATTTGCAATGCCGCCAATTGTTCGGCCACCAGGGGCTGGTCGTAATAAAACGCCACAAATGGCAGAGCACTGAGGGTAATAAGTAAAAATAGGATGGTGCGTAGCATAGGCTGGTTTTGTTTCTTTGGGCGAAAATAACAAGTCTATGAAAATTGCCGTCACAGGAGCCTCGGGCCGTATCGGAAATTTGGTCGTCCGAAAACTGCTCGACGCAGGGAATGAAGTGAGGGTGCTCCAAAGAAGCCAGAGTCCCGCATTGGAAGGATTGAATATCGAACGGGTACAAGGCGAACTTTTTGACCTTGCGGCTTTAGCGCAATTGACCAAAGATTGTGAAGTGCTCATTCACCTTGCGGCACTGATTTCCATAGAGGGAGATTTGGGTGGAAAAGTATACCAGGTCAACGTTCAGGGTACTCGAAATGTGCTTGAAACGGCACTTGTCGCGGGCGTTAGACGTGTGGTGTATTTCAGTTCCATTCACGCATTCACGGAATTGCCCAAGGAGGGTGTTTTTGACGAGACTCGCCCCCTCGCCTTTCAAAGCCGCATGGCTTACGACAGAAGCAAGGCAGAAGCCATGAGGTTTGCCCAAAATTTTGCCGCACAAAACAAAATCGAAATAGTGGCACTTTGCCCAACAGGTGTCATTGGCCCTTTTGATTTTGGGCCTTCTCTTTCAGGTCAATTTCTGCTTGATCTTTACTACCAAAATATACCGCTACTCGTTCCTGGCGGGTTTGACTGGTGCGATGTGCGTGATGTGGCCGATACTGCTGTATTTTCCCTCAATCGGGGTCGGAGCGGAGAAGCCTACCTGCTTTCTGGTCATTATGCTACCATGGAGCAGTTGGCAGAAATAGTCCATAAAATTACTGGAAAACTGACGCCAAAAATTATTGTTCCAAACTGGTTATTGCGACTTGGACAGCCGTTTGTGACCGCTTTTGGTAAAATCTCGGGTAACCCTCCCCTTTACACCAGCGAAGCACTCGATACACTCCGCGATGGCTCCAGGTATATCTTAAGTGAAAAAGCCATGAGGGAATGGGGTTGTTTTGGCTTGGCTTGGGCATCAACTGGCACTCAGACAATATCCTCCTTCGTTTGCGCAAACCAGACACAACAGGGTATGCTATTCCTCAAGGTGGCCTGTTCAAATGGGTAAGTTGCCCCAACCACTTTGGCGAAATGCTCGAATGGATTGGATTTGCGCTGATGAGCTGGTGTCTTCCCGCGCTGTCTTTTGCCGTGTGGACTATTGCAAACCTGGCTCCGCGTGCGCTGGCGCACCACCGTTGGTATAAGGCTACTTTTGAGGACTATCCAAAGGAAAGGAAAACTTTGGTGCCATTTATTGTGTAAATCGGTCGGGGTTTTAAACCATGCTTCGGGATATTTTTTGAAATCGAGACCTGTAAGGTTTCCAAAAACCTTACAGGTCTGGGGGCAAAACAAAAATGTCTAATAGTTTGGTTTAAAACTCAATTTCCGTATCCTTGATAACCCTCCCAGCCTTGGTCTGCATCCGGAGCGTGTATTTCCCCGGATCCAGGTTGTACACCTCCAGGCGAAGACCACTCCGGTGTTCACCTTTTTTCATGAGTTCTTCCTTGGACACCTCTTTGATGAGTTTGCCCGAAGCATCGAGCAAGACCATGATAACGCGCTCATCTTTTTCCAGATAGTAGCGGAAATTGCCCTCTATAACGAGCGCTTTGCCAAGTGCTGCTGGCCGTCCGGGCACGATTTCTAC
Organism: Saprospiraceae bacterium; assembly: GCA_046160345.1. GTDB lineage: Bacteria > Bacteroidota > Bacteroidia > Chitinophagales > Saprospiraceae > M3007. Next base: position 3,698 of record JBJXGO010000197.1, read on the forward strand.
CGTACTGTGCCTTATTTTATAGCCGGGCACTTCCTTGCCCAACTGGTCGGCCACAAACCTGGTCAATTCCGGGTCGCCGATGGAGGCTAAGGTGTTGCCGCCTGTGAGACACCATACAGCAGTTTGGGCTTCCGAACTTTCTATTTTGCCTTTTTCAGCGATGAATTTCAATAAGTTGCATACCGCTGCCGGGGCAATAGCGCCTACTGAAAATACCGATCCGGTATTTGGAGAATTATCACCCGATTCGGTGCAAAAGGTCTTGAGTGCGGCCTCTGCAGGTGTTTTGGCCATCACTGCGAGCAGCAATTCTTCGGCCACTACCAAGGTTTGTTCGCTGGTATTGCTTGGTTCCATCAGCTGGCCCTGCGGGATACGGATTCGGAGATATTGACCGCGAATGTTTTTACATACAATTTTCAGAGCCTCCCCTTGATGCCCGCCCTTGCCTTCAATATGAATACTGACGAGTTTTTGGGCAATGGCATCTTTAAGGTCAAAAATATTGGATGGTTTTGCAGGTTTTTGTGCGGAAATGCTGTTAGATAGTAGAAAAAGAACCAGCGCCGGGAAGAGCGTTTTTTGCATAACTTCAAATATTTCAGGGGGGAACGCTAAATCGCCATGGATATTTCCCGTGTTAACCAACCCGGGTTTTGGCATACCCCGGCTATTTTGCCCAGTTGTTATTCCCCTCATCCGCGTCCGGAATCGTTGTCCCGCCCAATTTTGCCGATTTTACGGTTTTGACCTCCGCACAAGCTAGGCGGTAAATTCCTTTCCCATCCCGCCATACCGTTGCTGTTTGATGAAAGGTTCCTTTTGAGCCATCCGTGTATTCTACTTCTAAATGAATTGGCACCGGTATGTTGCCCTTTCGTTCAACCAGAATGACCTGGCAATGTGCCGCCTCATCTTTTATAACCCCTTGAATGCCAAGGTCTGGATAACCCCAATCAAAGAACCATGGTTTCCAAAACCAGTCGAGATTTTGCCCGGAGGCAGCGTTCCAGGTCTGGAAAAAATCGAAAGGGGCGGGGTGTTTTCCCTTCCAGCGATTCATATATTCAACCATACATTCGTGAAATTTTTCGTATCCCAACAAATCCAGCAGGGTAAAATAAGCCTGCGAGGGTCTTTGGTAGGCAGCATTTCGGTAAGCCGTGGTAAGGTTGCGCGATTTCACCATGGGCGGCACATCGTTTTCGGTGCCTGCAATACTGGAGTAATCGCGTACTCCGCCTTCCGTGTGGTTAGAAAGTGAATCGGAAAGCAGATAATCAAAAAACGCCGCCCAGCCCTCGTCCATCCAGGCATGGTCTTGCTCATTGGTACCCATCATGAAGGGGAAATAGCTGTGGCTGACTTCGTGAAGGGTTAGGCCCATCGGCGACCGGGGCGCGGTGCTCACGTCGTTGCACATCATGGGGTATTCCATTCCATCGTCGCCGTTGAAAACGGTCATAACAGGGTACGGAAATGGATAGCCAGGCAGCCAGGTGCTCATCATCCGAATACCGTCGGCAGCAATTTTCGCTACCTGGGGGTAATCGGTGGAGGCCGTATTGTAGGCGGCACTGACAAACGTACGACGCCCCGTTTTGTCGTCCACTACGGTCGATGTAGCGTCCCAATTATAGTGGTCGCTGGCTGCAAAGGCGAAATCGGGCACATCGCTGGCTTTGAAGCGGAAGGCAGTGCGGGAGACCTCCGAGGTTTTAAAAACCTCGGAGGTCTCCAACTCCTTTTCAGAAAAAACCGAAATCACATCCGCGGCTGTATGCGCATTTTCCCAACGCGAATAATAAACGGGGTTCAAAATGTCTTTGGCATTTTGCCATTCTCCGGTAGCCCAAACCTGGAATCCCCTGGGCAGGCTAATAGTTACATCGTAATCAGCAAAATCGTGGTAAAACTCCTGCTGCCCTGTGTAGGGATGGCTCGCCCAGCCATTTATATCGTCATAAACTGCAATTTGCGGATACCAGTATGGCACGAAAAATGTAGTGCTGTCGCAGGTGCATTCCCGCGCCGAACCTTTTGCCGCAGGCAAGGTGTAGGACCAACGCAGCGTGAAAGTTGCCGAGGATTTAGGCGTCAGAGGGCTGCTTTTGATTGAAACATCCAGAAAAGTGGCATGCCTTCGCAAATCCTTATCCGATGCAACTTTTCCATTGATACTCAAGGCTTCGATCGATGTTCCCTCGTCGCTCACATCGCTGGGGTCCACGTCAGAAGAGCGTTGCGCGCCTTTTCGATAGCGGTCATGCTGGAGTTTGAAACGAATGTATTTGAGCGTGTCCGGACTGTTGTTGGTGTAAGTGATGGTCTCTTCACCGGAAAGCCGGCGGGTTTTGGGCTCCAGGCTGGCAGTGATGGTATAAGCGGCGCGGTTTTGCCAATAGTTGGGGCCGGGTTTCCCATCCCAGCTTCGGGTGCCGAGTTCGTAGGGCCTGAGGTAATTACGCGGGACAAACAAACTGGTTTGTGCAGCGAGTTGTCCCAGGAAGGAAAACAGGGCAATTACCGTGAGAACTCGACTTTCACTAAAGCGAGAATATAACATGATGATACTTGATTTTTGTAAAATAAATGGCAAATTTCGAAAAATTTACCAATTTTAGCCAAGGCAATCATATTCTGTTTCAAAATAAAAATCAATATCAAAAAACAATAAAAAAACACAAGTTTAATCGAAATTAGAATATAATTCCGCACGGATGCAATTTTGTTCAATATTCGCCCGGCAAGGCTATTCAAATTGAAAAAAATTTATTCAAAATTCCTTTTTCCAGAAAATACATTTGCCGAACGAATATTCGCTGGAGCAAAATTCTCTCTTGCAATGTGCTTCAGCAGCGAGCTCTGTAATCCACCATTTGTCAACAAAACACATCGTCTTTTCCAAACTCAAACTGTTCATTTTTAACCTGATCTCATTTCATGTTCAAAAAAATCTTTATCCCGTTAGCGGCTTTTTTGCTGCTCGCCCTGAACGCTTCTGCCCAGCACCGTACCTGCGCCGCCGAAGAAGTGCTCGCCCGCCAATTGCTGGAAAACCCGGCTATGCTACAGGAAATCCGAAACATTGAAGAACACACGCAAAAATTTATGCAGCAGGGTGGCGCCAGCGACCGTGCCGTAATCACGATCCCGGTGGTGTTCCACGTGGTGTATTACAATGCAGCCCAAAACCTCAGCGATGCGCAACTTATGTCGCAATTGGACGTGTTGAACGATGATTTCCGCCGCACAAACGCTGATGCCGGCAACACTCCGGCAGGCTTTCTAGGTGTTGCTGCCGACTGTGAGATCAACTTTTGCCTGGCAACTCAAGACCCTAACGGTGCGGCCACCAGCGGCATCCAACGACGCAGCACCACAGTTAACGGGTTCAGTACCAACGACAACGTGAAGTACTTTTCAACCGGTGGCCTAAATATCTGGGACCGCAACAAGTACCTCAATATCTGGGTTTGCAACCTTTCTGGTGGGCTGCTTGGCTATGCACAGTTTCCCGGCGGTCCAGCAGCAACCGATGGGGTAGTGTGTGATTATGCTTATTTTGGCACCATCGGATCTACACCCCCATTCGACAAAGGCCGCACAGCCACCCACGAAGTGGGCCACTGGCTCAATTGCTATCATATTTGGGGTGACGACGGCTCTTCTTGCTCTGGTACCGACAGCGTAAGCGATACGCCCAATCAAGCAGACGAAAACTATGGCTGCCCGTCTTTCCCGACCATCAGCTGTAGCAATGGACCCAATGGCGATATGTTTATGAACTACATGGACTACACAGACGATGCCTGCATGAATGTATTTACCACTGGCCAGAAATCAAGAATGCAATCGCTGTTCTCTTCAGGCGGCGCGCGGGTTGCCCTGGCCAGTTCGCCGGGCTGCCAGGCGCCTAGCGGCTGTGGTACACCTGGAGGCCTCGCCGCCACCAACATCACTCAAACAAGCGCTACCTGTAGCTGGAACGCAGTATCCGGAGCCACTACTTATACCTTTGAGTGGAAGAAAGCCTCCGATCCTACCTGGACGGTTGTGCCCAATCTTACGGTCACTTCTCAAGCCTTGTCTGGTTTAAGCGTGGGCACGCTTTATGATTATAGAGTTAAAGCAGTTTGTAGCGGACAACAGGGCAGCTACGGAAGCGCACAGTTCACCACATCCTCCAACTGTGCCGATCAGTATGAGCCAAACAATACCAATTCCACGGCAGTATCGGTTCCAATCAATACCGCATTTACGGCCCAAATTGCCACCTCAACTGATAAGGATTACTACAAATTTGGCAATACAAGCACCCAGAAAAACATCAAAGTTGAGTTGACCACCTTGCCTTTCGACTATGATTTGAAACTTTATCGGGGTACCACATGGGTTGGCACCTCAGAAAATGCAGGCACGGCTAGCGAGTTGATCATTCTTAACAATGCTACGGTTTCCACTTCCTACAAAGCCTATGTTTATGGCTATGCCGGCGCTTGGAGCAATACACAATGCTACACCTTTAAGGCAAGCAGAAGTGCGAGCGCATGGCGTATTGATGGCTCCACGGACGGCGAGATAGAGAACATTTCGCTGGAAGTGATCTTTGAAAACGCTGGTTTTGGCCTCTTCCCGAACCCGGCCAAAGATCAGTTGATAGTAGAAGTGCCGCTGGAAGCTGATAGCGATGTAAGTGTAGCCATCCTTGACCCATCTGGCAAAATGGCCCTCACTGAACATAAGATGCTCGTGAAAGGCGAAAACCGGTTCAATTTAGATATAAGCTCTTTGCCCAATGGCGTTTATTTCGTGCAAGTGCGCAATGGAGAAATTGCTAAAACCCGGAAATTAGTAGTGCAGAAATAAGGAGCAGGGATTTTGGTTTGATCG
>JBJXGO010000198.1:0-8667 GCA_046160345.1 Saprospiraceae bacterium
CCGAAAATGCCGGCAAGTATCGCATTGGCAGTACCAAAACTATCGCCTCCTGCCAACCCAATGCTGCCGCTTCGGAAAAAGACCCAGGCCAGGAGCGTAAATCCATATACGGTAGCCATTTCGGTACCCGCAGAAACAAAGTTGGGCAGCCTAAAAACCCTTACCACCCGGTGCCATGCAGGTGCAATTATTCGTTGTAAGATGAGATACAAGCCGTGCAGGAAACCCCAAAACACAAAAGCCCAGTTTGCCCCATGCCAAAGCCCCCCGAGCAGCATGGTTAGCATATTGTTTTTGTAGGTGGCGAGTTTCCCGTGGCGGTTTCCACCCAGCGGAATATAGAGGTAATCGCGCAGCCAGGAGGAAAGTGAAATATGCCAGCGCGCCCAGAATTCGCTGAAACTCCGGGAGAAATATGGTGTACGAAAGTTTTCCGGGAAATGATAGCCCATCATTCGCGCCAGTCCAATGGCAATATCGGAGTAGCCCGAGAAATCGCAATAGATCTGAAAAGAGTAAAAAACTACCCCGATGAGCAGGTGCATCGAGCCGAAGGATTCGGGCGCATTAAAACACTGATCAACAAATGGAGCCAGCGAATCTGCAATGGCTATTTTTTTAAAAAAACCCCACAAAACCCGGCCCAGGCCTGAATGCCAGGCCCGCCACTCGAATTTTTTGTCTTCACGCATCTGGAACAAAAAATCCTTGGCCCGCACGATCGGCCCCGCCACTAATTGAGGGAAAAGGGCAATAAAAGCAGCAAATTTTAACAGGGAAGGCTCCCACGCGATCTCGCGACGATACACATCGATCGTATAAGACATGCTCTGGAACGTGTAAAACGAAATGCCTACTGGAAGGATGATGTTCAGTGTTGTCCAGGAAGGGGTCATCCCCATGGAACTGATCAGGTCGGCAAGATTTTCAGCAAAAAAACCGAAGTATTTAAAGAAGCCCAAAAAACCCAGGTTCATCACTATGCTGAATACCAGCACCACTTTCCGCTCCATACCCCAGGAGGCGATCCAGGTAGTCATTTTGCCAAAAAACTGAAGCACGGGGCTACCGCTTTTCCATTGTTCGCGCAACTCGGAAGGGCGGTCCAAATAACTGAGCCACAGTCCAAACCACCAGTCCATCACCGTAGAAAAAACGATCAGCGAAAGAAAACGCCAATCCCACCATCCGTAAAAGAGATAACTTGCCAAAAGGCAAACCCAGGTACGCCCACGTCCTCTAGTACCGAAATAGAGCGGGAAGAAAAGGGCGATGAAGATCAGAAAGGGTAGGGAGTTGAAAACCACTTCTGTTATGCTGAGTGATAGGATAGGCGGTTTTCGAGTATCAACTCAAATAAAGCGTGGCTTTAGGTTGGCTACCCATACTTCATATTTAAATTAGTAACACCCAAAGCATATCTTTATTTGAATATTTCAGATAAATCCAGTTCAATCTTCAATTTTTTGTCGTGCAAAATGTCTTTGCCGGAATAGATATCATATTCATCCTGGGAGTAGAATACGTAAACGGTCCTTAAAGCTGGGAGCGCAAGCCAATAAGATTTCACTCCGGCCTCAAAATATTCGGAGCATTTTACCATCAATTCTGAGAGGTCTTGTTTGGCTGAAAGAATTTCGATTACGCCAAGTGGAACTTCGCGCATCCGCAGTTCATTTTGGTCAGGCATGAAAACCATTGGAGGGAAAATTGCCACATCTGGCACTCGTTCCCGAATAGGCAGGTCCAGGTTGATTTCGGGCAAGGCCCTGAATTGGTGTCTGTATTTCAGAAAAAGTTGGTTGAGAAAATTCCCCTGAACAAAAGCGTGGTTTTTGTCTGGCATTGGTTTTCCGCGTTCGATTTCATATTCAGAAAGCGCAAGTGAGCTTGTCATGCTATTCAAATTTTCTTCAAAAGTAAGTATTCATTTCCAAAAATACCAGCTTTTATTAATTTTCTTAATCCCGTCCTTCGTCCTCATGAAAAATCTACCCACTTCATCCAAACCCCACCCGCTCCTCCATTTTTGGCGCGGCGGACTTTTCCGACCGGAGTTAAAGAGCACCTTCCGGCTGGCACTCCACTTATTGAAAGTTTAATGACCCGGGAAATAAAAAAAGCATTTTTTCGTTAATACCGAATTACATTTTTAAATTCTTAACTTTTTTTATGAAAAACCTTTCATTCTTAACCATTTTGGCCTTTTCGGCCGGTATTTTTGTCCTTGCTTCCTGCAAAAAAGACGATTCCTCCAAAGATTTATTAACAGGGCAATCGTGCTGGAAAATAGTCAAGCAGGAAAGCCGGATCGATTCTTCTGATCCCTGGACGACAGACGTCACCGAATCCTGCATTGCTGATAATTGCCTCAGTTTCTCTGCTGATGGAAAAACTTCAACGGACGAAGGTGCTACTAAGTGCGACCCTGCTGATCCACAAACTTTGGCTGGTACCTATGTCTTATCAGAGGATGGTAAAACATTGACGATCACCCAGGATGGGTTTTCTCTTCCATTTGTAGTGGAGGAATTGACTTCCAGTAAATTAGTTGTTACAGCGTCTTTCCTTGGTGAAGTCCGGACCACTTTTGAGGCCAAATAAGTATCGTTTTATTTTTTATTAAACGCCGGAAGGGTCATTGACTTTTCCGGCGTTTTCGTTTTTCTGAGACTCATTCGGAGTGTAAAAGACATAAATGGTTCTCAGTGCCGGTATGGCCAGCCAATACGATAATGTTGTTTTCTTACACGCCTAATTTCCGTCCTTTGCCCCGTGAAAAACCCGTCCATCGTTTCCAGATCTCATCCACTTCTCCGTTTTTGGTGCGGCGGACTTTTCCGACCGGAGTTAAAGAGCACCTTCCATCTGGCACTCCCACTCATGTTGGGCGAACTCAGCAGTATGCTCATGGGACTGGCCGGCACGGTGATGATAGGCCAGTTGGGAGAAACTTCGCTTGCTGCTTACGGGGTTGGGAGTGTGATTTTCGTGATGTCCATGCTCTTGATTTGGGGCGGTGTGCGCATGATCCCCACTCCGGTAGCCGAAGCCCACGAACTTCGTGACGGGGTCAGGGTGCGTACCCTTTTGCATGCCGGACTCTGGCTGAGTGCATTCTTTTTGCTGGTCGCAAGCCCTTTATTGTGGTTGGGGATTCAGTATTTCGACTTGCTCAAACAAGACCCGGAAGTGACAATATTGGCGGTTGAATACCTTAAGATCATCCTCTACAGCCTGCCAGCACTCATATTATTCGCCATTCTGGTCAATTTCGCCGACGCTTTCGCCTACGTTCGCCTGACAATGCTGCTTTCTTTTTGCGGATTGGCGCTCGATGTTTTCCTCAACTGGCTGTTCATTTTTGGAAAATACGGCCTGCCCAAAATGGGTGTCAACGCCATTGCGATGAATGCCGGAATTACCCACGGCTTGATGTGCCTGGTATTGTTGGCTGTGATCTGGCGGAGAAAAGACCTGAAATATTTCCGGGAATGCCGTACTAGTCTCGGGGCCGTCTGGACCCAAACCCAATCCTTTATTCGCTACGGGATTCCTTCAGCCTTGCAGATCATGGTCGAATTTGCCGCTTTTGGCGCGGGGACGATTATCATTGGTCAAATCAGCAAAACCGAACAAGCCGCCCATCAGATCGCCATCAACCTTATTTCAGTCACCTACGTCACCATTATGGGGGTTGCCACAGCGGGCATGATCCGTGTCGGACAAGCCCTGGCATACAAGAGTCGGATTCGGGTATGGATGGCAGGCGTGGCCACCATCGGGCTGGCATTGCTCATCATGCTGCTGCCTACTTTTTCATTTTTGTTTTTTCCCGGCAGCATTGTCGCCTTGTACATCGAAGACCCGGCGGTGATCGGCATCGCCACGACACTCGTCTTTTTCGCCGGGCTATTTCAAATGGCCGACGCCCTGCAGGCCTCCAGCATTTCTTTGTTGCGCTCACTCAACGATGTGGCCTGGCCATCCGCCATTTCATTTGTCGCATTCTGGATCATCGGGCTTCCGATCGGCTATTGGCTCGCCGTGCATCAGGGCTGGAACGCCAAAGGGATATGGATGGGTTATTTGATTGCGTTGGTTATTCAGGCCGGGTGGTTTATGCGACGTTTTTTTGGGTTGGTGAGGAAGATGTAATGTGGTTACACAAAGTTTTTCAGAGGATATCTCGAGTGCCCCAGCTTTGTGCCTAAATGGTAGAGAAACCTAAGTCTTTTCAAAAAAAACCTGCAAAGTGCCCGACAAGCATTTTTGCGTTTCTTTGCACCATGCAACCTGAAATCAGAACTGTAATTGTTACCAGATACGTGACCCCATTGCGGGAAGGTGGTTCGCTCCCGGCCATTGTGGAAGCCGACGACGGCTTTTTATACGTACTGAAATTCCGGGGCGCCGGACAGGGCATCAAAGCGTTGATAGCCGAATTGATCGGAGGCGAAATAGCCCGGCTTGTCGGACTAAAACTTCCTGAAATTGTTTTTGCGGAGCTGAACGAGGCATATGGCCGCGCGGAAGCGGATGAAGAGATCCAGGACCTGCTAAAGTTCAGTACCGGATTGAATCTGGGGATGCATTATTTATCCGGGGCGATCACCTATGATCCGGCTGTTGACAGGCCAGACGCGCTGCTGGCTTCCAGGATCGTGTGGCTGGATGCGTTTTTGATGAATGTGGACCGTACCGCACGCAATACCAATATGCTGCTTTGGAAAAAAGAACTTTGGCTGATCGATCATGGCGCATCCCTGTATTTTCATCACGACTGGGAAAACTGGAAGGAGCAAAGCGTCAAACCGTTTACCCAGATCAAAGACCATGTGCTGTTGCGGCAGGCTTCGGCCCTGGAGGAGGCGGATCGATCCATAAAACAAGTGCTGAATAAACAAGTGATTGACCGTATCGTCGCTTTGATACCGGAGGAATGGATAGAAGCCACTTTTCCGGAAAGTGCCGAAACGGTCAGAAACACCTACTCGGAATTCCTGCAGATACGACTTGAATCCAGTGAAATATTTGTAAAACAGGCCCTTAATGAAAGAGCTTCGATTGTTTGAATACGCCGTGATACGCATTGTGCCCCGGCCAGAACGCGAAGAATTCGTCAATGCCGGGGTCATTTTGTACTGCCCGGAAAAAAAGTTTCTGGGTATGCGCGTGCATTTGCTGGAGGCAAGGCTGCAGGCGCTCGATTCGAATCTAAGCCTGGAAGAAGTCAACATGCACCTGCAGGCTTTTGAAGAAATTTGCTGCGGAAAAAATCCGGATTCCCCGATCGCGCAACTGGACAATGCTTCCCGTTTTCGCTGGCTCACCGCTACCCGCAGCACGATCCTGCAAACTTCCAAGGTGCATCCGGGGTTATGTGAGGACCCGCAGGAGACGCTGGAGAAGTTGGTGAGGGAATTGGTGGGATAGGGGGTAGTGTCGGCTTTCCCAATTTAGCAACTGTAAAGTAGAAAATTCTTGTTTAAGCCTTTGTTTGAGTATGCCTGAAGAACTGAGCTGCAAAGGCGATTGGCTCAAGTTGTTCAGTGTTTCATGTGGTCATTTTAGATTGTAGTCCAGTCTTGTACATGGGCGCTTGTTTAAAATACACAAGTGCGGCGTTGGCGTTGGGATTTTGGGGAGGCAAGGGGGAAGACCACACGAGATGGAAATAAAGCATTGTGTTTCAACTATTAATAATGAAAAACCCACATTTGCTTTAGCGGCAAATGTCGGGCATCGAACAGGGTAAGGTTGTACCACCCGCTTTCCAGTCCACTCAGGTCGATCAACTCACGTTCGTTGTTCAGGGGGCGCTGCAGTCGCAAACGGCCCAGCACGTCTGCCAGTTGGAGCGTGGCAGGCAAGTGCTCCAAGGGCAGGTCCACTGATAAATGTCCCTGCGCGGGATTGGGAAACACGCGAATGTCTTCCCGAATGGCTGCCTCCGTCGCATTTGATGCGCCGATGGTGTGTACCCAGGTATTGGTGCGTACCACGGTGTTATGATCAAAGAAAATGCCCGCCGTGTTTTCGATCACCGTGCCTGTGGGCAGATTGTCGTAGGCGCGCAGGAAATAATTGAGAAAACCATGAGAGGCGGCTTCATTGGCATTGCTGTCGGGCAATAAAATGGGGTCGAACACGAATTTCAACACATTGCCCGGCAGCCATTCGAGCCGGTAGGGATGACTCGACACGCCGGTGCGAAAACTGAATGGATCGAGCTGGGGCGACAGGGTGTCAAGCACCACCACACGGTAAGCCGGACCAGTGCCTGTGTTCTGGAAGCGCACTTGATATTTGATCTGGGCGCCGGCTGCTATATAGTGTGCGTCGCCTTCGCCTGGCGGGAAAGCACGCTTGTCGTTTGGATCGTAGGAGCCAGTATTCACACTGCATTCCCGAATTGCTACGAATGCCGTGTCGGCATCAGGGTGACAAAGTAGGTCAGGGTAGGCGTATCCGTCTAGGCAGTGAAACCAACCCAGGGGTGCATCGCAATCAGGGGTGACAAAAAGGAGGAAATCGAAGCAATCGAACAAGCCCAGACTTCCTGTCTCCAACAAATAGGTGTTGTTGGGCAGTACTGTAAAGGGTATTGTCGCCGAATCGAGCGTCAGGAAGGTGTCAAGTTCGATGCGCACCTGCGTTTGGGGCGCCGTTGCTGTACCTGTATTGCAGATCTGTCCGTACACTTTGCCCGAGGTGCAGATGCGCAGCAATGGAATACTCAGGTCGAGACCGATGTAAGGACAAAAAATGAGGGGTTGGGCGGCAAAATTTCGCATTACCTCCAAGGTAGTATCGTACACCGTAGCCAGTTGCGGGTTGTTGCAAAAACTCCAATAAGGCGGATAGGCCGATGCGCTGAGTGTGTAATTGCCAGACAATGCCAGACTTTGATAGAAACCATCTGAATCAGTCAGCCGCAGGATATTCTGGCTTCCGTCTGAAATTTGAATGCGCGCATTGGGGAAGGCTGTTTCGCCAGTGTCTTCCATGCAATCGGCATCGGAATCCACGAATACCTTGCCGCGCAGCAAGTGTTCGGAGCTGTTGCCCAGAGAGTCTGTTTTCAAAATCCAGATGTCGCCGTTTTGGTCCCCGTAACTTTGGGTTTCACCGACCATGCAGTAGCCGCCGTCCGGCATTTGGATCACATCATAAATGAAATCATCCTCGCTTCCCCCGAAAACTTTAACCCAAAGTGTATCCATATCGGCCGAAAGCTTAGCCAGAAAGCCATTCCTGTCATAGTTGTCGATGGCTGCGCTTGTAAAACCCGCCATAACATATCCGCCATCGGCCGTTTTTATCAGGCCCGTAGGATAAGTTTTCGTATTGGCGCCAAGCGTAAAAGTTTTTTGATTGAGTAAATGCCCATCTGCATCGAAATGTGACAACCACGGGTTGGAATCCTTGTATTCCGACACAAGCAGGGTGCCGTCGCTTAATTCAACCACATCAATAAAATAATCATAGTCTGAAGGATTGTTGATGCGGTGAGTCCAGATTGTATCTCCGGTATCTATGTCGTATTTTACCAGAAAGGCATCAGTGCCAGCTTGTCCGCCGGTTTGAGCGAGGTATGCGGCCGCTACAATGTTGGTATCAGAAGTGACGATGGCCATGCTTCCGACCTCCCAGCCCATGGTACCCAGCGATTTAGTCCACTTGACGTTGCCCTGATAGTCGGTTACAAAGACGGCAACGTTTTGAGATTGCGCGGAGATATCCGTCCCGCAAAAGACCAGATCGCCCGTGGGCGCTTGCACAACAGAATAGGCATCGTTGATTTTGATGCCCGGGGTGCAAAACACTTTCAACCATTGCGTGACGCCATTGAGGTCGCAACTCAATCCGAATGATTGCCCGCTGGCGCAGTTATTTGCCCAGGTAGAGCCGGCGGCGAAGTAAGTGGTGTCGGAGGTCTGGATTATATCATAGCCGACATTCCAGAAAGAGCCTGTATTGTAGTTTCTTTGCCAGAGCAGATGGCCGGAGAGGTCAAGTTCGCCCAGCCAGATCTCCCGGTCTTGGCTAAATGATTCCGTAGAGCCCGCCACCAGCAGGTGGCCATCGGCGGTGAGGATCAGGGCTTTGGCTTCGTCAACCTTTTCTGTGCCGATGATTTTTTGCCAGTTTTCTTGTCCGTAGCCGGTAAAAACGGAGTGGAAAAGAAAAAAGATGACAGGGTAGAGGCGTTTAAACAGGTTCATAGTATTCTTTTAGAGATGGAATGCTCGGCAATTTTTACTACAAATATACTGATCTTTACTTCACTACCGCTACTGGAAAATCACCCCAAGGTATTGGAACATTTCAAAGTAGCTTGCAAAGACCGAGCATTTCAGTTTTTCAAGGAATGCTCCTTGTCAGTGCCACTTTTTACAGACCAACGCAGGCTGGCGCGATGGCTTCAGCATCGTGCCTATTCCGCCAGGTCTTCCTCAAATCCAAACAAAGATTTCAATCTCAGCACGGTGCTTGACCATGTAAGTACCCCGGAACTCCGTTCCGGGGCCACAGGTGAAGAGAATTGTCGAAATAATTTTCCAAAAACTAGTCCCGGAACGGAGTTCCGGGGTACTTACCCTGACGGCTATGGCCTTTTGACCAAGCGCTCATATTTCGAGATGTAAAACCAAGTTAATGTGT
>JBJXGO010000199.1:0-10426 GCA_046160345.1 Saprospiraceae bacterium
CCCGTTTTGCCGTGCCTATCAGTATCTCGATATATAGTCGCTTGTTTGCAGGACAGAATGGACAACTATGGTTGTTGGGCGAGAAGAGTATGCTGGCCAAATTCGATCCATCCAACGCGCGTATCGACACTTTTGATTTCAGTCCAATCACCGGCTACCGCGAAGCTGCCTTAAGTCTAAATACCGATGCCAATGGACATTTGTGGATCGGAACACCCCATGGATTGGTGCACGGCATCCCAAATGGCAATAGCCTGAAATTTGCATTACACAAAAACAACCCAAACGACCGCCAGACCATGAGTTGCAACTCCGTGCTGGCCTCACTCAACGACCCGTTCCAGCCGGATAGGTATCTCTGGCTGGGCACCAAAGGTGGAGGTCTCAACTGCTTTGATAAGCGCACAGGAGTTTTCAAACATTTCACCAGCGCGGAAGGATTGCCGAACAACGTGGTATATGCCATTTTGCCTGATTCGGGCGGAAAACTTTGGCTCAGCACAAATCGTGGGCTTTCCAAATTTGATCCTGCCACAGGCTTCTTTCAAAATTTTTTCAGTGTAGATGGCTTGCAAGATAATGAGTTCAATACGCTCAGTTTTGCCCAAGCAGCTGATGGGCGATTGTATTTTGGTGGTGTAAACGGCATCACTGCATTTTACCCATCTGAATTAGATGCTTCTTTTTCATCGCCATCTGTATTCATCAATCAATTGAAAGTCAACAATCTGCCAGTTAAGGTTGGCGATGGAATTTTGGAAAAAAGCATTGAATACACCAATTCAATTACACTTAGTTATCAACAAAATCAGCTAACGTTTGAGTTTGTAGCTATGGATTTTTCGTCCCCGCGGATGAATCAATTCCGCTATCGCCTGTTGGGCAGTAACGAAATTTGGATGGAATCAGCACCAGGAGACAATTCAGCCACCTTCACTAATTTGGCTTCTGGCGATTATGTATTTGAGGTAATTACCGGAGGAAGTCGAGGCATTTGGGATGGCAATCCGGCGCGTTTAAGCATACGAATTCTTCCGCCATGGTGGCGCACTGGATGGGCTTATACCCTGTATTTTCTGATATGCGCCGGAGGTATCTGGGCATTGTATAATTTCCAGGTGAACAAAATTCGTTTGAAAAACAAGCTTGCTTTTGAGCACAATGAAGCATTGCGCCTGGCAGAACTAGACCGCTTGAAAACCAATTTTTTTAGCAGTATTACCCACGAATTCCGAACGCCGCTCACTTTATTACTCGAACCCGCCCGCCAACTACTCCAGGAGGCCAAAACGGAGACCACACGTTTTCGCCTAGAATTGATCGAAAAAAATGCCCGTCGATTGCTTCAGTATGTAAATCAACTGCTTGACCTTTCCAAACTGGAGGCCGGAAAAATGCCGCTTGACCTCCGGCCTGGAAACCTGGCAAGTACGGTTAGGGCCGTGGTAGAGCAATTTCTACCCTTGGCACAACAACGATCCATTCGCTTGGATCTTGAGTTGCCCGATGATAATACCCCGGTTATTTTGGATGAACTGAAATTTGAGCAAGTGGTGTCAAACTTGCTTTCCAATGCTTTGAAATTTACGGATAATGGCGGAGTGGTTCTGGTTAAACTATCGGAAAGTGTGGCACCCCTGCCAGGTGTGCCACACTTATTGGAAGTCCCCGCTAAAAAACACTTCAATCTGGAGGTTTCAGACACGGGTATCGGGATTTCAGCCGAAGACTTGCCCAATGTATTTGACCGTTTTTTCCAGACCGAGCATACCCGCAGCGGAACAGGGATCGGACTATCCCTCACGAAAGAACTGGTAGAGCGTATGGGAGGCACTATTTCGGTGAGAAGCAAGGTCGGTGTTGGCACTACTTTCATGGTGCAGCTGCCTTGCGAAGTTGCCTCCATTCAGACAGGGAAACTCGATGAACACGATAACCCTAAACCGGGCACTATACGTGTGGCACACCTACAAGGTGTGCCACACGTGCTGCACACTGGCCCCTTCCAAAGTCTCGACGTAGAAGAGTCCCCATCTTCTCCCCTACTCTTGCTCATCGAAGACGATGCCGATCTGCGCAAATTTTTGCGCGCATCGTTGCCCTCTACCTATCGAATTGCTGAAGCTGTCGATGGCGCAGAGGGGCTTCAAATGGCAACCGAGCTAACCCCCGATCTCGTCATTAGTGATTTAATGATGCCAAAAATGGACGGATTCGAAGTGGCCGAGACCCTGAAAAGCAATCCGGGCACTTCGCATATTCCAATCATTTTGCTGACTGCAAAATCAGCCCTTGAAACCAAAATAGAGGGCCTACAGCGGGGCGCCGATGCCTACCTCACCAAACCGTTCCGAGCCGATGAGCTGGTAGCGCACATTGAAAACCTGCTTACTTCGCGTCGAATGTTGCAGGTACATTTTTCTCCTATGGCGCCAAACAAACCCCTGGCTGAACAGGCTGTAACCGCCCTGCCCGCAGCAGAAAACGAGTTCCTTCAACAATTGATTCAGTTGATCGACACCAATTTAGACAACGAAGCCATGGATGCAGATGCATTCGCCAGGGCAGTTTTTATCTCCCGTTCCCAGTTGCATCGAAAAATAAGTGCGCTGACCGGGCTATCACTCACCGAGTTTGTACGCAACCATCGACTCGACCGAGCTCGGGATATGCTGACCCAAGGCGAGGGTAGTATTGCTGAAATTGCCTGGCGCGTTGGATTCCCGAATGCCAAGTACTTTTCTACTTGTTTTAAGGAGCGGTTTGGGGTTTCGCCTAGTGGATTTGTTTCGGGGCGATAAAACTATTTTTACTGAAGAGCATGAGTCAACTCGTCCCACATTGGGATCGGGGTGGCTCTTTTTTTTAGGGGCCAACTGTAAAAGGTCACCCCGAGCCCAAGCCCTTGTCATTTCATAACATGATAAAAATCAAGGCTTAAGCTAATGCAGCTCACCAAATGCTTGTTTTTGACACGGGTACATTTGTGTCAAAATTAGTCGAAATGAGAATTAAATTTGCTACAATACTTTTTTTCACGCTATCCTTTGCTTTTGGGCAAGGAAACTACCGTGCTTCAAGTTTTTCTTTGGCCATCAAAGGAACCTCCAACCTTCACGATTGGCAATCTACCGCCAATGAAGTGCGTGCAAGTGGCTCTCTCACCGCAGATGCCGGCGGACTGAAGTCTATCGGATCACTTTACGTTGAAATACCTGCCAAATCTATTAAGAGCACCAAAGGATCCATCATGGACAACAAAACCTATGATGCCCTGAAAGCCAACAGCAACCCGAACATCACTTATAAATTGGATCGTGTGGCCAGTATGAATAATAGAAGCGGCACGTACGATATCAACACCAAGGGCGATTTGACCATCGCAGGCGTCACCAATAAAATTGATATGTATGTGCAGGGGAAAATGGGCGGTGATGGCAGTATCACCTTCAATGGATCGAAAAAATTAAAAATGACAGATTACAAAATCAAACCGCCTACTGCCCTCATGGGCACCATGACTACAGGCGACGAGGTGGAAATCGTCTTCCAAGTGACCTTGAAACAATTCTAAAAAATAGTTCACCACTAAACATTCCTATTTTATGAACAAAGGATTTACCCTTTCTGCGTTTGCGCTACTGTTTTGCGCCAATTGGGCTTTTGCTCAACAACCTTCCATCCAATACTTCCGTCCTTGGGACCAGGAGGGTATTAACCAATTCGAACCTTCCAAAAAAGCTGAACAACCGGAGTACACTGGGTTTAAAATGCGGATTGGCGGGGCATTTACGCAAGACTTCCAATCCATTACGCACGAGAATAAACCCACTTACGTGCCGGTTTCTGCAACCAATGCGACCAACAAAAACTTCTTGTACGGCGTAGTAAAAAGCGAGGACTCTACCTCCGCTCCCCTGACGGGCTTCAACTTAGCCATGGCTAACCTGAACTTTGATTTCCAGATTGCAGATGGTATCCGTGTAGGGCTTGAAAACTACATGTCTTCACGCCACCACTCTGAATTTTGGGTAAAAGGCGGGTATATCCAAATCGACAAATTACCCATGTTGGGCAATCCAAAATGGTTTGAAAAATACCTCCGCGTTAAAATTGGTCACTTTCAGCCTAATTTCGGCGACATGCAATTCCGGCGCACAGACGGTGGAAACGCCATCTTCAACCCTTTTGTAGAAAACTATATCTACGACGCATTCAGTACCGAAATTGGTGGCGAAGTCTATGTTTTTCCAGCCGATGGTTTTATGGCTATGATAGGGATGAACTCCGGTTTTATCAATGGCAACATCGAGAACTATCCAGAAGCTAACAATGCCTCTGGTGCCGTCCCAACCAAAAAGAGTCCATCAATCACTGCAAAAGTGGCTTACGACAAAACATTTGACGACCTGCGTTTCCGCTTGTCTGCATCGTTGTACAACAACGCCAATACGGCCCGCAACACATTGTATGCAGGCGACCGTACTGGCTCACACTACTTCTTGGCAATGGAACCCGCACTTCAAGCCAGTGGATCCGCTACAAGTGCTGGTGCACAGTTCACTTCAGGTCGCTTCAATCCAGATCTTCCCAACCGCATCCAGGCCATCATGATCAATCCATTCGTAAAATATAAGGGCCTGGAAATCTTCGGCTCTTATGAGATTATGAGCGGTAGCAACTACGCGGATGTTAGCGGCCCGGTAGAGCGTAGAGTTTGGGAAAAACGCGAATTTTCTCAGTATTCTATAGAGGGCGTTTATCGCTTTCTTGCACGGGAACAGCTGTATCTGGGCGCACGCTACATCGGCGCAAAGGGCGAACCTCGCGGAATGTTAGATGCCAATGGCAGTCAGCTGACTGTTAAAATGGATCGATTGGCTATTGCTGCTGGTTGGTTTCCAACCAAGAATATGCTGCTCAAAGGCGAATACATGATTCAAAACTATACGGATTTTCCAACTACGGATTACCGCAACGAGGGCAAATTCAGTGGCTTCGTTATTGAGGCAGTTATTGGTTTCTAATTCTTGAAAGCGTAGGAAAAATGAGGGGGGGGGCAAAAGTTGATAAAGGTTTATAGGGTTTATGAATGTTGATGATTTGCGCGCAAAAAGGTGGAAATCGCTCCCTATTGCGACACAAAAAAATAAACCTTAATAAACCCTATAAACCTTTATCAACTTCTGAGCCTCCCCCTTTTCCCATCATTCCTAAAAATCCGAGGTATGTTTTTTACCAAACACCCCAAGATCTTCCATGTGTTTCTTTTGACAGGAATGGTTTGCCTATTGGGAAACACTACTGCCGGCGAGAAAAAACGCTATTACATTGAAAGTGGCAGCCGTTTATATTTAAAGGGAACTTCAAACGTAAACGCATTTACCTGCGACTGTGAAGACCAATACGGCGCTCAGGTACTTGAAGTAGATCGAAATGGCGGGTACGCTCGCTTTCACCAAGTGGAGCTGCTTTTAAAATCAAAGCGTTTTGACTGCCACAATGGCAAGATCGACCACGATATGCAAAAGGCACTCAAGGCAGATCAATATCCGCATATTAAAATTGCCTTGGTGGATACCTGGCAGAATCCCAAATGCCTGGACGGCGAATGCAAAGACTGGTTTGATGTGCAGGCAAATGTCAACATTACCATTACGAATGTAACCAAATTGCAGTCTATCCCGGCTAAAGCTAAAATAATTGGGCCCAATCGATTCCAGCTCCGCGGTGAAAACGCCCTTCAAATGAGTGCTTTTGGCATTCACCCGCCGGAAGCCATGTTTGGGATGATTAAGGTAAATGACTGGATTACGTTTCATTTCGACTTGATTGTCGTCGTAGATGAATTCCAGTAGTCTGATCCAGAACAAGCCCCAAACCCCTATTTCTGATCAAAAAATAAAATCTGACTATGAAAAAATTCCTGTTTAAAGGCATACTCGCAGGTGCCGTGCTGTTGGGATTTAGCTATGCTGCACTTTACCTGGTCGTTGCATTTTTCCCTAATCTTGCCGAGCAGTATTATGACCCGGTTTTTAGCATGGATGGCGACAAAGCTGTACTGTATTTCCTGCACCCTTTCGTGCTCAGCTTTGCCCTGGCTTGGTTCTGGCGGCGTTTCAAAAGCCTTTTTCATGGGCCATTTTGGTGGCGTGGTATGGAAATGGGCCTGGTATATGGCCTAATTGCAACGGTTCCTGCCATGTGGATTACTTACAGCTCGATGGCAGTATCCTTAAGCCTGGCTTTTACCTGGTTGCTATACGGCGTGATTCAGGCGATGGTAGTTGGGATTATTTTTGCTAAGATTAGCCCTTGAGTAGTTGGGTAGAAAAACATTATCTGTTTTCAACAATTTGACAACAGGCTATTGCTACAACTTCAACACTGGTAACGAAAATTTCTGCTGATAATCCCTGTAATTAGCCACCGTCATTTGCATCAGCAAAGGCTCTTTTTGGGGATCCAGCCATTGCATCAGCTGTAACAAATCAGCTTCCGCCATGGCCGTACAGCCTAAGGTGCCAGAGCCAGGTGCCCGCCAGAGGTGAAAAAAAATGCAGGAACCGTCATTGGGTTCCGCAGGTACATTTTGTTTGACAAAAATGCCCCATTTGTATTGCTCATCTGAGCGCAACATCGCTTCACGAGCTTTCCAATCCGGCTGTACTTGCCTGGCATCTACCAGTTGGTTGTAATAGCGGGAGTCGCTGTCTTCCACGCAAATTTGCGCTTCCGTTATGGGTACATACGGGAGCTTTAAAGCAATTGCCCCTTCCGCTGCGTATCCAAAAGCAGTGCCGAAGCGGAAAATGCCTGCGGGCGATCGTTGATCGCCTTCCTTTTTTTGTAGTCCAGGTTTTGCGCTATTCAGTCCCCTACCCCAGGCTAGGCCTTTTTTACCCAGATTTACAGGATGTGGCTCGCCAACCTGCTGCCAACTTTTCCCTACTTTTTCAAATTTAAACAGCTGTGCATCTACCTGGTTATTGCTGGAGCTTAGTACCACAACAAGTTGCTTGCTGGTGTCGAAAATGCCCTGTTTGGGTTCAATATGCTTTATCGGGTACGGTAGTAAAAATGCCAGGGCTAGAATCGAGGGCCAGTAGTTTTTATACATTGGGAACAAATTTAACAGGAGAACCATGCCTCTTGGCAGGTAAACAGGAGAACCGTAGAAAAGGAAAACAGGAGAATTAATCGAGGATTGATCCTGCTCAATTTAGTTGTATCAAAAGGTATTTTGTGAAATATTGAAGAAAACAATATGTCGAATTTCAAGCACTTGAATCCTATAAGGTTTTTAAAACCTAGGGTATGTACACATCTTTCCTTTCCCCACTAAACGTGTTTTTTGACAGGATGTACAGGATAAACAGGATGGTGTCGGCTTCGCCGACTGCGCTGATCTGACTTTTGTGCCAGAATATTGGCAGAAAGTCTATCAAATCAATAATTGGAGCAAGTCGGCTAAGCCGACACCATCCTGTTTATCCTGTACATCCTGTCAAAAAAATAGGTTTAGCACTTGTTCGGAAGTCTTTGGCCAACTTGTGTGCATACCCTAGGATTTTAAAACCTTATAGGATTTCGAGAAATTCAAAAGTTAGTTTCGCAGTAAATTTTGAATTTGGACTTTGACACAATCTCAAAAACGCCAAAATAAAACCCTTTCCACAGATCATCTTCGTAACAATTTTAAATTTTCCGGTTTTCCTGTTCTCCTGTTTACCTGCCAAGAGGCATGGTTTTCCTGTTAAATCCACTTTTCGAAAAATTAATTTCATCCAAACCAATTCCAGCCCTCGGCCTACCTTCGCCCAATAGATTAGCGTCACATGGCCACCAAACAAATCCAGATCGTCAAATACAAGGATGCTACCCACTGGGAAGCCTCCGACCTGCTTGCGGTGGAAGAACCCCTGGAAATACGGCTGGAATATGGCCCCGTAGCGAAGCGCAAAAGTCAAAATATTTCCATTACCATGCGCACACCCGGTGCAGATGAAGATCTGGCCATCGGTTTTTTGTTCACAGAAGGCATTGTGCGACAAGCTTCTGATATTTTTTCAGTCCGGGTTTGGGGAGAAAATATGGTGATGGTTTCCTTGCAGCCAGACTTTGATTTTGACCTCAAAAAATTGGAACGACATTTTTACACCAGTTCCAGCTGCGGGGTATGTGGAAAGGCTTCCATGGATGCCGTTAAAACGGTTGCCACCCATTCCTTGTCTTGTCAAAAAAACGATTGGGAAATCAACCCCGAACTAATTTATGGGTTGCCAGATACCCTTCGAAAAGCACAGGAAACCTTTGATTCCACTGGTGGATTACACGCCTGTGCGATCTTTGACCGGGCTGGAAACCTGCTTGCAGTCCGAGAAGATGTAGGCCGACACAATGCGCTGGATAAACTCATTGGACACTATCTGCAACTGAACCTGATTCCGCTTGACAACCAAATATTGTTGTTGAGCGGAAGAGCAAGTTTCGAGTTGATACAAAAAGCCGCTATGGCTGGTATTCGGTTTATTTGTGCGGTTGGAGCACCGTCTAGTTTAGCTGTCGAAACTGCTGCATCCTTTGGCATCACCCTCCTTGGTTTTTTACGGGAAGGGCGATTTAATAAATACACGTAACTATTTACCAGAGAACTAAATGTGACATGATTTTACCCACAAAAGGCACAAAAGAACACAAAAGGTACACGTTTCGGTCTTTTGTGTCCTTTTGTGACTTTTGTGGTTCAATTCTACTCGTAATTAGCCTGAGTGGTAAATAGTTACAAATACACTTAACAAATCATGAAAATCCGCATCAAAGGAAATTTCCTCCGCTATCGCCTCACCCAATCTGAAGTGCAGTCCCTGTCCGAAGGGGAGAAACTTGCAGAAAGCACTTGTTTTGGCCCTGCCGATGGCCAAACATTCGTTTACGCGCTCGAACCCAAAGAAGGTATCGATGCCTTGCAGGCCAGTTTTGCCGATGGGAAAATCACCTTGTACCTACCCGCCGATGCTGCCAAAACCTGGTATTCGGAAGCGCGCATTGGATTTGAAAATGAGCAGGAAGTTGGCCCAGGCGTTTTCCTGAAAATGTTGCTGGAAAAAGACTTCGCTTGTTTGGACGATACCCATGAGGATCAGGCGGATAAATATCCGAATCCTAATGCGGCTTGTCAGCCCGTGTAGGGGCAGGGCAGACGCATTAAAAGTGTGGTAAAGGTTGAACAGGTACCTTTCATGCAAAAATACAATTGGGATGAAAGAAGATCGGCCTGTTTTTCGGAGTTTGATTGACTCATTTGCCTCATTAGAAGACCCCCGAATTGATCGGAAGAAGTTGTACCCCTTGATGGAGATTGTGTTTTTAAGTGTTTGCGCCGTTTTGAGTGGTTTTGAGGAATGGGACGAAGTTGTTGACTTTGGGGAAGAGAAATTGGCCTGGTTGCGGAAATATTTGCCCTATGAGCATGGGATTCCATCGCATGATACGATGAATCGAGTCATTTCTTTGGTGGATGACCGTGCTTTTGAGCGGTGTTTTATCGATTGGGTAGAGATGAGCATTTCGTTGCCGCAGGGCGTGGTGATTCATCTGGATGGCAAAGGATTGGGTCGGAGCGCCACTATCAAGCAGCAGCAGGCCCCGCGCTCGAAAGGCGGGAAAGGAGCGGTCCATGTACTTCATGCGTGGTGCAGTGAGTTACAGGTTTGTTTAGGGCAGTATAAAACAGAGACAAAGTCCAATGAGATTAAAGCGATACCCGCCTTGTTGGATATGATGGAAATAAGTGGGTGTCTAATCACCGTCGATGCCATAGGATGCCATAAGGCAATTGTAGATAAAATCCTTATGAAGGAGGCAGATTACCTAATTGGGCTAAAAAGCAATCAAAAATCCTTGAGTTTGGCTGCATTTGCAGCATTTGACGAAACAATCGGAGATCTTCATACAGATACTCAAACCGACCAAAACCATGGACGCAAAGAAATTCGAAACTGTCGGGTATTGCCTTCAGTCGCTTTGCCTGAATGGGGCAAGGCAGCAGATTGGAATGGGTTAAAAACACTCGTTGAGATTCGTTCTGAACGATATGTGATGGCTACAGGCATCCTGGAAAAAGAAACACGATATTACATCAGTAGTCTAATAGGCGATGCAGTAGCGTTCAATCGAATTGTTCGGTCACATTGGAATATTGAAAATCAATTGCACTGGTCACTGGATGTACAATTTGGAGAAGATGATAGTCGAAAACGGGTTCGAAATGCCGCACAAAATTTCTCCACCATCCGAAAAATTGCCTTGAACCTTATAAAAGCCAATCCAGAAAAAATCAGTGTCAATAGAAAACGAAACAAATGCGCCTTGTCAGACTCCTATCGTGAAAAAATGCTCGGGTTTTAATGCGTCTGCCCTG
>JBJXGO010000200.1:0-3216 GCA_046160345.1 Saprospiraceae bacterium
CGTCAAAATCTACGGGAAGAAAACAACCTTCAAGGCCATGGCCGCTAAAATAAAACAGTACCACATCGTTATCATCGGCTTTCAAAAACAGGTTGCGCATGCTTTTCAGGATATTTTCCCGTGTAGCAGCTTCGTCTACGAGAATTTCAACTTGATCATCTGACAATGCGCCCCCCTCAGGGCTTTTGAGGTGCGAATAAAACCTGAAAGCATCGTCGTCAGTGAATTTGAGCGAAGGCATGGCGGTATATTTTCCCACGCCAACCACAACAGCCCAAATTTTTACACCGTGGCTTTGGTCGGTACGCACCGGCTCGTTCGGTACTGTTTCCTCAGAGTCGAGTTCTTTTATAGGCGAACCATTTACCCAAACTGCTCCATACACGCGTCCTGTAGCAAAATACATCACACCTTCTCCATAGGGAGCATTGTTAGCCCATTCGCCTTCGTAACGATCGCCGTTAGAGTAGTAACAAACACCCCGGCCATTGGGGTAGCCATCCTTGAATTCGCCCGTCCAGCGGGAGCCGTCAGGATAGTCGTAGTAGCCCTGTCCGCTTCGACAATAATTGGCGCCACAGTTGCGAAGTCCGGCCACATCCGGTTTCGCTGGTGTTGGCTTGGCGGATGGAGGTTTGTTCGCGGGCGGTTTGGTATTGGAGGCGGTAGAAGAATCCTGTCGGTTGGGGGCGCCAGCTGGCTTGTTTACAAGTTTCCCTTGGTTCCAGGTACCGCTTTTTTGCTCACCGTCTGTACTGACGAGGGTGCCTGAGCCGTGTTTTTTGCTTTTTTTCCAGCCTCCGGTAAAGTAGGCCCCGTCAGCATAGTACATGGTGCCTTGCCCGTCAAACTCTCCGTTCACGAAATTGCCTTCATAGCGTTCTTTCGTTTTGAAAAAGTATTTGCCCCTGCCATTTGGTAAATCGCCAGACCATTGCCCAGCATATTTGTCCCCGTTGATGTAGGTGATGGTGCCACCATCGCCCTGTTTTTTGCCGTAATTGAACGGCCCTTCATAAATACTCCCATCAGTGTAGGTCATTTTGCCTTTACCATGGCGCAGGGAATTTTTAAATTGGCCTGTGTACTTGGAATTGGAAGCGTAGCGGTATACACCGTTACCATTTTGACAATTGCCACTAATACATTGTGCGACAATTTGTTGAGTGTTTGCGACCAGCATAATAGCCAGTGCAGAAAAGCGGAAAAAGAGATTAAGCCCCTTCATGTTTAACGGATTTTGAATTTTTTGTGCAAAAGTGCGAGTAAACGAAGGGTGCAAGCAAAGTGTGGGTCAGAATTGATTAAACACGCTCCTAAGAACGGGTTCAACGTTGGTGAAATGTTTTAGTTTAAAGAATACCGAGGCGGATTAAAACCAACGAAAGAACAATTCTTCTGTTCTAATATTGTGCCAGACGTATTGCACTCGTTTCAAATTTGTATTTTTGCGCCCCCTTTCCCCGGGACAATATAATGATTTTCAATTACTTGTAAAATTTTTAAATCCATGTTAAAAAGTCTTTTACTCGGTATTTGCGCATCTGTGTTTATCACGGCCTGCGCCCAAAATTCTCCTAATACTGCCAATTCAAACACCCCTCACGATGGGAAACACTTCGGCACAACCGTTACTGCGGATGGTGCGGTAATTTATGACGAAGTGATGGCGAAGATGACAACTACGGATTCTCTGCCTATGAAAGTGACTGGCAAAGTAAAGGAAGTATGTCTAAAAAAAGGCTGCTGGATGACCCTTGTGTCTGAGCAGCCCGGTTACCCTGAAATGCGCGTGACCTTTAAAGACTATGCTTTCTTCATGCCTAAAGATCTTTCTGGCAAACGGGTTGTGGTAGAGGGTTTTGCTTATGTTGAAACCACACCGGTTGACGTTTTGCGCCACTATGCTGAAGATGCCAAAAAATCTGCGGAAGAAATCGCGGCGATCACAGAGCCCAAACGCGAGGTGTCATTCGAAGCAGCGGGAGTTTTGATTTTAGATTGAGTCATCGGATATATTTACTACGGATGTTTCGCGCAAATTTTTACGCAGATCGGTTAGATCCATAATGTCTGTGAATTATTTGCGCGAAAAATCAGCTTATTAAATTCGGTAGAAGTTTTTTGATTGTATCTAAGGGATTAGGTCAAGCCTAAACCCTTGTGGGTTCATAATTTTCGGCTTCTTCAATAGAAGGTACTGTAGGGGCCTTTTTATCCAAACTTAACATTAACTTAAACCTACTAATTCAGATTTTGGAGGAGCATCAAGAGACCTTTGTGCTTTCAAATTGAATTTTCATTCAAAAAAGCAACAAGTCTCTATGAAAAAGGCTCTTTACCTATTATTTTTTGGATTAATGATTGGCTTTCAATCATTTGCCCAAATAACTATCAATATCACTGACGCAGACATTGCGCCGGGTCAAACTGTAAACTGGACCAAAAACAACGTTTACCTGCTTGACGGCCTAGTATTCGTTGAGTCTGGTGCTACCTTGAATATTGAGGCGGGCACAGTTGTGAAATTCACCCCAAATGCAACGGTTGGCAATCCTTCTGCTCTGGTTATTTGCCGCGGTGCTAAAATTTTCGCACAAGGAACGGCTAATGAACCCATTATTTTCACTGCAGAAGCAGATGATGTGAACAACCCTACCGACTTGGGGCCTAAAGACAACGCGCTGTGGGGCGGTATCGTGCTGCTTGGTAACGGTGTGACCCAGAAAAATGGCAACTCGGAAATTATTGTCGAAGGTATCCCAACTACAGAGACACGTGGCCTGTACGGTGGCGCTGACAATACCGATAACTCAGGTGTGTTGAAATATGCTTCTATTCGCCACGGCGGTCGCCAGTTGACTTCCGGCAGCGAACTGAACGGTTTGACCCTTGGCGCTATTGGTAGCGGTACAACTTTGGACTACATCGAGATCTATGCAAACTCTGACGACGGTATCGAATTCTTTGGAGGCGCTCCTAACCTCAAGCATGCTATCGTGGCTTTCGCTGAAGATGACTGTTACGACTGGGATGAGGTGTACACGGGCAAGGGCCAGTTCTGGTTCTCTATCCAGCGCGACGACGTAGCCGACCTCGGCGGCGAATTGGACGGTTCTACTCCGGACGACGCAAGCCCGTCTTCCAACGGAACGGTTTACAACTGGACACACATTGGCTCTGGCCCTGGCGCAACTGCCAACAACCCATTGGGCT
>JBJXGO010000201.1:0-8458 GCA_046160345.1 Saprospiraceae bacterium
CAATTTTTTGAGAATCGGGACTTTGTGCGTTTCCACAAACTCGATGAGTGTGCCATCAGGGTCTTCAATATAAGAAAAATAACCCGCTGCTTCGCCCATGTCAAAGGAGCCGCTTGAGTCCACTGTAAAGGGACTTCCTTTTTCGAGACAGAGCCTTTTCATTTCGGTCATACCCGTAATGTCGAAGCATAGGTGGATATAACCGAGATCGCCCCACAAACGGTTTTCAAAAATTTTTACTGGCTGCCTGTCAAGGCTTTGTACCAGTTCGATCTCTGTATCGCCGAGCAAGGTGCTGAACGGCCCTTTTCGCTTTTCAGGGTGGCGGAGCAGTACGCGTCGGTAACGCCCAAATCCTCCGTCCACGCCATGCCAATCGGCGAAATCATCGACATAGTCATACACAACAGTTTGATAGCCAAGTATTTCAGCATAGAATTTGAGGGAACGTTCCATGTCGGACACTCCGATAAACACCCCGTAAACACCACCTGTCGGGCTCCTTCCCGCAGGATTGGAACCAGGGGCCGGGGTCGAGAACCAATCCTTGGAGCCCACGATCTCAAACGTATTGCCCCAGGGATCATTCACAAAAAAATGCTCCTGACCATCTGGGCGGGGGGCCGGGTTTGTCTGGATATTAACGCCGCGTTTGCGGAGATAATGGAAACTCGCTTGCACATCGGCAGATTTTATTTTACAAATCCCAATGCCCAGATCACCTAGTTGAGGCTGGAACGCCGGAGGCACCGGGGTTCGTCCTGTATATTGCCAGATCTCCATGCCGCCACCACCAAACATATTGAGGGCAAGAATGGCATGGCGTGACTGTGGTTTCCCATCGGTGTACGGTAGCATAAGCCCCGCCTCTGCGGCTTCTTCAAAAATCGGCACATCCATGCCAAAATGCTGGCGATACCATTTGAATGCGTCGTGAACATTGCTTACGCCAATACCAACTTGTTGAATTCCAGAGATAAACATGAAGATGTATGATGTATGATGTATGGGGTGGGCATCTTGTTTGGAATTTCTCAGGTCAACTAATGCTTGCAATCGCCGAGGATGGTGATTTGCTGGGGGTTGCGAAGGTTGATGGTAAAGCGTTCATTTTTTTTGCTCTTCTCTACCATCCCTGAAATACGCACCATTTTTTGGTTGTACTCCGCAGCAGAGAGAAAACTGGATTGATCTTGTCCCCAAATTACAACCGAAAACAGGTTGTGTGGGTACGGATCAAACATATTGATGAAGAGCGGTTTACCATTGGCGTTTTCCATTAGGGTTGCGCTTGCCACACAGCCCTCCACCACCACGAGCTCGCCTTCGTGCTTGAGCACTTCTTTTGGGTCGGTGATAACGAAAGCAGGGGCTTGGTTGGCTGTAATGCTTAACTCCAAAGGTGTCTCGATCTGTGCGGAGACCAGATGGATGAGTTGGAGAACCACTACGAATGTGAGAAAGCATTTTTGCATCACTAGAGAAATTTAGGCAAAGGTAAGAAAGCCTGATAGAGTCGGCTTAAAGCCAATCCAAATCTGTTTTATGGACGCTGAAATGATGCAGGCTTACAATGATTTTCCGAGCTGAAATGTCAAAATAAATGGCATCATAGATATTTTGTCAGGCGTTTTCCTTACCATTGAAGCCAGTGAAACGTTCGATTCCCTGAAAACGGCAACAGATTCTATGAAACCTCAGACATAAATCCGAACATAAATCCTCCTTATCCTCCCTGATAAGCGGCGATTTTTTGGCATCCGCAAATAAACGGTGGCTTTTATTAAACCAAACTTCATGTTCTCTTAACCATGTTATTAACAAATTAGTACCAATTTTGTGGCTATTAATGGTAACATGATTTTGCCCGCGCCCGTGACCTCTCTCCTTTTTTTGCTTGTCGTTCAGTCTGTTCAATCGCCCGTTTTACCCGTTAACTTACAGGCAAAATGCTTTCCAGGCGCGGGTTTTTTGACCAACAAACGCTGTTTTATAATTGGCCCTTGTCATAGGTAATCTATTGAACATGAAACGTGAACTTGACATAGTTGTAATTTCTGACGTGCATCTTGGCACCTACGGTTGTCATGCAAGCGAATTGAACAACTACTTAAAAAGCATTGAGCCCCGTACTTTGGTGCTTAATGGCGACATTTTTGACATGTGGAATTTCAAAAAAAGTTATTTCCCGAAAGCACACATGGAAGTGGTGCGCCGCTTGTTGAAAATGGCTGTAAATGGCACAAAGGTCTATTATTTAACAGGCAACCACGATGATGTGCTTCGGAAATTTGGAGAAATGTCTTTGGGGCTCATACACCTCCGAAACAAATTGGTTTTTCAAGTGGACGGTAAAACGCATTGGGTTTTTCATGGTGATATATTTGACCCGTCGGTTCAAAGGGCAAAATGGTTGGCAAAGCTGGGTGGACAAGGCTACGACCTGTTGATTAGAATCAACCGAATGGTCAATCGAGCCCGGCACTCTTTCGGCTTAAAACCCGCTTCATTTTCGTCAAACCTGAAAAAAGGAGTAAAAGGAGCGGTTCGTTTTATCGGCGATTTTGAAAAAATCGCTATAGAAATGGCTGCGGAAAAGGGCTATGACAATGTCATTTGTGGTCACATTCACCAACCTCAAATTCGTGAGGTGCTGACAAAAAATGGCCAAACAGTACGCTATATGAACAGTGGCGATTGGGTAGAGCATCTTACTGCGCTGGAATGCAGGGCTGGCCAATGGGAATTATATCAATACCACAAATCAGATTTCTCCACTATAAACCCAAGATTGCACGTGCCAGAGCGCGAAGGGCAATCAATGCAACGATTGCGAGAAGAATTGATGGGACGGTCAAATGGCATGGCTGCATTTGAACTGGTTTAGACGTGATTCGGAGTAGTGCCAATCTATAAAATTGACAGTAAGCTGAGGAGGACAGGTTTTTGAACATTTTGCGCCTTGGCTTACTCAATGATATTCATACGCAAAGTTTAGCAGGTTTAGTGAGGCCGGGCGAATAGATTTCGCCCGGTTTTTTTATATTTAAAAAAGCCTTAAGTACCAGGACTTATTTCAAATAAAATGCCCGGCATAACTTACGTCAGCCGGGCTGTTTGTAGTAAAGTTCCTAACCTTTAAACTACTAAAATCTGTATCCAATTCTTGATATCCCAGCGTAAAGCTATCGGATAAAATAGGCAATGCTTAGCCCGAAGCTCGTACCCAAGGTGTAAGATTCAGCGACATACTTTGTGCCTTTGAAATCCTGGGTCTTTTTGTTCATCGGGTTTAGAAGATTTCTGGCAGATAGTCCAAATTTGTAATGGCCACCAAATTTCTTCGAAAGGTTGAAATTGAGCAATGGAAACGGTTCTTCGTACACGTCTGGCGTTGCAGCCAAGGAAATATTGAATAGACGGCGCCCCGAAACATTGAAGGATAAGGAAGATTCCCAGCCTTTTTCAGGGTCGATATAGGATAGCACCGCATTGACGATGTAAGGCGCCTGGCTTTGGAAAGGTCTCGTTGTTTGGGAATAAGTAGAGTCAATCTGGCGCGATGCTTCCAACTCTGCTGAGGGAATCTTATATTCAGACTTTATCAGTGCGAAATTTGAGCCAATAAAGAAGTTTTCCATAAAACCACCTCCAAGGAAACCAAGGTTTTTGCGCAATTCGAATTCCACTCCGTAAACAACGGCATCCTCGGTATTCAGATAGCCCAATTCTGGAATAGTTGATGTGGCACTAAATGTGCGAAGAATCGGGTTTTCAAAGCGTTTGTAAAAAACACTGGCGGCAATCAACTCTCCAAAATCAGGATAGTATTCATAACGCACATCATAGTTTTGAATCAATGTACGCTTCAAATTTGGGTTGCCAATATTGAAGAAACCATTCTTATTGTCGAATTGGACGAAAGGCGAAAGTTCACGCATATTTGGTCGGGCCAAGGTCTGGGTTGCAGCAAAACGCAGATTTGACTTTTCGGTGAGCGCGTAAATTAAATTGGCCGAGTACAATGGATCAGTAAGATCGATAACAGCCTTTGGTGTTGCGGTATCCTGGCTTACCACTTCCATATCCGTCGTTTCCAAACGAACGCCGGCGATCAATTTCAGTTTAGGCAAAACATTGTAGATCCCCATTAAGTACGCAGCCCCAATATTCTGTTTTCCGTCGTAAAAATTCTTGTTGTTTATTTGATTGACATAGTGATATCCAATTTCATATCGCTTTACAGAATCTGGATATGGCTCAAAATAGGTGGTATCTATTACCCCAAAGTTGTTGTAATCAAAAAAGCCTGCGAAATCGCCTTGATACTGGTTGAAGAAAATATCGGAAGGCACACCTCCATGCCGCTGGTGACCAAACTGATATTCGTCAAATGAGCGTGTCATAGCACTATACAAACCGCCAATTTTGATAGCATTCGTGCTGTTCTCATCTCCACGGCGCAAGAATGGGATAGTGATGTCAACTTTTGCCTCTTTAGATTCGTCTACCAAATTCCTGAAAAAGTGAAATGGCGGGCGAAATTCAGCATCATTGATGGCATAGGTATTGTTCCCGTCGTCGTCAATATAATTCAGGTATGCAAAGTAGCGTGTATCTGGTTCGTCTTGCAACGACTTGTTCAACGAACCATTCCATTCGATTTCTACACCATTCAAATTGGGCATTACATGACGACCGTTCAACTGGTACGAAACATATTGACGCCGGGTGAATTCCAAGGAATTGGTCAAAAAAGTTGCCCCTGGGGTTGAGATTTGTCCTGCATAAGACCCCTGTTGAGTGCGTCCTACAATATCTGCATCGTTGTTGTAGATGATGTTGGCAGACAAGCTATTGTTGTTGCCCAATTTATAGGCCAGGTTGAAAAGACCACCCAGGTGTGGAGTCTCGACACTTTTGGCTTCTGTAAGCCCTTGATACTGAAACAGCGTATTAGGGCTAGATGTGACAAAAGTGTTCAGTGTTCCATTGTCATAATGGGTGAATTCACGGGAATAATTCAGGCCAAGCGTGTACCCGAGTCGGTTTCCAAAAACTTGTTTATTGTCCCCAACTGAAAATGTAAATCCATGGTTGACAGGGGAAGTTTTGGGTGTTGGGGTGAAAACATTGCTTAATGCCCGGGATGATTCGTTGAGGAGTCGGCGGAGATCATCGTTGGCACGTGCAGGATTGCGGGCAGTCAAGTATGAATTTTGATTGAGGCGATTCCGGTTGTTTTCATCCAAAAGCAGTTCTGGCATTGCCCGGCCACCATCGTCATACCCGAGCCAATCATTTTCTCCGGCATCAGAACCATGACCAAGAAAATTGTCATTGTTGGAGGCCTGCGAATTGAATGAGGAATTCAGGCCAAAATACAAATTGAATTTATCGGGAAAAGATTTGGTCTTGACATTCACCAAGCCCCCAGAAAAATTCCCTGGCTGATCGGGTGTGAATGTTTTAAGCGTTATAATGTTCTCGATCATCTGTGATGGGATGAGGTCGAGGCTTGAACTGTTCCGATAAGGATCAGTACTTGGCATAGTAATGCCGTTAAGTTGTGATATCGAATAGCGATCGCCCAAGCCACGCATTACAATAAACTTGCCGCCTTCAACAACCGCACCAGTTACCTGCTTCATTGCATCTGCTGCATTGGATACGCCAGTTCGGGTAATTTGCTGTGAAGAAATGCCGTCCTGAATGGAGATGGCACTGCGCTGAATGGCAATTAGGGAAGCGTCGGTGTTGCGAACCTGCTTAGCGGTGATAACGATTTCGTTGAATGAATAATCCTCCGAAGCCATGGCAACATCCACGACATTAGAAATGCCAGGTTTTGCCTCAAAGCCCTCTATCGTGATGTTTTGGTAAGAGGTATAGGTGCAAGAAATGACATAAGAACCCGGATCAACAGAAAATGTGTAGTTGCCATCATAATCCGTTATTGCGCCTGCAGAACCAGCGCCAGATGCTTTTATGGTTGCACCAATAAGGGATTCACCAGTAGATTTGTCCACTACCTTGCCAGCAATAACAGTTTTTTGAGCAGCAACTTGGAAGGAAAGAAAACAGAGAAAAAAGAAGGAAACTGTGAATACAGAAATGTACTTACTCATGGTTAGGAAATTAATGAGATGGAAAAAATGGAAAAGCAGCGGATTTTTCTAAAAAAATCCGCTGCTAATTTGTGATACAGGAAGGATTATTCCACAATCAATTTTTTGGAAATTACTTTGCCATCTTCCGTGCGGAACTTGATGACATACATACCGGTGACCAATGCGCTGATCTCAACACGCGATAAGCCAGTTGGCAGGTTATTAACTTCTGAAACCTTACGGCCAGCCATGTCAAAGATTTCAATGCTGACGGTCTCTTCAAATTGAGACTCGACCATGAATGTTCCTTGAGCAGGGTTCGGGAAAATCCGGAAGATGTTGACAAGTGAATTATCAAGGTCTTCCGTACCCACCGTACAGTCAACGTTAGGCGTATTCACCAAGTGGCCATTTTTAGCCAAAGAGGTCCAATCGCGGATCCAAAGATCTGACCAGCAATTGTTGAATGCGCCTTTGAAATCCACGACAGTAAAGAAAGGATTGGCAGGATAGTTAGCCAATGGAGTAGAGAAAGCTGCTGCTCCACCTTTTACACGTGGGTCAAGTTGATTGTTTTGGTCGCGGCTGATGCTTACAATTTTCGGGTCAGCAATCTGATTGTTATTGGTCACCAGGTGGTTGGCCAAAAATGCTGCCGTAGCATCGTCTGGCGTGCCTGATGTAACACGGATGATACCGGTATTGTCAATCGTCTGCGCGCTGCCGCTGCCCCAGAACAGGTTGTTGAGGATTTTCAAGTCCCCGTTCTGCAGTTTAGTGTATGCGTCGTTGGCCGGAGCCGCTTTATCTTGTACTTCAATCACTTTGTTCTTTTGGGCAGCCACGATGGAGTTAGCCACCGTGCCAGCCGTGCCTGCGCGGAACAACCATCCCAATGGGTTGTTGGCCGTAGCACCAGGACCAGAGCCAATGTGTGTCCAGTTGTAAACCGTTCCGTTGGAAGACGGGCTTGCGTCGTCCGGAGTAGAACCGTCCAATTCGCCGCCGAGGTCGGCCACGTCTGCACGCTGGATAGAGAACCAGAACTGGCCTTGGCCCGCGTACACTTCGTCCCAGTCGTAGCAGTCATCTTCGGCGAAAGCCACGATAGCATGCTTGAGGTTAGGAGCGCCGCCAAAGAACTCGATGCCGTCGTCAGAGTTAGCGTATACTTCAACATAGTCCAAAGTGGTGCCACTGCCGACTGCGCCGAGGGTCAAACCGTTCAGTTCGCTGCCGGAGGTCAACTGGCGACCGCCATGGCGAATAGAAGCATATTTCAAAACACCTGAGTTGTCGGTATTGTCGGCGCCTCCGTACAAGCCACGTGACTCTGTAGTTGGGATACCCTCTACGTTTACTTCGGAGTTGCCGTTTTTCTGGGTCACACCCTTACCGAGCAGCACGATGCCGCCCCAAAGCGCGTTGTCCTTCGGGCCCAAATCGTTCGGGTCGTTCACATCGTCGGCTTCTGCCGTGAAGATGATGGGTTCGGAAGCCGTTCCTTGCGCAAAGATTTTGCCGCCACGGGCGATAACAAGTGCAGAAGGATTGCCCACGTCTGCTCTATCCGTGAATTTCACTACAGTACCTGCTTCAATGTTCAAGGTTGCGCAGTCCTCCACAAAAGTGAGACCGTCAACAATGTAGGTCTTGTCTTTTGTCCAGGTCACCGTTTCGCAAGCTTTGATTGAGTTGTCGTTGATCAATACGGTTTCATTGCCGAGTGGCTTCAAGTGGTTGTTGCGTTCAAGCGTAGTCCAGCCACGCAACCACAGAGAACCGGCAAATGGGCTGAATGCACCCTTGTAGTCAACATTGGTAAAGAATGGGTCAGCAGCAGGAAGCGCTGCCAATCCAGTCTGAACGGCGGCGTTGCCCGTTGGGCGTGGGTCAAGCAGGTTGTTCTGGGCGCGACTGATGCTCACGATTCCAGGGTCTGCAATTTGGTTGGTATTGGTCACCAGGTGGTTGGCCAAAAATGCTGCAGTAGCGTCGTCGGGCGTGCCTGAAGTGACACGGATAATGCCAGCATTGTCAATCGTCTGCGCGCTTCCGCTTCCGAAGAACAAGTTGCTGAGGATTTTCAGCTCGCCGTTCTGAAGTTTGGTGTAAGCGTCGTTTGCGGGAGCCGCTTTATCTTGTACTTAGATCACTTTGTTCTTCTGAGCAGCCACGATAGAGTTGGCTACTGTGCCAGCCGTGCCTGCGCGGAACAGCCAGCCCAATGGGTTGTTGGCAGTTGCGCCAGGGCCAGAGCCAATGTGTGTCCAGTTGTAAACCGTTCCGTTGGAAGACGGGCTTGCGTCGTCCGGAGTAGAACCGTCCAATTCGCCGCCGAGGTCGGC
>JBJXGO010000202.1:0-19057 GCA_046160345.1 Saprospiraceae bacterium
GAATGGGCGGTAATTTACAATACCCTTCGCCCACACAGTTCAATCGGGTATCAAACCCCGGATGAACTCGAACTTTGCATGAACACTCTCTACTTTAGAGCGGTTGCGGCATAGGGGAAGAGGACAACCCAACCTTCTTTTTTCAAAATTCAAAACGGCGATATTGAACTGGCCATCAGCCATATATCAGGCTGCGCTGAACTCTTTTGTATCACGCCCACTGATTTTATATCGCTATCCACAGAAGAGCTTTCGAGGCGCATCAAAAGAAAATCGCCCCCCCCCCCCACGGAGAAATGAACAATGCTCAGATTGGTTGAAATCATGGCGGATAAATTACTGGGCGGTGAAGCATGCCTCTAAATCTTTATAGTGGAGGCCCGACTTCAAGTCCAACCTCCACTTTACGCCAATTCTCCCTACGTTTGCCTTATGATTCTCAACCAACACACCCTCGCACTTCGCGCCCAATGCGAAGACATCGTGAAAGAGCTCCAGCAACTCAGCCAGGAGATTGGCCACAAAGAACTGGCCGTCATGGTGGGCGAGTTGCGCAACCGAATGTCGGAGCCGTTTATGTTCGTCATCGTGGGCGAGGTAAAGGCGGGAAAGAGCAGTTTTGTCAACGCACTTTTGGAATCCAAACAGGAAATTTGCGCCGTTGCGCCGCAACCCATGACCGACACCGTGCAGCAGATCCTGTACGGCGAAAAAGAGGAGACCGTGATCGTGAATCCTTACCTGAAAAAGATCTTCCTGCCCATTGATATCCTGCGCGACATCGCGGTGGTAGACACGCCTGGAACCAATAGCATCGTGGAGCGGCATCAGGAAATCACGGAGAATTTCATTCCCGCCAGCGATCTGGTCATTTTCGTTTTTGAAGCCAAAAACCCTTACCGGCAATCGGCCTGGGACTTTTTTGACTTCATCCACAGCGATTGGCATAAAAAGATCATTTTCATACTTCAGCAAAAAGACCTGCTTTCGGAGGCCGATTTGGCGGTGAACGAGCGCGGTTTGTATGACTTTGCCCTCAAAAAAGGCATGGCCGAACCCGTCATTTACGCCACCAGCGCCAAGGCCGAGCTCGAAGGCAGATTTGACCAGAGCAATTTCTCAGGCGTTCGCGATTATATACGTACCCATGTGACCGGTGGGCGCGGTGCGGCCTTGAAGTTGAAAAACAACCTGACTACTTCCCACCAAATTCTTGAACGGCTTCGCAGTGACCTCGATACCCGTGCCGAGCAATTCCGAGAAGACACCGAATTCCGAAACGATATCTCACAAACGCTTGACAATCAGGAAAAAAAGTCAAATCACCACGTCACCATACTCATTGAAAACCTCCTCAATGGTTACGACCGTATAACGCGGCAGACGGGCCAGGAACTTGCCGATGGATTGTCATTCCCTTCGCTGTTGAAACGGTCGTTTATGGGTCTTTTCAGCAAACAAGCGAGCATCACGGATTGGCTAAACGGCCTGGCAAAAAATCTCGAACTCCAACTCAACGCCGAACTCCGCAACAAACTCAACGACGGGGTGGTGGATCTCGCCGATTCGGTGCAGCAAATGGCTAAAATGATCGATCTGAAAATACGAGCCGCCAACACCGTGGTCAAAAGCGACTCCTATATTTTCGAGACCATTTCAGAAAAACGCGCAGGCGTCATGAAAGAACTTCAGGAGGCTTTTGCACGCTTCATGGCTCGTTCGGAAAGTTTCAACGACGGGCGGCTTTTCCCTGAAAATGCAAGCGTGTCGCCCAATATTGCTGCGGGGAGCGGCGTGGCTGTGATAGGCCTCATTTTGGCGGGTGTATCAAAAATGGCGGTGTTCGACATTACGGGTGGAGTGCTGACCAGTATCGGGGTATTGTTTGCCGGATTTACAGCGCGGGCGCAACGCAGCAAAATTGTAAAGGGATACGAGGAGGAGATCGCCAAAGGCCGCAGTCAGATGAACGAAGCGCTGGAAGGCAAATTGCGCGGCTATGTGCGGACTATAAAGGGTCGCATTGGAGACAATTTTGGAGAAATTGACGCGCTTTTGGCCAATGAAGAGACCCAGATAGCGCACTTTAATGCCCAGCATTTATTGCTGCAAGAGCGCTTGGAATCAATAGACAAGGCGCTGAATATCAGTTAAATAAAATCTCAAATAATTATTTATAGTCTATGTTCCTGCGCTCGGATCTTGCAGGTTTATTGATTATTTATTCCAAATTTGGGACGCTAAAAAATTGAAAGTGGCGTTACTTTTGTGTTAATCTTGTTCTTCTTTTTAATCCGCCGCCAGAAGTTCTCCGATCGTTTCAAGCCGACCAATTGCTTGCATATCCAAAATTCAAACCTATGACTTGTCCCTAAAGGGCAAAATAAATGATTTATCACGGCTACTGAGCCGCCGATATAAAGAAGTAATCGGTTTTTGGGATGTCCTCTTCTGTAGTAATGCAGAGGGGGATTTTTTTAACCACAAAAGGCACAAAAGGACACAAAAGATATAAAAACTTTTGTGTCCTTTTGTGCCTTTTGTGGTTATATTCACTTACTCCG
This sequence comes from Saprospiraceae bacterium, assembly GCA_046160345.1. Taxonomy (GTDB): domain Bacteria; phylum Bacteroidota; class Bacteroidia; order Chitinophagales; family Saprospiraceae; genus M3007. Next base: position 2,565 of record JBJXGO010000202.1, read on the forward strand.
CATCCTAACCACCGGGCAAATCATTTCCTCCAGGCTTATTCCGCCGTGTTGGAAGGTGTTTTTGTAATAGTTGTGGTAATGGTTGTAATTGTTGGGATACAGGAAAAAGTAATCCTCTTTGGCAAAAATGAAGGTGCTGCTGATATTTGGTCTGGGCAAACCAGCCTTGAGCGGGTCCTTGATGGCGAGCACATCACGCGCTTCGTATTGTAGATTGCGGCCTACTTTGTATCGAAGGTTGGTGGTCGTTTCCCGGTCGCCGACCACTTTAGAGGGGCTTTGTACCCGGATGGTACCGTGGTCGGTAGTAACAAAAAGTTGAACGTCGCGGCCTTCCAGTTTCCGCAAAGCAGTCCAGAGTGGCGAATGCAGGAACCAGGAGCGTGTGAGCGATCGGTAAGCACGTTCATCGCCTACGAGTTCTTTCAAGACTTCCATCTCCGTGCGGGCGTGAGACAGCATGTCGATAAAGTTGTACACGATGACCGTAATATCGTTATTCAGGCAATTTAAAATATTGTCGTTCAGGTCTTTGCCGTGGTTCACATTGGTGACTTTTATATAGTCCCACTTGATGGGTTTGCGGAAGGCCCTTTCGATTTGTTTGCCCAAATAGAAATCCTCTTCCAGGTTTTTGCCCCCTTCATCGGTGTCGTTTTTCCATTTATCAGGGAAGTTCTTTTCAATGTCAGAGGGCATCATGCCTGCGAAAATGGCGTTTCGGCTGTATTGAGTTGCGGTGGGCAAAATGCTAAAGAAATAACCCTCGTTTTCAGTTCTAAACTGTTCGTTTAGAATAGGTTCGATGACTTTCCACTGGTCATAGCGCAGGTTGTCGAGCAGCAGCACAATGGTAGGTATTTCGTTTCCGATATGCGGAAATATATGCTTTCGCATCATGGAGTGCGACATTACAGGCCCCGTTTCCTTGTTGCGATCCACCCAGTCAAAGTAGTTTTTAACCACAAATTTGGAGAATTCGGTATTGGCCTGCTCCTTTTGTTGAGAGAGTATCTCGCTCACGCCAGTAGCCTCATTGGCATCCACGCGCATTTCCCAATTCACGATTTTTTTATAGGCATCCACCCACTCTGTTTGGTTGAGCCCGCCAGTGATCTCCATGAAAATTTCGCGGAATTCCTGCTGGTAATTTTGGGCAGTTTTTTCGCTCAACAACCGCTTGTTGTCCAATATTTTCTTGAGGGTCAAGAGTATTTGGTTTGGGTTGACGGGCTTAATAAGGTAATCAGAAATTTGTCCGCCAATGGCATCTTCCATCACATGTTCAGCTTCGTTTTTAGTGATCATGACCACTGGCACGTTGCGGTTTCGGGCCTTGATCTTTAGCAAAACTTCCAATCCGGTGAGGCCGGGCATGCTTTCGTCCAGGAACACCACATCAATGTCAGAAGCCTGTTCGTAGTAAATTTCTACGGCATCGTGACCGTTTGTAGCAGTTACCACTTCGTAACCTTTGTTTTGGAGGAACATTAAGTGTGGCTTGAGGAGGTCAATCTCGTCGTCGGCCCAGAGGATCTTTATCATGCGTACGGGTGAGTTTGTGGAAATGTGGATTTGGGTATCTGTAGAACTGGTGTTAACGCTGTTTGCGCTGATCGGTTGTGTAGATTTTAAGATAAGTGTTGCAAAAGTCAGAAAATTAAGGAGAGGCAAGAAGCGATTTATTTGCCTCTTGATGGGTTATCCTTCAAAAATCCTTTCCAACCCTTAAATGATTTTTTGCCCATCAAACCGGGATTGCTTGATTGATACCAATGGCAAAGGGCTGTGGCGAGCGCATCGGTAGCATCGAAGTGTTTTTCGGAAAATTTCATCTTGAGGATATTTTCCAGCATTCCCGCCACTTGCTCTTTGGAAGCATTGCCATTCCCCGTTACAGCCATCTTGATCTTTTTGGGCATATATTCCGCAATAGTAAGCTGATTTACCATACCAGCCGCGATAGCAACGCCTTGTGCCCGACCTAATTTAAGCATCGACTGTACATTTTTACCAAAAAAAGGCGCTTCGATGGCCATTTCCTCTGGATTATGCTGGCGAATTATGTCCTGAACCTGTTCGAAGATGTAACGAAGCTTGATCGTATGGTCGTCGATACTCACATGCGCAAAGGTTATCACTCCGATTTCAAGAACTTTGATCGCTTTTTTGTCAGCTTCAATGATCGCAAACCCAAGCACATTGGTACCTGGGTCAATGCCTAGTATGCGTTTGGGAGATTCCATTTTCCTACATTATCCGTGCGCCTTCGGGTATTGTGGCGCCCTTTTTTATCACCACCACACCATCCCGGATAACAAACTCATCGGCGTCTGTGTCTGGCAGGTGGTCGCCGCCTTTGATGACTACATTGTTGCCGATGCGGCAGTCTTTGTCGAGGATCGCGTGTTCAATATGGCAATAATGACCTACGCCAAGCGGAATGTCTTCCTGTTGGGTAGCGATTTCCTGCAAGGTTTGGTAAATATCGTTGCCCATTACGATAGAATCTTTGATGACCGTGTTTTCGCCAAGGCGGGAGCGCAAGCCGATTATAGATCCTTCGATGACTCGCGCGTGGATGATGGAGCCTTCAGCAATAAGGGCGCGGTTAAGTTGGGTGCCTCCGTAAAATTTGGCTGGAGGCAGCATACGACCACGGGTGTAGATGATATTCTTGGTATCGAAAAGGTTGAAAGGTGGTATATGATCGGTCAATTCGATATTGGCTTCAAAGAAAGAACGTATGGTACCAATATCGGTCCAATAGCCTTCGTATTGATATGCGGCCACTTTTCGGCCTTCAGAGATGGCCGTAGGAATAATTTCCTTGCCAAAATCGGTGGCGTCGGGGTAATTGTCGAACAGGTCTTCAAGCGCCTTGCGGTTGAAAATGTAAATGCCCATGGAGGCGAGGTAGTTGCGTCCGCGTTTTTTGTTAAGCGGACTGACCTCGCTGGCCCAATCGGGCAGTACATCGGCATTGGGCTTTTCCACAAAACGAGGAATATACCCTTCGTTGTTTACTTTCATGATGCCAAACCCGGTAGCATCCCGTGCATCCACAGGCAAACAGGCAATGGTCACGTCGGCTTTTTTTTCGATATGGTGCCTAACCAAGGCCTCAAAATCCATCTGGTAAAGCTGATCGCCCGAAAGAATCAGGATATAGTCAAAATCGTGGCGTTCATAGTGTTTTCGGCTTTGGCGGACGGCATCTGAAGTGCCTTGAAACCAGCCTGAGTTTCCGGGGGTTTGTTCTGCTGCCAGAATATCCACAAACCCTTGTGTAAAATGGTCGAAGTTGTAGGCATTTTTGATATGAGCATTGAGCGAGGCGGAGTTGTACTGCGTGAGCACAAACATCCGTTTCACCCCCGAATTGATACAATTGGAAATGGGGATGTCAATCAAACGGTACTTACCACCAATGGGCACGGCAGGTTTGGAGCGCTTTTCAGTAAGGGGGTACAGGCGACTTCCGGCCCCGCCGCCTAGTATGAGGCAGATCATTTTTATCATGGTGGGTGTTGTTTTTTCGTTTTTGCTAAATAATTTTTTTTGATATTGTAGTGCACTTCAAAGCAGTTATCAATTCGATTTTTAAAGAGAATTTACCTCAGCAATATAATATAAATTTTCGATTATTAGTATTAGGGTAAAAATCGTTCCAACTGGAATAAATCTGCGCTTATCAAAAGTCATACTGATTGGAATTATAGATTCTTCAAAAATTTCTTTCCCTTTGTAATATTCAAAAAGCAAAACAAAAATTAATAAAAAAGTAATTACTGGGAAATATTCAAAAGTTAGTTCAGAAAGCAATAATGGCGCGTAAAAAAAAGAATCTTTAGTGGATAAAAAGTTTGTAAAGAACTTAGAGCAACAAGTATTGTCAAAAGACTGCCTGTTCAACATTTCTGCATACCTAAAAGAATAATAATATCTCTCAATATGACAATCTTTTCTACTTCTAATATTCTCTTAACTTCTGGGCACTTATTATGACAAAACTCATCTAAGACAATGTATTCACCGTTCAATTGACGCAGGCCTATAAACTGTTTTTTTAAGTTAAGAGGTGACGGCAAAAGACACCATAAAACTGGAAGTATAAAAACATAAATAGACCCTAAACCTATTATCCCATGAAATGAACACTTGGCCCAAGATGAAAAACACTTAAATGCAATTGAAAAAAAGATGAACCAAAATATACACCAGCCCGTAGGAAAAAAAGATGACCTTCCTGAAACAAGCATTATTGCAAGGAAAATCATCTGAGTCGCAAATACATAAATGACTAAGATGATAAAACGTGAAATTACTTTTTCGAAATAATTCATTCTGAGTCGTATTTTCTGGCTTTTACTATTGTTGGCGAAAAGTTACAGCTCAGGGCAATTAAACGAATCAAAACCCTTACTAAGTTCTTATTCAGAGCAAACATAAAGCAAAGAGCATGTAAGCTCGAGTATTTTGCTATTGTTGGCATCTCCGCCAACAATAAACAGCGGAACGAAGTATTGAAACAACTCCTATTTTTCTTCCTTATGGGTGTCATTGACGAGGACGCGCAACAACATAGGTAAATGCTTGCTCACGCTACCGCATACTCCGTATATTTTCTATATGTAGGCGGTTGCATGCCCAACACAATATCTGATTTTGAAACGCCCCGGCGCAAGAGTTCCTCTGCCACACGGGTTTCCGTCCAGTTGGACTGTATCCAGATTTTACCATCAGGCTTGATATCGAAGTGAAGCAAAACATTTTCAATCCGGTCGTCCTTGTCCCAGCCGATGCGAATCAATTGGAAGTGATTGCGGTCGGTGTCCGCAAGGATTTGGTCTTCCAATTCTGGGTTACCAGAATGCTCGCGCGCATACTCTTCAAGAAGCCCGATAAGCAACTGCTGGTAGTTCTTGATTTTCTCTTTTATTGTTGCCATGACACAATGGTTTCAGTTATAACATCAAAGATAAGGAGTCTAACGTGTTGCCTTTCAAATGCCAATTGAATAGCTTCATATTTTTCGAGCCTGTGAGCTGTCATTTGATTGATTGCCAAAAATGGTAAACGCTCCGGCTCTTGTATGGACAACCCGATTTCATAACTAATGTATTGTCCTAAAGCCTCGTAAAAATCGTTGAAAGGGGAGTCGCTCAAAAAACTTTTCAGTTCAACTGCTATTTTCTTTCCGTCTTTTTCTGCAGCAATTATTTTTTCGGCTCCAAAATCGATCTCTTGTTTTTTACCTCCAATTTTTAGAACGTATGGCGTCTGTTACCGTCCAGCCGTCCTTTACTAGAGCTTTTTTGAGCACTTCGTGGAATTTGTCTTTTGCAGCCATATCTTACTTGGGTTTTCATTATATGTTGTTTTCAAAAGCGAAAATAGAATATTTTCCTTCTTCGGGCACCTTTTAGAAGCGACACATTTTTAAGGGTCAGCTCTTGTCTTTACCTTTTTTCTTCGCTATAAACTCATTGGCTCTTTTCTTCTTGGAAACGTTTGCGGGCAAAACAGTTTCTGCTTTATCCGCCGAAGTCGAGACAAGAGAAGAGGCAGAAGCGGGTCGTTCCTCCGTCTTCACCACTTCTACCCTACCCCCAATCTGCTGATACATACTAAAATATCTGCCCACAGTATTTTCCCAGGAAAAATCCACGGCCATAATACGTTCGCGCAATCCAGCCACAATGCCTGGTTCATTGTGCCACATGGATGCTCCCCGGTGAATCGCATGGCCGATGTCGCTTAAGGTAGCCTGATCAAAACGGATGCCGCGGCCTTTGCCTTCTGGCTCGGCAATGTCCGGCACGGTATCCTTCAAGCCCCCAATGGAGCGCACGATGGGAATGGTGCCATAGCGCATGGCATACATCTGGTTTAATCCGCAAGGTTCCACCCTGGAAGGCATGATGAGAAAATCCGAACCTGCATAAATTTGATGCGCCAGTGCTTCGTTGTAATCAATCACGGCATTTACTCTGCCGGAATATTGGTGGGTCATGGAGCGAAATTCGTTTTGGGTCCATGCTTCCCCGGTACCCAGCACAAGAAAGGTCGCAGAGCCTCCCGCGTGGATATAATTCCGATAAGCATCAGGCAAAAGATCGGAGCCCTTTTCATTTACCATACGCCCGATGAAACTAACCAAGGGCAAATGCTCCGGCAGTCCAAACCATTCGCAAAGCACCCGTTTGTTTTTTTGTTTGAAACTGCTGATTGCTGGATGTTGGTCTTCCGATTCCAGGCGAAATTGAAGTGCCGCATCGGTTGCCGGGTCCCACACCTGGGCATCAATACCGTTGATGATACCCCACTGTTTTTGCCATTCAAGTCTAAAAAGCGGCTCCAATCCGAGGCTGTTTTCGTGGAGCTCGTATAGATAGCTTTCCGAAACCGTTGTTACCGCCCAAGCACATTTGATGGCTGATGCCATTGGGTTGACAGCGCCGTTCCAGTCCAGATAACTCCGTGCCCACGCATAATAATATGGCAGGATATTGTGGTTTTTCCAACTAAAAGCACCTTGATACTGACCATTGTGAATGGTAAAAACGGTGGGCGTTTCTGACAATGCCCGAAAATCAGGGGAATATTTGGTCATGAACGGGATGAGCCCAGAATGGTGGTCGTGGCAATGCAATACCCGTGGCCGTTCGTGTTCCGGGAACGAAATTACCCACTGCAACACCGCTTGCTGGAATACCAGATAACGCTCAATTTCATCCCCGTATGGCCAGCCGTTTGGATCGTTGTAGATGCCAGGGCGGTCGTAAAGCCCCGGAATATCCACTACAAAAAACGGGAAACCAAGTGCATTGCTCTTTTCCTGCTGAACTGAAAAGTGAATGGTTCGCCAGTCAGAACGGATTGCTCCATTATACACTGTGGCCCATTCGCGCCCGTGAATCCATTTGAGCGCATACTTGGGGATCACGGCAGCCGAAAGCACCCCTGCCTGGGTCATGTATTTGGGCAGAGAGCCGACCACATCGCCCAGACCGCCTGTTTTGGCAGCAGGATAACATTCAGCGGAAATATGGAGGACTTGTATCATAACGGTTGACAGTTGACGGTGCACGGTGGACGGTACACCGTCAACCAATTTGTTTTTCTCCAAAAATGGACTCTACGAAAGCGCGTTTGTTGAAGATTTGTAGTTTGTCTATACTTTCACCTACTCCGATGTATCTGATGGGGATTTTAAACTGGTCGCTGATACTGATGGCCACACCTCCCTTAGCGGTTCCGTCAAGTTTTGTCAGGGCCAAACAGGTGATGGGCGCAACTTCGGTAAACTGTTTGGCTTGTTCCTGAGCATTCTGGCCAGTGCTCGCGTCCAACACCAGTAGCACATCATGGGGTGCCCCTGGCATTTTTTTGTCCATACTACGGTGTATTTTGCCCAATTCCAGCATGAGATGGCTCTTGTTGTGCAGACGCCCTGCGGTATCAATTATAGCCACATCGCAGTTGTTTTCAAGGGCAAACTGGGTGGTTTCAAAGGCTACGGCAGCCGGGTCGGCATTCATGCCTTTGGAATAAAAATCGCAGCCAACACGCTCGGCCCAGATTTGGAGCTGGGTCACCGCAGCAGCGCGGAATGTATCGGCAGCGCCCAGCACGACCTTGTGGCCGCGTTGTTTGAACTGCCAGGCCAGTTTGCCAATGGTAGTCGTTTTTCCAACGCCGTTTACTCCAATAACCAGCAAGACATAAGGCTTTTTTCCGCTAGGAACCTCAAAATCTTCTACATCCTCGTTATTGTTTTCCGCAAGCATATCAACGATTTCGTCGCGGAGGATCTCGTTGAGTTCTGCCGTGTTCAAATACTTGTCGCGACTGACCCGTGCCTCAATCCGTTCAATTATTTTCACGGCAGTGTCCAGGCCTACATCACTGGAGATCAGGATATTCTCCACCTCGTCGAGCACCTCCACGTCCACAGTACTTTTGCCCGTAATGGCCCTGCCCAATTTCCCGAAGAGTCCTTCCTTCGTTTTTTCAAGTCCTTTGTCGAGATCTTCCTTTTTCTCCTTGCTAAAAAATTTATCAAAAAAGCCCATTTTTAAGGGGTTTGAAGTGTTTGAACAACTAATCTACGTAGTTCTCGCAGATGTTACGCTGATGGGTTACGCAGATGTTACGCAGAATCTATCTGTGTAACATCTGTGTCTGTTATCTGTGTAACATCTGCGTGAAATATGTAAATGTCAAGCAATAGGGTATTTAAGTAGTTTGATAGTTTTAATATTCAGAAATCCCTTTGAACACATTCACTTCCACGTCTCCCCATGGGTTCGTTTGAGCGCATCCATGAGGTTTACTTTTTGTCGGCGGGAGACTTCTATGCTCTCTCCATTTTCCATAATGAGGTAGCCGCCTTCGCCTTTGATGTAGGTTTTCATAAAATTCATGTTCACAATATGCTTTTTATGCACGCGCACAAAATTAAAGCCCGTAAGTGCGTCTTCGTATGCTTTTATGGTCCGGCTGGCTGTGAGGCGGTTCCCTCCGTTGAGCAGGAAGTGGGTATAATTGTTTTCGGCTTCGAGTCGCGTAATATCGGCCAATCGCACAAAATGCACTCCGTCCATGGCCGAGATGCCTATCTTGTTAAAGGCATTCGGAGCGTTGGGGTTGTAGGTTTGCTGGAGCACCTCCAGTCGGGCTTTGGTTTCGGTGTTGCGCGGTTTTACCCGGCTTACGGCACGGATAAGTTCTTCGCGTTCAATAGGTTTGGTCACATAATCAATGGCAGCAAACTCAAAGGCCCGTATGGCGTATTTGTCGTAAGCTGTAACGAAAATAATGTCGAAAGGCAATTCTTCGAGTTGTTGAAGGGCCTGAAAAACAAGTCCATCGGGCAGACTGATGTCGAGAAAAGCCACATCAAATCGGTTGCTGCGGTCGTCGGCCAGGCGAACCAGGTCGGCATTGGAGCCGCCTTCGGCCACTACCTCCACGTCGGGGCAGCACATACGGAGCAGGTTTTTCAGATTTTCCAAGCCTTCTGGCTCGTCTTCGATGATAAGTGCACGGGTAAGCATGGCGGGTCGGTGATTGGTTAATAGTTATTGGTTACTGGTTATTGGTTAACTAGTAACCAGTAACCAATCAATTGGTGATGCGCAAAAATCCGTTTTTAATTTAAAAAAGCCCGCCGAAGTTCATGAAAACTTCGGCGGGCTTTGATTTTATTTTTAAAAAGGGAAGTCATAGTCGGTTTTCATAACCTACGACGTGACTTTCCCGCCCTGCTTGGTTTTCAGAATGCTTTCTAAAATCCGATCTGCGCGGTGTTTTTGATGTGGGCTAACGAGGGATTGGATGTAAAACAATTGGAGGCAAAAACATTTTTTGTGAGGCCTCAGATTTTGATAACCGGATTTTCCCAAATATGATTTTGTTAGGGGGGGGGTAATCTGTCTTAATGCCAAACAATTATCTGAATTCGGAATTTATCATAAATACAAAGAAAAAAACTTTGAATAGGCAAGAAAAAGAGACTATATTTGTCATCGTTTTCAAATCACCGATTTAACTGCTTTGCCCAAATGAGTCTATTTCCTGATCTAATCTCCTGTTTATTCCCAGATTCCAGTTTCCACCAACCATTCCTGCTGTTATTTCTTGAAAGGCATTCCATTGACCGCCAGGCTTTCTCAAATTAATCCCGCTTGGGTCGGGGCCTTATGGTCTTGGATTTTGCCACTCGTTTGGCAGTTCCAGAGCCACTTTTTCTCGTTGGAAAAAACGGGAAAATGTCCAGAAATTTAAGGAGAGCGTATAAGCATATTTACCTGTCGAATCATTCAGACTGGGCAAATGCAAATAATATCATGAAAAAGGACGGCAGCGCCAACTGCCGTCCCGACTAACCCAGAAAGCCCCCAGTGAACTTATCCGACCGGAAACAACCTGGATAGGATCAAATAAACTATTGCAAAAGTATGAAAATCAAGAGACTTCATCTTCTTACCTGGCTATTAAGCCTGACATTATTATGTTTTTTTGCTCCATTTGGGCTTTTAGCACAGGGTTCTCCATCATTAAAGTGTGGCATCATGTCTGCCCCACCACCGAACGGCTCCAACCCGGATTCATTGATAATCGATAGGTTTGGAAATGCCTATGACAAAGAGGATTTATTGATCCCACCACCAACATCCAACGCCTCCGGTAGCGCGTGTGACGCGGGAATTTTCGCGATTACCTGGGACGCGGATTTCCCCGCAAACATGATGCCGACAGTTTGTCAGGTGCTTTCTGACCTTTCTGCTTCAATTGTCTCACACAACAACCAAATGGATTGTGGTGATGCTATTCCCTCGACTCCGGTGCAAATACAAGTGTTGTGGGAAAGCCATCAGTCAGACCCAAATTTAATCCAAAGCGTTGATGTGCTGGGATCTGGAACCCCTTTTTATTCAGCCCCTCAAGACGTTGATTGTGACGAAATGATCCTTGACAGGCCTTTTATCAAGATCAATGGGGGCATTGTGTATCCTTTTGCGAATGAAATATTTGATGGGCGTCTGGTGATTAATTCCGATCCCCAAAGTCCAGATGGATTGACGATGTACCCTTGGCATATCGACTGGACTACCCAGCCAGCACAGGATGAAATTGACTTATACTCCGTTGTCCTGCATGAAATCATGCACGTTTTGGGTTTTGCCTCTAGAATGAACATACCACCGTATAGCCTTTGGGACAGGGTTCTTAACATTGCAAGCGATTTCCCAGGACCTGGGCAGACTGTTCAACCCGTGCTTGCCCCGACGATCATAACCAACCCTCCCTGTGGGGTCGGTACGAGCAATTGTTGGAAACTTAACGAGCCTCTGATTTCCACTTTGGCCCAGTTGGAATCTATTGTAGTGAACAACTGCGTACCTAATTTACCCGATGTGGTCGTGGGTAATTCCATTGCGGCGATTGATGGATCCAACACTGGTGGAATCGGGTCCAAGCTGAGCCATCTTAGTGAGGCATGTAACGGCCAAACCGAGGTTTTTGTAATGACATCAGGCCTCGCTCCAGGTACCACGCGTCGTGTGGTCAACCTCAAGGAATGGCAGATATTGTGCGAACTGGGGTACGAAATCAATTCGACCTCCTTTTCTTGCCAAGGGTGTTACAGCATCGCTCATTCGGATCAAGCCGGGCAGATTCAGGAGATGGGTTGTTGTAGCCAAGTGTTTCATGGCTGTGCAAACGAGCCTATAGAAATACTGAACAGCGAATTGTTGTGCAATGATATTACTAACGGGCAAGAACAATTGGTCACCCGAGTTTGGTCAACCTCAAACATTAGTATGGATATTGAACCCAACGCTAACTCATCAGGCTGGATCATTACGATTGACCCGCTACAATCGGGAAACTCCCAGTACGATCTAAACTACAGCGTTTCGGGTTGCAACTGCAGGATGCACAATTCAAGATTCACAATCCTTTTGGAGCAACTATGCCCTGACTGTATTTATCAAGGAGATATGTGTGGAAATTTGCTATGCTATGGAGATTTTGAGAACTACACAAATATACTTGGCATAGAAAGTTGGTTGGGCTATCCTTTCCTTATTGAAGGTAATACCCAAGTTGGAACCCCCGATATTCAAGCTTTGAATGGCAATCACTCTCTTCACATGGGAGGGGGGCCTGCTTATCAAAATGCAGTTGAGCCGGTTTCTATGGAGTTACAAAAGTGTATTTCTCCAGGCTGTTCATTAACGCTAGATGTAGATTTAGCCACGGGGTCGATTGCAACTTTGGCCGTTTGGGGCAGCACATCACCCCCATGCGCAGCCACTGATGCTCCTGCCACACCGATAGCCGATAATTGCATCGAAATCACTGTTTGTAGTCAAAACTATGAGTTTATCCCCGTCTGCATTGGAAACCTCCCAGTTGCTTCAACCATCCCTCCTTCTGACCCATTTAATGTTACATTTGGCCCAGACAACCACGTGACCCATATCTGGAAAAATTTGACCGATCAAGATGTATGCTACCTAACCTTTGTCCCTACAGGCAGTAATGTTTTCCTCGACAACATCACCGCCACCATCACCTGCGAGCCAGAAATCACCTGCGACAATCCCGCCCCTCAAAATGTTTGCCAAGGCGCGATCTCCAACATCTTTTTCGAAGTCTGCGCTCCAAGCATGCCAGAGTGCTTGGATCTCACGCTCGTAACGCCCACAGTAGTTCTTCCTCCCGGTTGGACATTGGCAGGTAGCACCCCCGTCCCTTTCACCCTAACAGAAGGCCAATGCCAAACCATCGCCCTACAGGTGCAGGTACCTGCCAACTCACCTATTGGCAGTATGGAGATGATTATATTGAGTGGTACCGCAACTGGGCTTTGTACCACAGTTGACTGGAACTGCTCAGCAGATGTGACAGTCATTGATTGTGGCACACCACAAAGTTTCACCTGCTCTTGTCCGTCTGGTGGCTACAACATTGATGCCAGCGACAACAGCCCGCACTACAACCCCGTGCTTGGCGGCACACCGTATTCGGCCCTAGAAGCAGCCTTCAACTATGATCAGAACAACGACAACAAGATTACGCCAAACGAGCACAATAATTGCATAGCTATTTTGGGTAACCTCATCATTGACCGGAACTTAGATATCTTGGACTGCGACAATGTACAGATGCAGCCTTGCTCTAAGATCACGGTAGGCACCATTGCCCCCCCTTACCGGACTATGCGGCTGGAGGGCAATACCATTTATTCCTGCTCCACCATGTGGCACGGTATTACCATCAACCCTCACTCCGGCCTCAATTTCAAAGGCAATACAATACGGGATGCACAGTTTGCCAATGAGGCCATTGGTGGCTTCGGCCAAGTTGGAGACCCGTCTACCAGGTTGTTCGCAACCGGAAATGTCTATACCAACAACCACGTGGGGGTGTTTTTCCCAGGCAGCGCGGCAAAGATTGTTATACATATCCCTTTTGAGGGCAACACTTTCAATAGTACAGCCAACCTGCTACCACCTTGCGATGCTAGCTTGTTCAATTACAGCAGTACCCTACGCGGTTTTGCTGGCGTGGTCACAAATGGAACATCGCTTACTGTTGGTACCGCTGGCAATAGTGGCATTGTCAATAACTTCTCCTTGATTAGGAATGGAGTGATCAGCAGCAATGCCGTAATCAATGTTCATCGAGCTGGTTTTCAGAATATCATTGGGATCAATACACCAAGTGTGCCCAATGTGGCTAATGTACGCGGGAACGGGGTTGTTGCTTCTAGAGGAATAGCAAATGTTCTGAACTGTAATTTCGAGACGGTTGGCACGGGTGTTTTTGGGTTTAACAACCAACGATTAACGGTCAGGAACAATACCATGAATGCCATGAGGATAGGTGTGGAAACTCGTGGTGTACAAAGTAGCAATATTAGTGACAACCCTAGTATCGGTTTTGCGAATACGGGGATTCTTTGCAGAGGAGTGATCCCGACAGCTGGCCTGAACTCGCACCGCATTGAGAATAATACGAACATGTTCATAAGCCCGTTCCCAGGAATCGTGCAGCCGCATTATGCAGTTGCCATAGATATTGACAATGCGATGAGTGACGATGCAGGGGTGGCAAGCATCACTAACAACCACTTCCTTAGTGGGGGAACATTGAGCGACGGTATCCGCCTCAACGGTTCCGGCGGCTGGGATATTGACGATAACACCATTGATTTCCAAGCCCCTGCTTCTCCTTTCTTTAGCAATTCGGGCTACGGGATAAGGCTCTGCAACACCCACGAAAACTACCTTTACCAAAATCACATCAACGATTTCGACTTAAACCTCAGAGAGTCCATCGGCCTCAGTCTTGAAATCGGCACGGGTAACCGATACTGCTGCAATAGCACTTTCGGCAATCAAGTTGGCTCCTACTTTTTGGGCGCATGTGGCAGCTCCGAATGGCGCGTGACGGATATGCTCAAACATGGGACTTCGCTGCTCTGTGCGGCTGGGACGATGATCAGCCCACAGTTTGATTATGGGAACAATTTCAATCCGACTTCTGGGACGGCGTTTCATGGGGGGAGCTTTGACGAAGTGCAACAATCCCGTTTTGAGGTGCTTGATATGCTACAACCGCATTGGCCAGAGGCGATTTCTACCCCCAACGTTACAACAGTCGAATTTTTTGATGATGACGGCGTTGACGCTTATTGTGCAGCTCCTTGCACAGCACCACAGTACGCCCCGCCACCCCCTGATCGGGATATTGACGAATCTGACCTGACGACTGCCTCTGGCGGATTCTCGGCAGGGCAATATGGCACGGCCTTGCAATGGGAGAGCGAGCGGAGGCTGTATGAGCGCATGAGCGACTATGAAGGCATGATAGGAGCCAACGCTTCGACGGACGCTTTTTACGCTACGGCCAATGATGGCAAAATCGGTGCCTATTACCAAACCGAATACGTAACGAAAGGCATCTACAACTACCCTTCCAGCATTGCCAACGGTCTGCAAACCTCGGTGGTACAATTGGAGGGAAACCGCCTGGCGGTAGAGGCAATCCTAGCTGGCTTGGCGCAGGCGCAAAATGCAGGAGATTCGGCACTGATCTACCAGAACGCCAACACGGAGCACGAGTATGGCCAAGCCGCCGCAGAAACACTGATCGACTATCAAATAGAGGGACAGGCCTTTAGCAGCGCACAAGCTTTTAATTCATACTTGGCCACAAATATGCTCCCTGCCGACAACCTCTTGGAGCAAAACCGCAAATCGGCACAACGGCTTTACCTCCAAACATTGGGCATGGGCATCGCCCAGCTGAATCCAGAGCAGTTAGCAGAGGCTGAATCCATTGCCATTCAATGCCCACTGGTAGGCGGCAGCGCGGTTTACGCAGCCCGTGCGCTTTATCGGTTGAATATTGACAAGGTGTTTGTGGACGACAGCCTTTGCATTTCAACTCAAGAGCGCAAAGAAGCCCATGAGAAAAAGCCGACTGTTGAGGCGGTAAGTTTAGTGCCTAATCCCGCGAGCGAGGTGGTAACGATCAAAGGTATTTCTCTTTCAAAAGAGCAGCCCGTTGAAGTAATCCTCTTTGATATGAATGGCAAGGTGCGCATCCACCGGGTCATCGAAACAGGCGATGCGACACTTTCGACCATCGGCTTGCTGGACGGAGTGTATATCTGCGAGATCAAAGTCAGAGGGAAACCACCCATCGCACTTAAATTGATAATAGTTCACTAATAAAAATAACAAAGGCCAAGCAAGAGCATGTCTTGCTTGGCCTACTTTTTTGGCCATGAAAAAACTTGTTGTTTTTCTGTTTTGCTTCCCCCAAATCCTATCAGCACAAATGCACGATAACACCTGGCTATTTGGGAACAAGAATGATACCATATTGGACAATGATCGGGGTATTCAAATCTTGACTTTCCCAGAGGGTAAGATGAAAGTCGAACAGAATATTAAACTCCAGAGATTCAATTTCTGGGAGACAAATACATCATTTTCCGATTCTTTGGGTAAAATCTTAAGTTATTCCAATGCCGTACATATTGGCAACTCAGATTGGGAAATAATGGAGAACGGCGAGTTTTTGACCGACGCGTTGGAGGCAGGTGGGGAACTGCATTCGCAATGGGTATTGATACTCCCATGGCCTGGCAAGCCACACAAACAGCTGTTTTTTTACGAACAAGAAGGGTTTACAAGTGCTCTGTCCGTTCACGCAACCCATTTGTACAGTGCTACGGTTGACCTTTCGCATAATGGAGGCTTTGGCGAAGTGACCGAAAGAAACGTATTGTTGCTGCAAGATACCCTGGCTGTTGGAAAGATTTGTGCAGTCAAACACGCCAACGGTAGAGACTGGTGGATTATGATAAACGAATGGAATACAAACCGGTACTATAGAATGTTATTGGATACTGGTGGTATTCATTTGGTTGGCAGTCAAGCGGTTGGTTCCATTGTTGTTGAAGGGGTAGGACAGGCAGGTTTTTCACCCAATGGAGCGCATTACTTTATTTACAACACTATCAGCAGTTCAATCGGCGCATACATAGACATCTATGATTTTGACCGTTGCGAAGGGCTATTTTACAACCACCGCCAATATCACTTTTTTACAGGCGACTGGGGAGGGGGGGCTTTCTCCACCAACTCCCGCTATCTGTACATCAACTATTTCACCAAAGCCTATCAGTATAACTTGGAGGCAACAGATGTATGGGCTAGCCGAGTGCAAGTGGCTGAGTATGATGGCTTTTTAGATCCTTTCAATACTACGTTTTACAATATGCAACTTGCGCCAGATGGTAAGATTTACTCTAGTTCCACAGGTAGCGTTTCCTCACTGCACGTCATACACAGCCCTGATGAACCCGGCGAGGCTTGCCAGTATCAACAACATGGAATTGAGTTGCCTACCAGAAACACTTTCTCCATCCCCACCTTCCCCAACTATCGCCTCGGCCCACT
>JBJXGO010000203.1:0-2777 GCA_046160345.1 Saprospiraceae bacterium
GCCTTTCCGAAATTCCGGAAAGGCTTTTTTGTTTCCTTCTTTTCTAAAAACTTTGTTTTTTGGAAAGTTTGACGCAATTTTGTTGCCCATTTGCCCGGGTGGTGAAATGGTAGACACGAGGGACTTAAAATCCCTTGACCTTTATCGGTCGTGCAGGTTCGAGTCCCGTCCCGGGCACAAAAAAGCCCTCAGGTGTAATGCCTGAGGGCTTTTGTTTTTCAATTTTCGCATTTTACTGCTACATCCTGACCACTCTCCCCAATCCATGAAAGCCTTCTGCCAGGATCTCTACGGCATACACGCCTGAACTCAAGGCGCCAAATTCGATCAAAATGCTGCCAGCGTTTGGTTCAGTTTGCATGGTTTGCACCAGGCGCCCGGTAGCGTCCCAAATTCGGAGCAGACCAGTATTTTTCAACGGCGTTTGCAAACGCAATAATGTCGTACCTGAAGTTGGGTTGGGTATGATGTCAAACGACTGAATAACAGGAGATCCGGTGCCGATCAGGCAGTCAAAATTCGGGTTGTGCGTCACGCTCGCCGTGTGGGAACTGCTGCAACCCGTCGTTAGATCAGTCACTACCAACCCATAGTTTCCACTTTGTAAGGCACAATACCAAATGCCCGTTTCGCCGGGGATTGGCGAACCGGCATTGTACCATTGAAGGGAATATTGGGCAGGCAAATTGGCCGGGTTGCTCACCCGAAGCGAGTTGTTGTAATTGTACCAAACAGGCGGCAAGGGCAGCGGATGGATGGCTACATTGGCCGTGTCTGAGGTGGCCACGCAGCCATCTGGCGAAATATATTGCACCTGATACGCGCCGCTTTGCATAGGCATAAAAACAAAATCCGTTGCGCCCGGAATCGTATTTCCATCCAATATCCATTGATTTCCAAAGGTATAGGAGGATGTGAGCACCAATGAATTAGATCCCTGGCATACAGACAGGCCATTGGGAGCATTCACACTTGGGTTCACGGGCTGCGGATATACAATTACGGTGTCCCGCGAAATAATGGTGTCGATCGGGTGCAAGATGTTCATATCCACGGTGAGGCCTCCTGCCACCAGAGTTCCGTTGCTCAGGATATTGAACGAAAGCGTGCCACAATTGTCGTCGGTGCCTTTGATACCGGCATCATCGTCCCATACTTGCAGCTGGTAGTTGCCCGGCCCAAGCTGGATATTGACCGGGAAAATATAGGGCAAAGAGGTGCTGTTGATGGCCGGCGAAGAGTTGAATACAATATCCCCCTGGGGCGACCGGATCTCAAGATAAAGGTCCGGGTTTCCGTAAAACGGCGGGTCGGTACAGTCAACGTCTGTGACCCGAATGCTTTCCAACTTATAGCCTGCGGTGTCCACAATTGCTTGATAAGCAACCTCGTAGGTGCCAGGCAGGTAAAAATGTGGATCGGGAGTTTCTGCTGTTGAAATCGGGGAGCCATCGCCAAAATCCCAGAGGTAACTATAACCATCGAGGTCATTGGAAGGCACGTTGTTGGTGAAGGTCACCGTGGTGCTGCCGCAACCCGTGGGATTGGTCATAGAGAATCCATCGGTCATACTGACCTTAGGGGCAATATAAATCGACATTGGAAACGTCGTTTCCTGGGTAATGATGAACACCGTTGCTTTGACTTTCACGGTCAATTCAAATGAATCCGACTCCAGGGGCGTCCCACAAATTTTTATGCAGCCATCGGTTTGGGTAGCCGGGTCAAACACCGATTGGTTCAACTGCCAGTACAGCCCCGCAGGCAATCCTTCCAGGGAGACGATCTCGAATTTGGTGATCGTAAGTCCTGGTGGGGTGGTGCTGTCAACCGCATTTACGGGCGTGGTCGTTTTGGGCAATCTGAAGGACACGTCATGGTCGTAGGGCGTGCCTTTTACCCCATCCGGAAAATCGGGCAGATAAATCGTGTCGGCGGGAAAACTGGCGGGTACACTGACCACGCAACCCGGGCAGCCCGACTGCGATAAAAGGAGATTGGTAATAAAAATCGTGGAAAAACAAATGGTTAGTAGAAGCTGTCGCATAGATACAACCGGTTGAAAAGTGAAAAAATGTTGCACACAAAAGACGAAAGCCAACTTGAAGTAAGCTGTTTAAAGTCTTGAAAACTAAACAGATAAACTATTGGCTGGCACTGGATTAAAGGCAACCATCTTTTCGATGAGACCGACTGAGAGCAGGGATTAAAATGTATGAACTATGAACGATGAACGATGAACGATGAACTATGATATAGGCGCGTTCATCGTTCATCGTTCATAGTTCATACATACTATCTGGCTATTACCATGCGGCGGGCCGCTTTTCCGTCGCGGTTGCTGAGCGTATAGAAATAGGCGCCGTTGGCAAGATCGCCTGCATCGAAAGTGAATTCGTTGCGGCCAATTTCAAATTGTAGTTTTTGCATATAAACCCGTTGTCCGAGCAGGTCGAACACCTCAAACTGAAATGCTCCGGCAGTAAGCGATTCTGCTGTGATAAGGGTTTGGGTGCCAAAAGGGTTTGGGGCGTTTTTCAACAAAGTGAACTGGCTCCCCAGGTCATAATTGCCCACCAGGCATTCCGCTGTTTTCAAGGCCAGGTAATAGTGGGAACCAGGCGCAACTTGTCCGGGAAATACTATTTGAATAGGGCCTAGCGCCGTAGTGACCGTAGCCGTGATGCCCAGATCAAAGGTGTCGGGCGCCACGTTAGCCATGGTTGGCGTGCCGTACAACACGATGCAGCCCAGGGTATTTGCGGCAAATTCGCAGT
>JBJXGO010000204.1:0-33530 GCA_046160345.1 Saprospiraceae bacterium
GGGCGTACACGTTGGAAAATCTTGTGATTTTACACCCGTTTTGTCATATCCAAGTTCACCAGAATAACATAGCTTTGAAGTCACCTGTACTTGCTCGAAAAGCATCACATAAGCCGCGTTCCTTCGCTGGAACGTCGTGATTCGCCTGAGCCGGATGCGGTGAAAGCCGCACGTCCGGTTCTTTGGGGGGAAAAGCCCGGCAACGGGCTTACCTACCCGACCACATGGTCGATTAAGCGCGGCCACATAGTCCATGCTCACGTTAGCACCAACAAGAAGTGCAGCCGACATTGCAGCTTGGCATTCGCCGCCAATTCAAGTTAACCTGGCTGGCAAAGCAAATAGCCCTCTTCAATTGCCCGCTTTGCATCCAGTTCAGCCGCCTCTTTGGCGCCTCCAATGAGGTGGATATTAAGGCCAGCGGCTACCAGTGGTGCGTAGAGATCTCGCATGGATTCTTGCCCGGCACACACTACAACATTGTCTACCTCAAGTACTTGAGGCTTTCCATTTATAGAAATATGGAGGCCTGAATCGTCAATTTTCAGGTATTCAACGGCGTTCCACATCTGCACGTTGCGATTTTTAAGGGTCAGGCGATGTGCCCAACCCGTTGTCTTGCCGAGGCGTTCGCCTACCTTGCCTTTAGAGCGCTGAAGCATCCAGATTTGTCGGGCGGGGACATGGGGCTCTGGTTTGGCGAGGCCTCCGCGATGTTCATACTTCAGGTCAATGCCCCATTCGGATTGGTAATTGGAAATTGAAGGATGACTGAGGTACATGGCCACATCAAACCCAATGCCGCCCGCACCAATTATCGCTACAGTTTTGCCAACTGTTTTACCGTGCAACAATACATCCAGGTAAGAAAGCACCTTGGGATGTTCGATGCCTTCAATGCGGGGGGTACGGGGCACTACGCCTGTACACAGCACCACTTCCGAAAAATTGTTTTTTATCAGGAAATCGGCGTCGACCCGGGTATTTAAATGCAACAAAACGCCGTTTTTTTCAATCATTTTGCCAAAATATCGAAGCGTTTCATAAAACTCTTCCTTGCCCGGAATCCGCTTGGCCATATTGAATTGACCGCCAATTTCCCCTGAGGCCTCAAACAAATGAACCTCTCGGCCAATGGCAGCATATTCTGTGGCTGCAGAAAGCCCGGCTGGGCCTGCACCGACGACGGCTATTTTTTGGCGTTGGATAGCGAACGCTGGGCGGTGGAGGATGGGCGCTTCCTTGCAAGCCCTGGGATTTACGAGACAAGAGGCTGTTTTGCCTTTGAATATCTGATCCAAACATGCCTGGTTGCAGGCAATACAGGTGTTGATCTCCTCAGATTTTTGGGCCTGGGCCTTGCGCACAAAATCAGGGTCGGCCAGAAATGGCCGCGCGAGCGAGACCATGTCCGCAAAACCATCGCGCAGTAATTCCTCTGCTTTTTCGGGTGTATTGATCCGGTTGGTAGCGATAAGCGGAATGCTGAGTTTGCCCATCAATCGCTTCGTGACCCATGCATAGCCGCCGCGCGGCACCATAGTAGCAATAGTAGGTATGCGCGCTTCATGCCAGCCTATGCCGGTATTGATGATGCTGGCGCCTGCAGATTCAATCGCAAACGCGAGCTGCTCCACTTCTTCCCAGCTCGAGCCGCCCTCCACCAGATCGAGCATGGAGATGCGGAAGATGACAATAAAGTCCTTTCCCGCCTTTTCCCGTACTTTTTGCATGATTTCGACTGGAAATCGAATGCGGTTCTCAAAACTTCCGCCCCACTCGTCTTTTCGGTGGTTGGTGCGTGGAGCGATGAATTGGTTGATCAAATACCCTTCGCTTCCCATTATTTCAACGCCATCATAGCCGGCTTCGCGGGCAAGTGCTGCGGCGCTGGCAAAATCATTGATGGTGGCCCGCACGAGACGGGGGCTCATACCCCATGGCTTGAAGGGGGAAATAGGGGCTTTCAAAGGAGAAGGTGCGACAAGCAAAGGGTGCATGGCATAACGGCCAGCGTGGAGCAATTGCATACATATTTTTCCATCCTCGGCGTGTACCGCAGTGGTCACATTTCGATGTTTCGCTACTTCACTGCGCGAAGTCATTTTGGCGCCAAAGGGCGCCAGCCATCCTTGCCGGTTCGGAGCAATGCCACCTGTAACCATCAGGCCGACACCACCTCTGGCGCGTGCTGCAAAATATTCTGCCAGGGCCATAAGCTGGTCTTTTTTTTCCTCTAACCCTGTGTGCATGGAGCCCATGAGCACACGATTGGGAAGGGTGGTAAAACCCAGGTCAAGCGGTGTGAAAAGATGGGGATAAATCGGATGCATGGCTATGGTGGATTTGTTGGATTGGCATGTGCCAAAAAAAGGCGAAACGCCCACGGTTCAGCAGGTGTTTCGCCTTATAAATACATTATTAAAGTCGTTCAGTTACAACAACTTAGAACTGCCGTGTTATTTCCAATCGTCTTCTATCTCGTCGTCGTCTTTTGCTTTTTCCTCAGGCTTTTCGTCGCCCTCGTCTTTTGGTTCAGCCTTTGCCCGGGATTTGGGCTTTTCGTCTTTCGGACTATCGTCCTGATCCTCCTCGTTGGCATCGTCTTCGTTATCGCGGTTTTGAGCCTCCCATTCAGCTTGACGACGATCGAACTCTTCGTAATCAAACTCTGGCATGAGTTCCGTTTTAACATGATCTACCACCTCGTTGAGCGAAGCTACAAAACGGTTGAAGTCCTCCTTATAAAGAAAAAGTTTGTGGCGTTTGTAGCCAAAACCGTCTTCCCGGCGTGTGCTTTCGGTGATGGTAATGAAATAATCTTCACCGCGCGTTTTTTTCACGTCAAAGAAGTAAGTACGGCGTTTGCCCGCACGAACACGCTTGGAAAACACGCTTTCATCCTCAAATCGATCGCCGCCGCGGTCACCGCCGCCATAACCGCCACGGTCGCCGCCGCTGCCGCGATACCCGCCGCCGCCGCCGCCATAACCGCCACGGTCGCCGCCGCCGCCGCGGAACCCACCGCCGCCGCCATAACCGCCACGGTCGCCGCTGCCGCCGCGGAACCCACCGCCGCTGCCATAACCGCCACGGTCGCCGCCGCGGTCGCGGAACCCACCGCGGTCGCGATCGCCACGGTCGTTGTTGTCCCGATTGTCATTGTCTCTCCGTTGAAAATTCCCGTATTCCACCTTTCAAATTGTTTAGTGAAAAAAATTGTTAAAAATGCCCTCCTTCTCGCCGGGCGTCAGATAAGGCAAACCAGCCTTTCACGCCTTGCATTATAGCAGGATAAACAGCAAAGGTAGATTTTACCCTGAAACCTGTGCATCGTTTTTAAAAAATTTGTCAAAAAGCAAATAAATGCGTCAAAAAAAGGTCATTCTCTGCCAAAAAAAGAAGCGTTTGGGGAAGGAAACCTGCTACCTCTGCCAATATGTCAAAATCCTTCTTTTTTTCTTGCATGGAACGAAATGTGCAGGGCAATCCAACGGTGTTATTTAGGATGCACATCAACTGATTATCTCTACGGACGCTGATCCTCTCTGGGACCAATGTGGCAAAGTAGAATTATCTTTGCGGCCTGGTCCGTTTACCCGTACTGACGGTAGCCTCCTTTTTTCCAAATTACCCCTGTGGCCACATTGGCCTCATTATCTATTTTGCCCACATTAGCACAATAACATAGATGTTCGGATTCATAAAAAAAATACTCGGCACAAAACAAGACCGCGACCTTAAGCAATACCAGGCGATGGTACTCGAAGTAAACAAATATTTCGAGGACTATCAATCCATTTCCAACGATACGCTGCGAAACAAAACCCTCGAATTCCGCCAGCGCATCAAAGATTATTTGAGCGATATTGATGCTGAGATCAGTACTGTCAATCAGCAAGCCCTGGATGCCGAAGATTTTAACGACAAAGAAACCCTCTTCAAAGAGGTGGACGAACTCCGTAAAAACCGCGACAAAGCACTCGAAGACGTGCTATTAAGCATCCTCCCGGAAGCTTTTGCAGTAGTGAAAGAAACCAGCCGACGATTTTCTCAAAACGAAGTATTGGAAGTGACGGCCACGGACCACGACCGCAACCTTGCCGCAAAAGCCGGTAAAACGCATATCAGTATCGTCGGCGACAAGGCTTTTTGGAAAAACCAATGGGTAGCGGCCGGGGGCGACATACTCTGGAACATGGTGCACTATGACGTGCAGCTGCTCGGTGGTATGGTGCTTCATGATGGTAAAATCGCGGAAATGACCACGGGTGAGGGCAAAACCCTCGTTGCAACCCTGCCCGCTTACCTCAATGGCGTGGCCGGTGAAGGCGTGCACATTGTAACAGTGAACGACTACCTTGCCCGACGCGACTCCGAGTGGGTCGGGCCGATCTATGAGTTTCTAATGCTCACCGTGGATTGTATTGACAAATATCGCCCACATTCCCAGGACCGTATCGAGGCCTACCGCGCAGACATTACTTTTGGCACAAACGCCGAGTTTGGCTTCGATTATCTGCGCGACAATATGGTGACCAGCACTGACGAGTTGGTGCAACGCAAGCATCACTACGCCATCGTGGACGAAGTGGACTCCGTGTTGATTGACGATGCGCGTACGCCACTCATCATATCAGGCCCTGTAACGCGCGGTGCTGAAGACCAGGAATATCTGGAACTCAATCCTACTGTAAAACGCCTGCTTGAGGAACAAACCAAAATATCAACCCAATTCCTCACGGAGGCCAAAAAACTCATTGCCGACGGCAATTTAAAAGCAGAAGAAGGCGGCGGAGGAATGGCGCTTTTACGCGCTCACCGAGCCTTGCCAAAAGCGCGTCCGCTGATTAAATTTTTGAGTGAGGAGGGTATGAAAGTATTGCTCCAAAAAACAGAGAACATCTATTTGCAGGAAAACGCAAAACGGATGCCGGAAGTGGACCGCGAACTGCTTTTCCATATCGACGAAAAAAACCGCCAGGTCGAACTCACCGAAAAAGGGGTCGAGTACCTTTCCCGTTTCAACAACGAGGCTGACTTTTTTATCATGCCCGACATCGCCCTCAGCCTCATGGAGATCGACCGCGATACGGATTTGAGCCATGATGAAAAAATAGAAGCCAAGGAGAAGCTATCCCAGGATTATGGCGTAAAAAGCCGCCGCATCCACGCCATCCAACAACTCCTGAAAGCTTATGCACTTTTTGAAAAAGACAACGAGTACATCGTGCTGGAAGGAGAGGTGAAAATTGTGGACGAGCAAACGGGTCGTGTTATGGAAGGCCGCCGCTATTCAGATGGCCTTCACCAAGCCCTTGAAGCTAAGGAAAATGTGAAAGTTGGCGAGATCACCCAGACTTATGCCACGGTAACCCTTCAAAACTATTTCCGAATGTACCACAAGCTTTCGGGCATGACGGGTACTGCTGAAACGGAAGCAAAAGAACTCTGGGACATCTATAAACTTGACGTGGTAGTGGTGCCCACCAACCGCCCGATCACCCGTAAAGACGAAGAAGATCTGGTTTATAAAACTGCCCGCGAAAAATTCAACGCAGTCATTGAAGATATCGGCAAACTTCGCGATGCCGGGCGCCCTTGTCTTGTAGGTACTACTTCAGTGGAAATTTCCGAACTGTTGTCCCGTATGTTGAAAATGCGCGGAATTGACCATAACGTGCTGAATGCCAAGCAACACCAGCGAGAAGCTGAAATCGTTGCAGAAGCAGGTCTGGCCGGGAAAGTCACCATCGCTACCAACATGGCAGGCCGTGGTACTGATATAAAATTGGGGCCAGGTGTAAAAGATGCGGGTGGTTTGGCCATCATCGGTACCGAAAGGCATGAAAGCCGGCGTGTGGACCGGCAGTTGCGCGGTCGCGCAGGGCGTCAGGGTGATCCCGGTTCCTCTCAGTTTTATGTATCGCTCGAAGACAATTTGATGCGCCTTTTCCAAAGTGATCGAATTGCAGGTTTGATGGATAAAATGGGTCACAAAGAGGGTGATGTGATTCAGCACTCCATGGTGACCAACTCCATCGAAAGGGCACAGAAAAAGGTGGAAGAGAACAACTTCGGTATTCGTAAGCGTTTGCTCGAATACGACGATGTAATGAACATTCAGCGTGAAGCGATCTACAAAAAACGCCGCAATGCACTGTTTGGAGACCGCCTTGCTGTTGATATCAACAACGCATTTACCGCAATTACTTCTGAACTGGTGTATGTACATCGGCAGGACGGCGATTACGACACCTTCCGGCTCGACGGAATCCGTCTTATAGGGGTTGACCCCGAAATGGATGCGGCCTGGTTCAAGTCTGCTCCCCTTGATACTGTCCTTGCAACTTTTCAGGATCAGGTGCTGGGGCTTTATGAACACAAATCAAAGCAGGTGGGCGAACGAATTTTGCCCGAAATAAAACGGGTTTATGCCGAACATGGCCACCGTTACAAACGTATCGTGGTGCCATTTACCGACAGCACAGCGGGCTACAATGTGAGCGCCGATATGGACGATGCCATCAAATCCAATGGCAAAACTGTGATGCGCGACATTGAAAAAGTGGCCACGCTTGCCCTGATCGATGACGCCTGGAAAGAACACCTGCGCGAAGTGGACGACCTGAAAGAATCGGTGCAAGGAGCCTCATTTGAACAAAAAGACCCCCTGGTGATCTATAAAATGGAGGCTTACAACCTCTTCGAAAGGCTTATCGGTAATATAAATTCTCAGGTGACTTCGTTCCTGCTAAAAGGCTCGCTGGCGCTTCCCACCGAGGAGGAAATGCGCCGCGCACAAGCGGCTCAATCACAAGCAGACGCACAACGCCGCGCCCAGGCCGGACGATTACGCACAAACAACCAGCAACAACAGACTGAAACACAACAAGCTGCACAACGCGCCGCACAATCCGCAGGGCACAATGGCCCGGTACAACGCACCCAACCTATCATCCGAGAAAAAGTAGTGGGCCGTAACGACCCCTGCCCCTGTGGTAGCGGGAAGAAGTACAAACATTGTCACGGAAAGTAAATGCGATCAATGACCCAATGACTTTAACAACGAAATGACCTCATTAGCACTTGTCACCCGATTCTACACCGCCTTCCAAAAGAAGGACTACGAAACGATGGCTTCGCTTTATCACCCGGAAGCCACATTCAAAGATCCGGCTTTTGACTTAAAATCTGGAAAAGAAGCAGGCGCGATGTGGCAAATGCTGGTTACTTCCGGGAAAGACTTGCGTATTGAATTCAGTGACGTTCAGGCTGACGAAAACAAAGGGAGCGCGCGTTGGGAAGCCTGGTACACTTTTTCGAAAACCGGTCGGAAGGTTCACAACATCATCAAAGCCGAGTTTGAATTCAAAGATGGACTGATTTATCGCCATCATGACCATTTTGACTTTTGGCGCTGGAGCCGCCAATCACTGGGCCTGACAGGATGGCTGCTTGGATGTACCGGTTTTTTGAAAGACAAAGTCAGTAAATCAGCAATGAAATCCTTGGAATCATTTATGACAAAGACAGCAGGCACCTGAATCCTTCTGTCAATTTACTTAAAAACAGGTTTTAACCTTCAACTCAATTTTTAAACATGAAAAAACTCATTTTTTCGCTGGTATTATTGTTGGTAGCAACAGGCATTTTTGCTCAAAAAACGGAACTCAAAACTCAGTTGGACAGCCTCAATTACGCCCACGGAATGGTAGCTGCAGAAGCAGCAAAACGAATGCTCGGCAAAGATCTGAACGCCAAACTTTTCTTCGAAGCACTGAACGCTGTGCTCAAAGGAGAACCAACCAAATTCGCGACAGAAAATGCCCCCAAAATCGAACAGTCTATCTCTGCCGGGATGTGGAAAGGGAACAACGCTAAATTCCTGGAGGAGAACAAGAAGCGAAAAGAGGTGACCACTACTGCCAGCGGACTGCAATATGAGGTAATGTCGCGCGGTACAGGTACCGTGTCGCCCCTGGCAACGGACAAAGTAGAAGTTCACTACCACGGTACAATGATTGACGGCTACATTTTCGACAGTTCTGTAAATCGCGGCCAAACCGCCAAATTCCCGCTCAACGGTGTAATTCCTGGCTGGACCGAGGGCCTGCAATACATGAAAGAGGGCGACAAGTTCAAATTCTTTATCCCTTACAACCTTGCTTACGGCGAGCGTGGCCGCGGTGGCGCCATCAAGGGCTACTCAACTTTGATGTTTGAGGTGGAGTTGATCAAAGTGAACCCGCAGTAAAAAGCAGCGATTATCCTGCCAATATAAAGAGCCATCCCGAAGGAACAATTTGGGATGGCTCTTTATGTTATTATAAAATATGGCTTCAATACGACCCAGTATTGTTAGTTCGCTTTCAGCACTGCCTCCAAATCCGCCAACAACTTCTTGCCCTCCGCAGAAAACTTGAGCGATACTTTTTGCCCGTTTCGCTCCTGCATGATAAACGCAAAGTTATCGGCCAACACTTCGTCAGGATGAATAATATAACCGGTGTTGTCCTTGATCTGACGGAAAAAATCCGATTGGCCCTGCAAATTGAGCAGGCTGCTAAACCCGTCTTCTTTTATTAACACAGCCCATGTGCCATCGGGTTGTTTTTCAACCTGAAAAAGATTGAATTCCAGATAAGCGAAAAAGGTGTTTTGCGTGTCCGTCCAGCCCAGGTGGTTGGAATAGATGATCGGGATAGCAAAAATCGTAGAACCATCGGCTTGTGCCAGGGCTATTTTTTGGGCAAAATCCACGCCATCGGGATTGTACAAAGCACGGGCAGCAAGTTCGGATGGCAACCGCAGGTTCTCGTATCCAATGCCCTCAAAACCAATGAGCTGGTACGTTTGGTCGCTTTTAGCTGGATTTAGACGCGACCAGACATGAAAAAGTTCGTGGTACATCGTGGTCGTAAAGGGGGTGGTTTTGCGCCTTCCAAGTTCATCGGCAGGAATGATGATACAATTATTGCGGGTGTACCACACACCCTCTCCGTAATGCTTGCCTTTCGTTTTGACCAATATCAGGGTGTCCGGAAAAATATCAGCCGAAACACCACTCACCGTGTGGAAGACCTTTTCTATTACACCCTGGATAAATTTTGAATCTTCGGCGGAAAAGCCTTCCACATCAGTTTTCAAAAATTGAAGGTATGCTGGCAAAAGTGTTTCGCGCGTGTGACTGGCCTTGAGGGGTTTGTGCATCTGTATGGACATTTCAGAAGCATTTACCTTTTCAAAATAACCATCGTATCTATCTTGAGTTATGGCAATACCTGCCTCCAGGCTGTCGAGCAACAGGCAAATTTTTCCGTTGGGTAATTTTATTTCGCGTACTGGAATTTGGGCGGTACAGGAAAATGTGAGGAGCGAAAACAGGGTACCGAATACAAAAATGGTGTGCTTCATGTTTTTGTGAGCGTAAGAAAACGCGAAATTAAGATCGTTGAAAAAGGGGATATTGTCATTGATAAGAAATCTATGGGGGAGATGCAATACCTCATAGGATTGAAGAATCCTCGCCAAGGTATGCTGCTCCAGGGAATACAAGTTTGAAAACCGTTCCACCGGTGGTCGGGCTTTCGACAGAAAGCATAATTTTATGGAGCGTCAGAATACTTTGCACCAGCGAAAGGCCTATTCCTGTTCCCTTAACTTGGAGGTGGCGCGGGCTTCGAAAAAACGGCTCGAAAATGAGGCGTTGTTCTTCAACCGGAATACCCGGGCCTTGGTCGCACACCTCCACGATATGGCGGCCATCTGCTTGAAAATCAGCCCGTACCAGCACCTGATGGTCGGGAGAATATTTGCAGGCATTATTCATCAGATTAAGGATCGCTGTGAGCAACAGGGATTCATTGCCGCGAATCATCAGGCTGCTGTCAGACTCGGGCATTTCTCCGAACTCAAGGCGCGAGCCATATTCAGGGTACCTTTTTTGAAGTTTTTGTTTGGCTTGCCAAAGCAGTTCGTCAAGGCGGGTTTCATTGAATGGAATGGCCTTGGGGTCGTTGTATATAAATGCAAGTTGAAGTAGTTCTTCTTCCATTTCACCCAAGGATCGAACATCTTCCAATACACTTTGCAAGGCTTGACGATATGCAGCTGGCTCCCGTTCACGTTGTAAAGCCACATCGAGTTGTGCACGGATCGCAGTGAGCGGGTTGCGCAACTCGTGCGACACATTGGACAGGAACATCCGTTGCATCTTGAACGCCTGTTCCACCCGGTCGAGCAGCCGGTTAAAAGTTTCGGCAAGTCTGGCTATTTCGTCGCGATTATTACCGGTGTCCACCCTTCGGCTCAGGTCATCGGGCTGAAGGTTTTCAACTTCCTCAACGATTCGGGATACAGGAGCGAGCGCTTGTCCGGCATAATACCAGCCCGCGAGCGCAACCAAAATCAGGCCTGCAATAAAACTGATCGACAATATATTGCGCAACTGGGTCAATTGTGTTGGGTCGCAATGACCTTCCACAACCACCACATAAGGCGCACCGCCAAGGCTGTTGGCTTTTCGGCCTAGTGCCATCAAATTGTAGTATTGAAAGCGGCTTTCTCCTTTTTGAAAAATATCCTGCAGGTTTTTCGCGGTCACAGGAGGAGCGCCTGGTTGCAGAGAGAACACGCGTTCATAAGCATTGTTGAAAATACTGATATTGTCTTGATAGGGTAGGGTGTCTCCATCGGGTGCTATCCAATTGGCAGTCAATGGATCAAGTGCGACCGATCCTGAAAGGGCTGTTTGAGCGGTCATTTCTGCCTTTGACTCCAGGCCTCGGAAAAATGCATCTTCCGTGTTTTTTTTAAACAATACGTAAACGGAAAACAGCACCCCTGCGAGGATCCCCGCTGCAATCAGCACAAAAAGCAAGGTAAGCCGGGCGCGAATCTGCATGAGCGGAAAACTGGGTTGTTTGTGGGTTGGGGTATTTGTGGATATGTTTATTTGGGGATTCGATCAAACAAGATTGGGCACTCGAATGCAGTTTTACATCTGTATCGTTATCTGAATACTTCCATCCTCCTTGTTTCTGCCACCAAACCGATGGTCGAGTTCTCGCTCAACAAATCCTCCAATAACCAGATCCCCGATCAAACTTTCAGCATCTTCGCCAGCTTCCGTACACCGGTGGAGGCAGGCTCTTCTATAACGGTCAGATTTGGCATTGAACCTAATTCAAAATTGAGCTGTGGCCGTGGATCCACATAATAAAAAGGTATGTTTCGCCGGGCATATCCCATTAGCCCTGCGGCGGGATATACCTGCAAAGATGTGCCAATTATAAGAAAAATATCTGCCTGTTCGGCCAGCTCAGCAGCTGGTTCTAACATAGGCACCGACTCCCCAAACCACACAATATTAGGTCGCAGTTGATGGCCTCGTTCGCACAGATCACCCAATTGAAGGTCTTTGTCCCAAGGGTACACGAGTTGTTCATAGCGGTTAGAGCGCACTTGTCGGAGTTGGCCGTGCAGGTGCAACACCTGGGTGCTTCCGGCTCGTTCGTGCAGGTCGTCCACATTCTGGGTAACAATGTGTACGTCAAAATTTCGTTCCAAATCAACCAATGCCAGGTGTCCGTCGTTGGGTTCTACCTGTAGGAGTTGAGCGCGGCGTTGATTGTAAAAATCCAGCACAAGTTCCGGATTGGCAGCCCAACCCTCTGGCGTGGCCACTTCTTCGATACGGTGGTTTTCCCACAAACCATCGCTGTCCCGGAATGTTTTGATCCCGCTTTCAGCACTGATGCCAGCACCGGTGAGGACCACGATTTTTTTCTTCATAGGTCAAAGGTAGGCGGATGCTCTGAAAAGTGGGAAAGTGCAGTTGGGTTTTCGCCTCGGTTGCATTTCATATTTTTTCATTTCTTGCATCAAATTTTTTCAATGATGGACCAATTGCCGCGCCGCGAATTCCTAAAAACCGCTGCTTTCACATTTGCCGGAACAGCCATTATGCCAAAAACTGTCAATGCCCTCTCACAACCAGTTCGTCACCTTGGCCTGCAGCTTTACAGCATCCGGGATGTAATAACAAAAGACCCGGCAAATATCCTGAAAGCCGTGGCAGAAATGGGCTACCAGGAGGTAGAAGGGTATGGTTACCAGGATGGAAAAATGTTCGGAACTGTCCCTATAGCCGAACACATAAAAATGCTGCGGGACAATGGATTGAGCATGCCTTCAAGCCACTGCAATTTTACCCTGGCCGACTTTGACGAAAGACAAAAAAGTCTTTCTGACCGGGGCAAACGCGCCATTGACGACGCGGTGGCCATGGGTCAGAAATATATCATCTTCCCCTGGGTGGAGGAAAATGAGCGGACGGAGG
Source organism: Saprospiraceae bacterium (assembly GCA_046160345.1). Lineage (GTDB taxonomy): Bacteria > Bacteroidota > Bacteroidia > Chitinophagales > Saprospiraceae > M3007. The sequence continues at coordinate 12,344 of JBJXGO010000204.1, forward strand.
TGGAAAAAATTGCAAAACTAACGGCTGCCGGTGCGGCGTATGCTCAAAAAGCCGGAATACGATTCGGCTATCACAACCATGATTTTGAATTCATTCAGCGTGGCCCGGACGGGCGGTTGTTGATGGAATGGCTGTTGCAAGAAATTGACCCGAAATTATTAGCCATGGAAATGGACCTTTATTGGGTATGTTTTGCCCGCCACAACCCGCTGGATTGGTTCAGACTTTACCCTGGGCGTTGGGAACTTTGCCATGCCAAAGACCTTGCCGCAACCGAAAAGCGCGAAACCATCGAGTTTGGCGATGGCACCATTGATTTTCCAGGCATCTTCAAACTAAGAAAACTCGCTGGTTTACAGTATTATATCATCGAATTAGAGCATTATCGCAGCACTCCTATGGAAGGCGTGAAACGGGCAAGAGCAAATTTCATAAAATCAAAGTGGTAAGTACCAAGGTTAATAATCAAAAAGCCCAAAAACTATCCAAAAAAGGATCCTTGACCAGTACATGAGCCAGTCGAAAGTTTCGGCTGAAACCTGTTGAAATGGATGGGTGAGTATCATGACCAGTGAATTTAAAAAAAGCCGCTTCTCGCCACATTGGTGGAGAAGCGGCTTTTTAGCATTATTTTAAAATTGATTTATCGGATCAGCGTCACGTCGCCTTTGAACAATTTCGTTTGGCCGTCGATAAATTCTACTTCACAAACCCAAACATACACGCCAAGCTGCCCTATTTCACCGCGAACGGTTCCGTCCCACGACTTGGTGGCATCTACAACATTGCCTGGCGTCGGGATGTATTCGTCCACCTGGAACACTTGATCTCCCCAGCGGTCGTAGATCGCAAAATTGTTGATTTTTGCTACATCTATTCCTACATACACGCCTACAGAGAAGTTGAGCGAACTGTTAGGATTGAAGATGTTGGGCACATATACCTGGCCATTTTTCTTGACGACGACCAAAATCTCATCGCGATCTTCGCAACCATTATTGTCCACCACCGTGATCCGGTGACGGTAAGAGTCTAAAGGCTGGTAGGTAAAGGTCTCGCAATACGGAACAGAATCAATGCATCCGGGGGCATAATTCCAGATAACAGAGTTAATCCCAACGGTGGTTTGAATCTGTGCCGTAACGGTTGCCAATTCGCCCAGACTGAGTTCGATATCAGGTCCAAGATCTACCTGCAATTGCCCGGCATCAAAGATGGTGATGCTTGTGTCAAGGTTACAACCATTTGCGTCTTCCAACGTGAGCAGGTATACGCCCGCAGAAAGGCCGGTATATTGGTTGTTTGCCGAACCCGTGTTGCCACTAAGGGTAAAAATGAAAGGTTGGGTGCCACCTTGAACCCCATTCACAGTGATTGAGCCATTGGTATCCCCAAAGCAACGGATGTTCTTCACGTCAAGGTTAAAGCTTCTTGGTACTGCCGGGTCAATTTGTACCACCGCCTCAGCGCTCGCAGTACAGCCATTTTGGCTGTTTTGAACCACTAACTGATATAAACCGGGTTCGTCAACCAGAGGTGTAAGGGTATTGGTTCCGGATACAAAATTGCCGTCGTTTGTGGACCAAACGTAGGTAAAATTGGGCCCTGTTGAACTTCCGGCTGCATTGATGATAACTTCCGAAGTGTTGCAATCAATGGTTTCAGGCGCTGAGGCAACTACTGTGGGCTGTGTAAAATTGGAAGTTACTGTTGCAAAAACAGGCCGCACACAGCCATTTGGCGCAGAAATGGTGAATGTATAAGTGCCCGCTTGCGTTACCGTTATAGTATTGGTTGTAAGAGGCCCTACAATCCCCGGTCCTGTCCATGCAAAAGTTGAACCAGGGGGTGAAACTACTTCGCCACTGATGGTGGTGCTGCCATTGTTGAGACAATTTAGCACAGAGCCTTCCACATTGCCTTGAGGCACTTCAGAATCTTCCAGCACAATGGTGCTTGTGGTGGTCGTGCAGCCATTGGGAGCCGTTACAGTAACAGCATAAAGGCCCGCGACATCTACTTGAAGGGTTTGGTCGTCCTTATTGTTTTGATTTACGTCGGGACCTTCCCAATTATAGGTAGAACCTGGAAGGGAGCTGGTCACGGTCACGGTAGAGATCTGATCCAGACAAGTGATGATTTCGGACGTTGAGGTAGCCGAAGGGGGCAGGTTGTCCAGGGTCACTACCACCTGGTCAATTGCGGAACAGCCTGTAGCAGAGTTCGTAACGGTGAGGGAATACGTACCGCTTTGCAATACGGTAGGCATATCGCCCATTGCGTTACCGGCATTGATGCCAGGTCCATCCCATTGAAAAACCAGCGTGCCGTTTGGAGTGGAGGAACCGGTACCATCCAAAACAACACTTGTTTCGGCACAGGTTATGACCTGATCCAAGCCGGCGTTCGCTGTAGGCAGGGTTTGATTGGCAGTAACGATGGCTTCATCGGTGTCTGAACAGCCGTTTACAGAATTGAGGATGGATAGCGTATATGTTCCTGGTGATAATACTGTCGGATTTGGCATGTTTTGATTGGCCGGGGTAATGCCCGGACCGCTCCACAACAAGGAGTAATTAGCGCCTGTGCTCGAGCCAGCCGAACTTAGGGTTACCCCAGTGGCTGCATTCGCACAGGTAATAATCAGGTCGTTGCCGGCACTTACATCAGGGGCAATCACATCTTCGTTCACGCCAACCGAACCGGCATTAGTGCAGCCATTGTTAGAGTCTGTTATTGTCAAAACATATACCCCTGGTTGGTTGACCGTTGGAGTAGGACTGTTGACACCTCCTATTATGCCAGGACCCGTCCATGCAAAACTGATGTTGGGACCAGAAGCCGATTGGGTCGCATCAAGTTGAACTGTAGAATCAGCACAAGTAAGGGTTTGGCTGGGGCCAGGAGCAATCAGCGGAGCTGTATTGTCAAGGGCTACAAATACTACATCTGTATCGGTACAATGGTTTTGCGTATTTGTCACGGTTACAGTATAGTTGCCAGAAAGGTCCACTGTAGGATTTTGCAAAGTGGAATTTCCGGAATTGATACCTGGGCCATCCCAGGCATAGGTGAAAATCGCACCAGTACTGCTGCCAGAACCGTCAAGTGTTTGGGTCAGGTTTGCACATGTAATAAGCATGTCTATGCCCGCTGAAGCAGTTGGGTCCACATTGTCCTGCGTTACCACCACCAAATCTGTAGCGGTACAGCCATTATCACTGTCCGTAACCAATAAGGTATAAGTTCCAGGTTGATCTATCGGCGGATTTTGATCGTCCTGATTTGATGCATTGATACCAGGCCCAGTCCAGAAATAAAGAATATTAGGACCTATTTCTGAAAGGCTTCCATCAAGTGTGGAGCTTGTAGTTTGGCAATCTAAAATCAAGTCATTGCCCGCTGCTGCAGCTGGTATGGCTTTGTTCTCGTTCACCGCTACAGTATCAATTGTTATGCAACTATTAGTCGTGTTTGTTACAGAAAGAACATAGGTGCCAGGCACTGTCACGTTGGGCATAGCTTGGTTTTGGTTGCCCGCGTTGATGCCGGGACCCGTCCACACCAATTGGAAATTTGCCCCTGAACTGGAGGCTGAGCCATCCAGAACCGCTGTTGGATTGGCACAGGTCAGCAACCCGTCGTTGCCAGCTAAGGCGCTTGGGAAAACAGCGTTCGTATTTACTAACACATCATTGGAGGCGGTACAACCATTGGTGTTGTTTGTCACCACCAGGGTATATGTCCCTGGTAATGCAACTATTGGAGTTGCCTGGGTTTGGTTCATGCTGTTTATGTCCGGGCCTGTCCAGAGGTAACTGAAATTTGGGCCGGAAGAGGAACTCCCACCAATAGAAGCGCTGGTGGCTATGCAGTCAATTGTTTGATCCGTGCCTGCGTCTGCCGTAGGCGCTGTAAGGTTGGAACTGACATTTACCTGGGCCGTAGAAGTACAAGTGTTGACGTTGTTGGTCACCATAAGCGTGTATACGCCTGGCTGGTTGTTGATGACCGGGTTTGGAGCGTTCTGGTTGCCCGCATTTATGCCAGGGCCTGACCAAAGCAAGGTGAAATTGGCGCCCATATTGCTTCCTGTAGCACGAAGCGTGTCAATGGCGTTGTTGAAACAATTCAATATCAATGGATTGCCGGCTACTGCTATGGGATGAAGGGTATCCTGTAAAACCACCATTATATCGGTGTTTTCACAATTGTTGGTTGTGTTGGTTACCGTCAAATTATAAATTCCAGGCAATGTAATGTTTACAGGACTTTGAGCCGTAACGTTAGTACCAGAGATCCCAGGGCCCGCCCAGTTATAAACAATATCAGGTCCCGATGAGGAGCCAGCTCCATTAATATTGACACTCATCACGGTGCAATTCAAGGTTCGGTCTCCTCCAGCACTTGCATTGGGCACACTCGCATCCTGGAATACGACAACCTGATCAGTTGCCGTACAACCGTTCACAGGATTGGTTACCACCAATATATAGGTGTCGGGCTGGGATACTGTCGGATTGGGCAGTGTTTCATTGTTCGATCCAACTCCGAGGCCTGTCCAGAAATAAGTGACGGATGCCGGAGTTCCAGAACCGTTCAACGTAACTCCGTTTGGATTTGAACATGTCAGCGTTGCATCAAGACCTGCATTCGCCGAAGGCAAAGCCGTGTTGATATTCACGATAACCGTATCTGTGTCTGTACAACCATTCACGATATTCGTGATGAGCACATCGTAGATGCCCGGCTGATCTACGGTTGGGCTATACTGATTGGAATTGCCCGCGTTGATGCCTGGGCCATTCCAGGTAGCAGTAAAAATAGGTCCACTGCTCGAACCACTACCTATCAGTCTTATACTTGGTTCAGCACAAGTAATGGTCGAATCGGCTCCAGCACTCGCAATGGGCAGGGTTTGGTTAACTGTGATTACAACGGTGTCCTTTTTTTCACATCCATTCAATGTGTTCAGCACCGTAAGGATATAGGTACCACCCGCACTGACACTTGGCTGTGGGATATTAGACATAAAGTTATTGGGTCCAGTCCATGCAAATGTGATTGGTTGGCCATTTCCGTTACCCGCACCCTGTAAAATTGCATTGGGCGTAGTGCAGGTGAGGGTTTGGTTCGGGCCGGCCGTAACAATAGGGGCTGTGTTATTGATGGTTACAACCGTAGTGCTGGTATTGGTACAACCATTTGATGTATTTGTTACGGTAACAGAATAAGTGCCGTCAATAAGGACATTGGGATTTTCCTGCATTTGATTTCCAGCGTTGATCCCAGGACCAGCCCAGTTCCAGCCAGGCATTGGCACATTTGTAATACCGTCAATGGTTACACTTGTTTGAATACAGGTAATGGTGTCGCCTACTGCACTGGCAGCGGGCGGGGTAATATCACCTATTACCGTCACGGTAGCAGAAGACGTACAACCGTTAGTAGGATTTCTCACTACTACTTCGTAAACACCTGGCAGGCTAACCGTTGGGTTTTGTTGGAACTGATTGCCCGGAGTGATGCCTGGCCCGGTCCAGGTATAGTTTACCCCATTGGTAGGGGAGCTTGCCATCAGTGTGGTTGAGGGTGTTACACAGTTTATGTTGCCAGCAGTAGCGGTCGCGCCAGGTGCTATCGTGTTGCCTGTGACAACCGCATTGGCCGTATCCCGGCATTGGATGCCACCAGCCTGCATGGTAACAATAAGGTGGTAAGTGCCCGTGAGGGTCGCATTATAGGTCTGCCCACCCCCTAAGGAACCCCAGTTTGAGTTTGTCCAATTGTAAGAAGCTGAACCAAGTGGTGTAGAACCTGTACTGTTCAAGACTACGCCTGCGCTATTGCAGTCAATAGAATTGGGGGGCGGCGGAATCACTGCTACGGGGTCAAGTACAATTAATGAAAAATTTACGACGCTATCACAACCCTGAAAGGATTCAAACAAGACATTGTAATTGCCTGCGTCACAATAATTTTCACCTGCAAGCACAAAACAAGTACCCGCGCAGGTGTACTTTATCCCCAGGTTGGTCGGTTGAATTTGTTTGATATTGATGGTCTGTCTCACCAGGCTGTCGCAGCCCAAATAGGACTGATAAGGGGTAGAAGTCAACGTAAAAGAGCCCGGAGCCGTCAACATGGGAAATGGTTCTTCATCCCAGGTAAAGGGGGTGTCTTCATAACAAACAGTGATAGGTGCTCGTATAGTGGTCGGAATGGGCATGTTCGTCACCGGGAGGCAAATTTGGGAAGAAGCCGGGTTGCAGGCATTGTCGGCCTGCACGCAAACGTTGCCGCCCTGAGTACCAAAAGTGATGGTTACCATTGTTCCTTCCGGCGCATCTACGTTCAAACTAGCTCCCAAACCATTAATCTGCGAGCCGGGCGGGGCAGTCCACAAGTAACTGCCTGCTCCAAATACGTCGTCAATTTGATAAACGACCACTGCACCTGGACACACCATGGTAGGGCCTTGCGGTTGAAGGGCATTGTCTGGTGGAGGTGGCGTGATCGAGCCACCCGAAATGTCGATTTCAAAATCGCACACGTCGCCACTCCAACCATCAAGCATATAAAAATAGGTTTCTCCTATGGTAAAGCCATCATAACTCAAAATCAGGGGCTGATTACCACCACCCGGTGAGCCAGGGTTACAGACCAGGGCATCAGCATCTGTACAGTCGTCAAAAAATGCTGATTGAAGGCCATTGCCATCAACACAGTTGCTTGGGAATAAGGTTATTTCAATCGTGGTAGACCCGGCCGTAAAGCCAAACCATTGGTCGTTGTGAAGTGCGATCTGGCCGCATACGGTATTTCCTCCTGAAGGCGTACCATTGTTGATTCCCATGTATCCGTCAAAGTCGCAATAAACACAGGACGCTTGACAGTTTTCGGCACCAGGAGGAGGAGGTGTAGGACAGGGTGGGTTGACCTGAGCCACTGCATAACCCCAAGAAAGGGCAAAAAAGACCAAAAGAGGGAGTAATTTTTTGTTCATGAAATATCCTTAATTACTACGTGAAATGAAAAAAAACTTGCAACTTTTGAAAGATGCAATTAGACCCAAAATCGCTTCTCCCAAACCATTAGATATTGGGATAAAAGCCATTTTAAAAAAAAACAGGCCATAAGCCTGCAGTTTAACGTGGTGAAGGTAAACAGAGTTTTAAAACAATTGCCAATTTATCCGATAAAGCCCAGGCAATCACCCCCTTGATACCCTGTCAATATTGCTCCGAATCGTTGGGGAATCGAAGGCGCTTCACATCTGAAATATATTGTTTGGTCGCAGTTCCTATCGATTCAAAAAGCTCGAGATAGCGCCGTAAAAAACGCGGTTTGAATTCCTTGGTTATGCCAAGCATATCTTGAGTTACCAATACTTGGCCATCACAATATTTTCCTGCACCGATTCCTATGGTGGGTATTTCAATGCTTTCTGACACTTCTTTTGCCAATTGGGCAGGTATTTTTTCCAGCACAAGCGAAAAACATCCTAGTTCGTCCAAAAGTTTGGCATCGTCACGTAGTTTTTGCGCCTCTTCGTCTTCTTTAGCCCGAACAGAATATGTTCCAAATTTGTAAATGCTTTGTGGCGTCAGGCCAAGATGTCCCATGATCGGAATGCCTGCCCGGAGAATGCGCCGGATGCTTTCCTCCACCTCTTCCCCGCCTTCCAGTTTCACGGCATGCGCCCCTGATTCTTTCATGATGCGAATGGCACTCGACAATGCGATCTCGGAATTCGACTGGTAACTACCAAATGGCAGGTCCACGACTACCATAGCGCGCTTTACTGCCCTTACCACAGATTGGGCATGATAAATCATTTGGTCCAGCGTGATCGGGAGTGTGGTCTCATGGCCGGCCATCACATTGGACGCCGAATCGCCGACAAGTAAAATATCAATACCCGCCTCGTCCAGAATACAGGCTGTCGAATAATCATAGGCGGTGAGCATGGCGATCTTTTCGCCGTTATTTTTCATCCCCTGGATGGTGTGCGTAGTGACTCGTTTGATTTCGGCTGTTGTATTTGACATATCCGAGATTTTAAATGGTGTGCGTGGTTGAGCCCGCCCTTGCTCAGGAGGGTTGGATGGTGATGTAAAAACCCGCCTTTCCTTTGGAGGGCTTTGATGGGTACCCACCATCGCTGGAGGGCTTCGATGGGTGCCCGCCTTCGCCCTTTTGGGCTTCGATGGGTACCCGCCTTCGCTGGAGGGCTTCGATGGGACCCGCCTTCGCCCTGTCGGGCTTCGGCGGGTAAAGATACTGCTAAAACAAAAAAGCCACGCCTCATTTGGCATGGCTGGTAAAACAACAAATTATAATCCCATGAACATTTCGAGTGAGGGGGCCTTTCGGGCTTCAATATATTCTTTGTGAAGATTGGCCGAAAGGGCGCATAGGTGGTTTTTTTGAATAAGAGGCAGGTGGAGCGGGGCAGTTTCAGGTTTAGCAAGTCCTTACCATTGCTGGAAGGACTTGCTCTCTCACCTGAATTGTATAATCCCATGAACATATCTCAAGGCGGCAATACTTTTATTACCACCGTTCATTACCACAAATGTGGCATAAATTCAGGTTGACAAGCAATTACAATTTTAGACCATTGTGAAATATTTTTTTACAAACAAACATGAAATCAAAGCAGGGTTTTTAAGTCTTTTACTTAAACTCTGAAGTAAATTTTATTAAAAACAATCGATTTTTTATCTTTTTTAATTGCAAAAGGTGCAAAAAAATCCAAAGTGCTTGATTAGGCCTGTTCAACGGGTAATTAATTATTTTTAAAATTGTGAATAATTATTTTTATATTAACTTTAGTTTCAATCAAAAATAATCACCTGTATTCTACAAAATAAGATTTTAGCACACAAATAAGCACGCAGGGCTGACAAACGGCAGCCCTGCGTGCAGGAATGGATGGTTATTTATAACCAGCGGCAAATTATTTTACAAAGCCCAGGGTGTCAACTATGGAACTCAAATTCATTGAGTCTATCGTTTTGGGTTCTACCAGTACACCTTGAAAAACTGAGCGGTTTTTCGCGGTAAAAATGCCATAGCCTTCGGAAATATTGGTGTAGTTTGGATACGTTTCAGCCCCTGTAAGTCCCGAATTGGCCTGAACTGTTTCGAGGTATTCCTTGATCTCCCTGCCTCCGCCTTCGATGATAATGTCTATGTTTTTAAACTGCCGAATTCGGCCAGGCGGAAGCCTTTGAAGATTCTGCGCCAAAAAATTATAAAAACTTGTCCCTGTCATTTCTGCTGTTGCTGTAAAAACACCCGGCGTATTGGTTGAATCTCGCTCTACATTTTTTGCTGCTTCCCAAATCAGTGTTTGTGTGCTCAATGGCGATCCGTTTGGCTCTATTTTTTCATTGATCCGAACCACCATGGTGACATTAAAAAAGGCCCCGTTTACATCAGTTTGCCACCTGACTTTTGTGGTAACCCTACCGTAAAACCCCATTCTTTTGTCAACAGGATTGGGGGTCGTCACAAAAAAATCAATGGGAACGGTAGTTTCCGCAGTCACATCAGGTCTTCCATCACTGCGTATAATAACCAAACGATAGGTTTTGCCCGCATCAATACTAAATCCACTTACAGGTTTTGCCTTGTAAAGCCAATTGGGTTGCCCGGCAAAAATACCCGCATTCCGCGGGTAGCCTTCCAGCGCACCATCCACCCTTTTGAGCTGGATACGGTTCTGGTCAGACGTGCGTTCCAGCCATACAGAAATAGCATCTTCCGGGTAATAAAGCGAATCGGCGATTTGCGCAATTTCGAGCGCGCTTCTTTCCGGGTCAACAAATGCCTTTTCGACCCGGATGTAGTAGGCTGTATCTTTAGGCGAAAGAACAGGATCGAGGGGCGAAAGAATGGCATACACCACCGGGATATCCTTCCAAGGGGCCGTTACCTCAAAATCATTGGCACAAGCCGCCAGCATTAAGGTAAAAGGGAGCAGTAGGAGCAGTTTTTTCATGTAAATTAGACGCTAGACGTTTGGATAATTGACGTTCAGTGGCGCAAAGATACGAAATGGCCGCGAGGCATCTTAAAAAGACTTGCCAGTGGGCGACGATTTTAAGTTTTTAGCACCAAGGTTTCAAAAGGACGCAATTCTGCCCAGGTGCCGTTGGGCATCAACATGTTTTTTGTTGATTTTGTCAGGTTGCAATATGCTGCCCAAACGGTGCTTTCCTGCTCAAAATCAATTCGATAAACGTCGTCCTCCAACTCAAAAACATCTCTGACAAAACTACCGCGCCATGAAAGTGCCTCCTGTAATTCGGCTTTCTGCTCTTCTGTGTAGCGGCCAAGATCATCGGATGTAAACAGCAGGCCACCCAGCAAGGCATTGACTGTCAGAAGTGTATGTTGTTGTGTAAGACTGAGTTTTTGGTTCTCAGCGCGCAGCATAAACACATCCGGGTCATTCCAAAAACCCCTGCCATTGAGTTGCCAGCGCCCGAGGGTGCTCCGAAGTGATGCCAAGGTATCAACCCGTTCGCGGTGACGTAAAAATGAAAGCAATCGGTGTTGCCATGAAAGATGCACATCACCGCCGATCCGGCAATAATCGGCAAGACCGAAACAAGCGCCTAAGGGTACTCCACAGGCAAGAATGCGCCGTGTGCCAACCAACTGACGGAGAAACTCCATGGCTTCCCACATGACACCGCCGCGTGTTTTTCCGGGCGGAGGAGCAAGCGCTACTGCGAACAAAAAATCGAGCTTGAGCAATTCAAACCCCCACTTTTCCAATGCCATGTGGAAAACCCCGCTCAGGTATTCTCGCACACCATCCTGATAAAAATCGAGGGCGTAATACCAGCCGCCCCACATCGGATTCCAGCCCACTTTAATGGGGCGTCCATTGGTGTCTTTCAACAACCATGCTGAATTGCGGCGCACAAGTTCTGATTTTGCAGAGGCCACAAATGGCGCGATCCAAAGACCCGGTTGCATGCCTTTTTCTTTGATTTTCAGCGCAATATGTCGCATCCCGTTTGGAAAAACTCGTTTCACTTCTAACCAATCGCCCACGGAAGTTTGCCAGCCGTCGTCTATTTGGAAGTATGGAATCGAACTTTCCGAAAGTTTAAAACTTTCGGAAAGTAGCGTAGAACAAGACTCCAGATTCTTCAACAAAATCTCTTCCGAAATATGCGTAAAATGATTGTACCAACTCGTCCAGCCTATGGCCTGCGGAGCCATCGGAGGTTCAATTTCGGCCAGCCGGAAATAGGTGTCAAAAAGCGTTTGCTCTTCACCTTGGCCCACCCATATATCCAGGGCAGGAAAGGAGTGTTTCAAGGCCAAATTATCCATGTCCTTGCGCACGGTGAGGATTCCCTTGGAATGGTCGTAGAGAAAAATTGTAAAGCCAGTGCGTTCATTGAGCGAGCCTAGCAGTATGGACTTTTGGCTATTCCCGTTTGACGCTTCACCCGGAACCCTGACTGTGGTATAGGTCCATGAATGCAACTTGCCCTGCCCTCTGGGAATGTCTTTAACGTGTTCGTCACCATAAAACCCTAAATGTCGCCGTGCAATGGAACGCAACCGGGGGATACCTTCCGAGACCTTTAAAAATCGGCTTTCGCTCCAGGATTGGTAGCCGTTGGCAAAAAAACGAGCCTGAGCTGGTAGCGGCAAATCGAATTGAATTTCAAGCCTTTGTACAGTCACATCCTGTTTTGGATGAAGAAAAATAGCGTATCTCGCCCCCTGATCTGCCGGTGTTTCATTGAGTTGGAAATCAACGTAAATATCCTCAAATGAATTAGCACGGCCAGGCATTAGCGGATGGGCTTTGCCGTTGACGCTGAGTATGGCTTGAAGGAATCGCATGGGCAATCTGATTTGAAAGGCAAATGTATGGCGCAGCTATCGCTCGGGCTCTCTACTTTTGCTCGGTCTTAAATTATTCAAGATGCGTCCACTTGTCTTTTCCGTTATACTTTTTCTGTGGCACTCCGTTCTTCAGGCCCAGGTTTTCATGCGCCCATTTGAAAACGCCTCAGCAATGGGGATGGGCGGCGCCACTATCGCTGTGCCAGGTCTTTCTGCCGGACTTTCCAACGAAGCCCAACTCGGACTTGGCGAACGACTGGGTATTTGGGCCGGATCGGCCTTGCCTTATGGTGTGACGGGCTGGCAAACGGGTCATTTTCAAGCAATTGCAGGGATTGGAAAGTTCAGTGGTGCAGGCTTGGGTATTGAGCATTCATCTACCGATATTTATACCGAACAACGTTTTCGTTTAGCCTACGGAAGGCGCCTGTCCGAGGCATTTTATCTAGGTGGATCGGCAGACGTGCTGCGGGCTTCTGCACAGGAATACGGCGCTACTACGATGGCTACTTTTGGTCTAAGCCTGCTGGCCCGAGCCTTGCCGGATGTATGGATCGGCGCAAAGATCCAAAATCCCTTTCAACAAAAAATAGGCGAAGACCTGGTGCCTACTATTTTGCGGATAGGCGCCTCCTGGAAACCTTCCGAGATCTTACTGATGGCTTTTGAAACCGAAAAAGACCTTGAACGCAACCCTATGATCAAAGCCGGACTTGAATATCGGCCCATTTCCGCGCTTGTCATTCGTGCCGGTGTGCGCAGCAACAAGGTGACACGGATCGGATTTGGAGCAGGCATTCAGTTGAAAAACAACCTTTCTTTCAACCTTTCTTCCGAATGGCATCCGAGCCTTGGACTAACGCCCTCCGCGATGGTTTCCTGGCAAAAGGGAAGTAAATCGAAAAAGTAGGCCCTGAAAAAAATAGGTAGATAAAATCCACCGTCAACCGTCAACCGTCCAATGCCCTTTTCCACAACACCCATTCCCGATCTCCTCGTTTTTGAACCTGCCGTATTTCGCGACGAGCGGGGTTATTTTTTTGAAAGTTACAATCAGAAGGTTTGGGCAGAAGAAGGTGTCCATACGTCCTTTGTACAAGACAATCAGGCGCGCTCCACCCGTGGAGTGCTTCGTGGATTGCACTATCAGGTGGGGGAAATGGCCCAGGCCAAACTCGTGCGGGTCATTGAAGGCGAGGTATTGGATGTGGCGGTAGATCTGCGAGAAGGCTCACCCACTTTCGGCCAGTGGTATAGTATCCGGTTGAGTGCCGAGAATAAGCGCCAACTCTTTGTGCCGCGCGGTTTTGCGCATGGTTATCTGGTGTTGAGCGAAACGGCGGAGTTTGCCTATAAATGCGATAATTTCTACTCCAAAGCTCACGAAGGGGGGCTGCGTTTTGACGATCCGATCCTTGGGGTTGATTGGGAATATGATCTGGAGCAAGTGTTAGTTTCAGAAAAGGATTTGGCATTGCCTGAATTTGTAAACCGGAGGCGCTGATCCAAAATCTTTTAAATAACTACTTATGAAATCATTACATTTATCCTTTTTACTGCTATTTGTCCCTATAATTAATGGGTGCGAAAGTTGCTGCGATGAAGACCTCCCCTTCCTGAGCACTGAAACCCTTCGAACGCATATTCCTTATACGGAAGGGGAGGCCATTGAATTTTTAAATAACAGCAGCGATACCATTTCGATGAAGGTGGCGGCAGACCAATTGGATTCTAGCGGTTTTGGCAGCCCGGTATATGGCGGTTGCGCAATCTACAATATTGAATATCGCGAGGTTCTTTTGAAAGGCCCCAACGTAAATTTGGGATTTAGCATCCGCTTAGCAGGAGATCGCGATTCTCTCATTGATATCGGGAATTATACTTCGGCCCATCTGCTCATCGATTCCTCAGGACAATTTTTTTGCAGGGCGCCTTTTAATGGGCAATTCGCTGACCTGATATGCTTGGACTCTATCATCATCTCTGGGAAAACCTGCTATCATGTGTTCCGAAATATCGATCATTCGTCCAAAGACACACTTTACTACAATCCCCAGAAGGGCATTTTGAAGGTTTGCAAACCAGGCGGAAATCGTTTGGAGCGACTTTGGTGAAAGCGTTCGGAGCATAGGTTATTTCTGCCGGACCTTTTTCAAACCACCCTCGGCGCCAACAACTTATACAGCACTGGCGTCACGATCCGCGACAAAAGGGTGCTGGAGATCAAGCCCCCGATCAAGACATAGGCCAGGGGTGAATAAAGCGGATTCTCTTCCACCGCAATGGGCAAGAGTCCTCCAATCGCGGTGAGCGAAGTCAGTAATATCGGCACAAAACGTATCTCGCCCGCTTCCTGGATCGCATCGTCCAGGGCTCGCCCTTGCGCCCGAAGCTGGTTGGTAAAATCCACGAGCAAAATGGAATTTTTGACCTCTATGCCCATAAGCGCAATGAGGCCAACGACCACCGTGAAAGAAAACGGATATCCTGTAGCGAGCAAAATCAAGATGGCCCCTATGATACCCAAGGGAATAACCGACAATACGATGAAGGTGCTTTTGAAGGTCTTGAATTCTAAAATCAACACGGCCAGCAAACCAAAAATGGTCAAAAGAATAATAGGCCCAAGCCCGCGGAATGACCGTTCGGCACTTTCCACTTCGCCTGCCATTCTGTAGGAATAGCCCTCCGGCATTTTCATTTCAGCCATTTTTTTGCCCAAATCACGGTTAAGTTGGGCGACCAAAAAACCGCTTTTAACAAAAGCAGTCACTACCGTGAATCGCTCTTTGTTGTAATGCTGGATATAATTGGGGGAAGGCTTGAATTCCACTTGGGCCACTTGATTGAGCGGAATAGATGTGCCTGATATATTGTTGATGTACAAGCGATTAAGCGCATCAAGTGTGGGATTTGTGCCGCTTTTTGGCACCGTTACCGTAAGATTATAATCCTCCCCGTCGGCAACTGAACTGAAGGTCCCAAGATTCAATCCGGCGATAGCCAGGCGCACCATGCGATCAATTTCTGCTACCTGGATTCCCATTGTGGCAGCCTTGTCTTTGTTTATTTTTATCCGCAAATCAGTCTTCACAGTGGCGATTGGATTGTCGATGTAAATGGTTCCCTCTGTTTCGGACAACAGGTTTTCAACGCGAAGGGCCACACTGCGCAGGGTGTCGAGATTTTCGCCAAAAACACGAATAGCAATTGGCGCCTCAATGGGTGGTCCTTGCTCAAAATCTTTTACAGTGATGACCGCTCCTGGCACATTATTGAATTTTTCGCGCAGTTTGTCAATCATTGCAATTTTAACCGGTGGTGGTGTTTTTTCCTGCAACTGAACAAAAATCTGGCCGTAATCAAATGCCTCAGCCTCCCGAATCACATTGTAATAAATACGCGGATTGCCCCGGCCAACGTTGGTGGCATACCAGGAAATTTGCGCAGCCCCGCCCTTGTATTTTGAAACAGGCTCTACGGAATCAGGTAATAAATGCTGTGCGCGAAACTCAGGCGCAACATATTCATTCAACACAGAATCAACCATTTGTGTGATCCGGTTGGTCTGTTCGAGGTTGGTACCTGCGGCTGCCTCCACATCAATATAGAACATGGGGCGTTCGCTTGCCGGAAAAACGGCAAAGCCAGCCTTACCCGCCAATCCAAGCACACCGAAGAATATGACCGCTGCCACCAGCATGGAGCTTTTCGGCCATTCGAGCGCCTTGTTCAGCAGGCGGGCATAAGTGCCAGAAATGAGCCATTTCAAGCCCCTCATGAAAACATTGCCACGAGGGTCGTGGTGTTCGGAAAGCACCCTGCTGCTCAGAAACGGTACGATCGTGAGCGAAACGAACAGCGAGGCCAGCACACATAATACCACTGCCAGCGGCAATGACCGGATAAAATCACCGGAAGCCTCTGGCAAGAATACGAGGGGCAGAAATGCCAGCACCAAAGTGGCCGTACAGCCCAAAACAGCCAGACCGATTTGCCTGGTAGCCAGAATGGCCGCATCCTTTCTGGAATGGCCCTCCCGAAGCCATCGCTCAATGTTTTCGACAACTACAATAGAATCATCCACAAGTATGCCAAGCGCGATGATGAGCCCCACAATGCTAAGTTGGTTCAAGGAATAGCCCAGCTGGTCAAGTGCAAAAAGCCCGATGGCGATGCTGAGCGGAATGGATACCATGACGACCATAGCGGCGCGCCAACCTAGTGGCAAGAGTGTCAGCAGCACGAGCAAAATGGCTATTCCAAAGTCTTTGGCAAACCGTGTGAGTCGTTTGCTTACCGAATCATTTTGGTCGAAAACTTTGGCATAATCCATGTTTTTGGGCAAATCACTGCGCCATTCTGCTACTTTTTCATTCACGGTTTTGCCCACTTCAAATATATTTTGCCCATCCTTCATCCGCGCTGTCACCCATACACAGCGGGTACCGTTTATTCGGGCAAGATGCCGGTTTTCTTCGTAAGCCCAATTGACATCGGCTAGATCGCGAAGATAAAGCACCCGACCGTTTTGGCCGTTTACGAGTGTATTGCGCACTTCGTCAATGCTTTGATAATCGCCACTGGTTTCTACGTTAAAAGTGCGGTTGCCCACATTGACAGAGCCCCCAGGGATACTGAGGTTTTCACTTTGCAAAGCGCCAAGTACCCGGTTCACCGGTACATTTTCAGCGGCCATTTTAGGGAGATTGAGTGCAACTCGGACCTCACGTTTTGGGAACCCCCAGGTTTCGGCGCCTTTGATGCCTGGTATTTTTTCGAGGGATTCTTCCAAACGCTCCGACTCGCGCCGCAATTCCGCCCATGTGGCATTTTCTGACACCACCGCACCCTGTAAAATAGGCACATCGGAAGAGGAAAACTTCTGGATTTGAAGGCGATAGATGTCCTCAGGCAATTCAGCGCGGGCGGCATTGACTTCGCGCACTACTTCCTCGTATTTTTTGTCGGTGTCTTCCCCGTGTTTGAATTCGATGGTGAGTACCGAAATGCCGTTGAACGAAAGCGAGCGCATCCGGTCAATATTCTCCAGAGCCCCAAGTTTGGATTCCAGCTTGTCGGTGATCTTGTTTTCGATTTCTGCCGGTCCTGCGCCGGGGTAAACCACCACCACATTGTAGCCAGGCGGCGCAAACTTTGGGTCTTCGGCCCGTGGCATGTTGAACATCGAACCCAATCCCAGCGCCATCACAAAGCAAAAGACGATGAAAGTGAACTGGGGATTCTTGACGGAAAATTCGGCGATTTTCATTTCAATTGTTGAATAATAATTGACGAGCTATTGATTTTCGCGTGATGTTTTGTGCCGCGACTGTCTAAAGTTTTTCACTATTGCCTTCACATCTTTCGCACCTTTTTCTTCTCACTCAAATACGGCGCTCCGCTCGTCACCACTTCAGTCACACCCTCCAGGCCCGATGCAATTACAGCGTGATCCTCCTCTATAAATGCCACCTGAACGGGCATTTTTTTAACACTCACGCCATCGGTTTGCAGGGCAAAAACAAAGGCTTGCTGGCCATTGCCTTCCACAATTGATTCAATGGGGATTACCACATAAGGCCTTGATTTGTCAGGGATTATCTCTACTGTTGCAAACAATCCGGGCGCGAATCGTTTGCCTTGAGGTTGAATGCGGATTTCCACCGGGTAAAGTCCGCTGGCAGGGTCAGCAGCAGGGGCCAGGTCGCTTACCTTGCCCTTGAAGATAACCCCTTCGTAGGCATCCATCTTTACGCTCGAAGCCATGCCTGTGTTTAGCCTGGCCCAATCCCGGTCGCTCACGTGAGTTATTACGACCCAATCGTCTGCTCCCGTTTCAAAGAGTACAAATGCTGGCATGCCCGGCCCTGTGATCTCGCCTTCGTTCACCAGTTTTTTTATGATCTTACCGGCACGTGTGGCACGGATTTCAGCATATTGCTGGTTGAAGGTGGCAATCCTTGCCGTTTCTTTGGCAATATCGCGCCCTGTTGTGGCATTTTGCAACAATTCAAGCGTAGCGCTGCTGTCCCGGTAAAGCCCTTCTACCCGTGCCAGATCGCGTTCGGCTTTGGTCAAGCCTTGTTGGGCTTGATTTACCTGTGCGTCTATTTCGGTTTTGTCCAATACCGCAAGCAGTTGTCCGGGTCGTACCAGATCACCCTCATCTACATAAATTTTGCGAATGATCCCGGCAATTTTAAAAGACAACCTCTGTTCTGCCGAAGAAGAAAGTATCCCGCTTGCAAGAATGGGCAAGGCCACGTTCTTTTGTTGTACCGGTGCAGTTCGGACAGGGATCGATTCGTCGGTAACAACCGATTCCAAAACCTTTTCTGTGTTTTGTTTGGAGCCACAGCCGCCGAGCAAAGCGAATAGTCCAGTGGAAGCTACGCTTGCAAGCAGTACGGGGATTGCGATGGTTTTAAATGTTGTTTTTTTCATAGTTTATCGTGCATAATTCATAGTTAAATTCCCGCCGCTCTTCTCAAACCTGCTTCTTTAATAAGTACCTCAGACCAAGCCAGTAATTGTTGCAATTGAGCCGTCGTCACGCGGTTTTGCGCATCGAGAAACTCTAACAACAAGGCTTGATTTGCACGGTACTTGTTATTGACGATCCGAAAGGTTTCTTCTGCAGAACGAAGCCCGACTCGAGCGGTTTGAAAAGTATTTTGGGCAGTTTCCAATTCATTCCAGGCGGATGTTACTTGAAGTGCGATTTGTTGTTGCACCTGTGCAGTTTGGTTGCGGAGGCGTTCGGCTTCCAGCCTGGCTTCCTGTGTTTTGCTTTTCCGGAGGCCTCCATCAAAGAGCTCATAACTCAACCCAAGCTGTATCAAGGCGTAGGCCTGATCCTTGTTGTAATTGTAGCCAAAACCCTGAAAACCCAGGGAGCCTCCAAAGTAAAAATCCGGCAATTTGGAATTGGCAGCATTCCGGCGAACGTCCGTTTCTGCGGCTTGCTGCCCAGCGCTGAGCGCGGCGAATTCGGGGCGGTTGCTTAGACTTTGTTGTATCAATCCAACAGCCTCATAGTTTGGGACAGCTGAACTCAACAATGTGGAATCTACCTGCACTTCACTTTGTAAATCTTTATTTATCAAATAGTTGAAGTAGGCACGGGCGGTGTTTTGCTGGCTTTTATATTTGAAGATTTCATGGTCAGCCTTGCTCAGTTCGTAATCGGCGGTAGCTACCACGTCCCGGGTTGCTACGTGGTTATTAACCAGGCTTTCATTGAAACGACGTAGTTCAGCAAGTACCAATCTGGTATTGATCCAGATTTTTTCCGCCTCCAAAACGCTTAGGTAATTCAGGTAAGCTTCGGTGATTTGATAACGGAGCTCATGTTCCGTGACCGCCTTTGAAGCTGATTTGCTTTGCAACAAAAACCCCTGGATCTGGCGGTTGTATTTCAGGTCGGAATTGAATATCGGGTAGGCAAAGCTGATTTTGGTTTCCTGAAAATTGTTGGGCAGGAACTGAATTTGCTGGTTTTCCAGTGTGGGGAAAATGTCCGGCATTACGCCGGGAGGCAAATTTCCGGGCACAGCATTCAGTGCATTCAAATTGTCATAAGCATCGTTGAGCAGGTCGCCTATGGGGAAGTCGATCTTTCTTCCACCAGCTGCCACGGTATAGTTCGCATCGAAAGTCAGTTTGGGCTTACCCAAAGCCTTTGACTGCCGCACAGCCTCCTGTGCTTTTGCAATATCCAGGTTTTGTTGTTTCAATCCAAGATTGGCAGACAAACCTTCCTGGATATAGCCTTCAAGTATCACCGATTGGGCAGAGAGGGAGGAAAGGGCGAAAAGGAACCCGCCTACGCCAAGGCTTCGGCGGGTAAAGCGGGTAAAACGTGCGAAGAATCGGTATTTGTTCATGTTGAATGGTCTATTTTCCAAAACGTATTTTACTTTCTGAACAATGTTTATTGATACTGCAAAAAAACGCAGCCTTCTGGAGCTGCCAACGCGAAAATCTTTGAATGAGCGAATTCAAGGGTTGAATCGTAGCAATAGTTAGTATTGCCCCTCCTGATGCCTTAAAATTTGATGAACATTTGTTTCGAGGTAAGGTTTCACAACTTGAATAGTTTGCTTACTTTTGTAAAAAATTATACGCCATGTTTACGGAAGAAACTGCAACGCTTTCTGAATACGAGACCGAACGCGAAAAACCTATGCCCAGCAAACATCATTCATTTATACAAAGCCGACTTCTTAGTCAGTTCGACCGCCGCTATTCAGACCATTACACCGTACTAACTGAAGTGTCTTTGAACTTGCCAATTCGAGACCGAGTACCAGATTTATGTGTTTACCCATACACTGAGTTTATGGGTGAGGAAGAAATTAGGATGACAGACCTGCCAATTTGCATTATTGAAATCCTTTCGCCCACACAAAATCACATTGACCTGCTCATCAAACGCCGCGAATATTTCGATGCCGGGGTGAAGTCCTACTGGCTCGTTTTTCCTGACCCAAAATCAGTGTATGTCTATTCCAATCCTGACGAATTTGAGGTTTATTCCTACCGCGAGGTACTCCAAGACCCCGCATTAGAGATTGAACTGCCGCTGGCCGAAATCTTCAAGTAGTGCCCAGACCTTCCAAGTTTTTAAAACTTGGAAGGTCTTTTATCTCCCTTACAGCGACTCCGCCATTTTCACGATCATTGCAAAGGATTTTCTCGCCAACACTCCGCGTTCTTCCGGTGGGTACATCCGCATCCTTTCCCGAACAAAAAGCGAAACCAAACCATGTGCATGACACCAAAGCGTATAGGCAATCGTGCTTGAATCGGCGCTTTTGAAGTATCGGGCCTCTACGCAGGCCTGCACCGTTTCCACAAAAAAAGCGTGCGTAGCCAAACCGAGGGTCCAACATTCCTGATTTTCAATGTGTTCCATGGGAGCACGGGTCAGAAACAAGAGGTCGTACCAGTCCGGGTGCTTGAGGCCAAAATCGATATAAAGTCTGCCGAATTCTATCAGCCTTTCCCAGGGGTCTTTTATATTGACTGCGGGCAAAAGGTGGTCACGCTTGGCTGCTGCTGCTTCATACTGGAGCGCGAAGAAAATCTCGTTCTTGTCTTTGTAATATAGGTAAATGGTAGCCGGGCTGTACTCGATCCGCTCGGCGATGCTGCGGATATTGAGCCCGTCATAGCCGTTTTCTTTGAAGATATCGTGCGCCGCGCTGAGGATGCGCGCGCGCATTTCTGCCTTTTCCCGTTCTTTTCTGGATGCTATGCTCATGGGCGATTTGCTAAACGGGGCAAAGATAATGAACAG
>JBJXGO010000205.1:0-5220 GCA_046160345.1 Saprospiraceae bacterium
GAAATAAGCGTAACATCTGTGTGAAATAAGCGTAACATCTGTGTGAAATAAGCGTAACATCTGTGTGAAATAAGCGTAACATCTGTGTGAAATAAGCGTAACATCTGTGTGGAATAATAACTTCCAGTAGTATCGTAAATTAAACACACCTCACATTTTACGGTACCGTTCCATACATTTTCCCCAACCGGGTCATCTTGATAAGGTAGTTGAGCCGTTTTTGGGCTTCTGCCTGGCGGCTTGTGCCATTAATTTCGGCGATCCAAGCAATTTTCAGACGTTTGTAAAAGTGTGGGAATGATTGAAATCTTGTCCATACGACCGGGTCTGAGCGGAGATGCTCGGTTACCCATTCAGGGACTTCAAAAGGGTCGTCTGGCGAACCAATCTGATTTTTGACAGGCTCGATTCCAGCAGGTGTCATGAGCCCATTGGCCTGGAGTTTCCAGATCCGCTGCCGGTTGAGTTCGGAGAGAAAACTCTTTTTTCTGCGCGGGGTGATACGTTGTACCCTGCTTTCGGAATCGTATTTTTTTACAATTCCGTCAATCCAGCCAAAACAAAGACACTCCTCTACCATATCGTCATAATTAATAGAGGGCTTTCCAGATGCTTTGCTGAAAATTTGGAGCCAGATTTCCGGCTGGCTGCGGTGGTTGGACTGGAGCCATGCTCGCCATTCGGCTCGGGTGATGGGGTAGAATACTTGGGTTATTTCCATATGTCATTCAGACACACGCTGGTACTGATTTTCTGACCTATGACCTTGGCGCCTTTTTCACCGTACATCCCACCGATTTGGTAGATGCAGGGTTGGGCTTTTCCCCCCTTTGAAGTGCGCGAACGGCATTTTCTACCCACCTTTGAGTGGACGGGCTGGGGTCTTCCGGATTGTTGTCGATTGCCCCGATGTACTGGACAGCGCGGTTGTGGTCAAGCACAAAAACGTGGGGTGTGCGGGTGGCGCCGAACTTGGGGTAAACGGTTTGTGCTTCGTCAAAAAGGTATTTGAAGGGGTAGCGTTTAACCCGGGCACGGTGTTGCATTTTTTCAAAACTGTCATCAGGGATGACCAGTGGGCTGTTGGGATTGATGGCCACTACCGGGTAGCCTTGAGGGGCAAATGTCCGGTGAAGGTCAATGATACGTTGCTCATAGAGCTGTGCAAATGGGCAGTGGTTGCAGGTGAAGACAACGATCAATCCTTGGGCCTCCGCATAGTCTGAAAGGGACACCATTTTTCCATCAACGTTTTTGAGCGTAAATTCCTCCGCAATATCGCCGACAGAATAAACACTGGTTTGTGCGGCACTCATTGTAAGAATCAAGAATGCTGCCAGGGCAACCGGAAAAAGGAACGGAGTTTTCATGAGTAAAAAAATATTAAAAACTTGAGTAAAGGATGCGTGATAAGGGACTAATCTCGGTTGATGCGAAAAAAATCGTATTAGGGCTAAAAAGGGAACCTAAAGCTACTTCTTGCCACCGCTAATGTCTTTGCAAGTTTTTTTTTGCGCTACAAAGACTTCGGAATCAAGAATTAAAGGTCGAACGAACGAGTCCAATTCAACAGGGTTGGCAAATTTGCCAGATTTGAATAGACGTTTTTTGCCTTGCATGACAAGGGTTGCGGGGATACCCCCGTCCCATCCTTCATAAATCATTGGTATCCAGGCATTGAGATCCTGGTCGGCCATCAAGGCTACCTCTGATTTTAATTGCTTGCGTTTAAGAAGGGGCAAAACCTTTTTTTCAATATTGCTCTTGAAATCGAGGCTGACGAGCACCACCTGGACGTTTTGCGAACCGTAATTCTCCTGCAATACGTCAAAATAGTGCAGTTCTTCCACGCATGGGATACACCATGTTGCCCAAAAATTGAGCACCAGTGTGGTATCGCCGGCGCGGCTGATACGAGATTGCAATTGTTCCAGATTGTCGTAAACGACTAGTTTTTGAGCCCGCAAAGGGCTGGCGCAGAGGAAAGCTGCGAAGTAAATGCATACAAGGGAAGGCCGAAACGGATGTACCATGAGAGACATGAGACAAGTATATTAAAAAAAACATTGCAAGGAACGATGTTTTGAGATAACATCAAGGGCTTTAACATTTTTTTCTGACGAAAAAATGATAATAGCGATATGCCAGCGGATATGCGGGCACTGATCGTCCTTTGTTCTGTTTCTTTTTGTTTAGAGAATCAGCCTATTTGCTGGAATGCCCAAAAGAGCAGTGCGAGGTGGAAAGCCAATGCGAGGATGGAGACAATCGTTTTGTTTTTCTTCATAGTGTTTGTGCCGCAATCGGTTTTGGCGCGACAACGAAACAAATTCAAAAGATGTGCCAGTCGGGTTTAGTTAAATGTTATTAAATTTTAAAACTATTGATATTCAATTACTTGAAAGATAAAAATAATTCCTTTTTATACCTAATGTAGTGTACGAATCGCAAAAATTATAAATAAGCACTGCTTATGCTGTCCCGAAAAATAACAAGCGCCACCACAGTGCTCGCTCCGAAATATCGGCATGGAGACGGTGGTGGCGCTTGTAGTTAAGTGCTTAAACCAGCAATAGCTTAGGCTTCAACCATAGATTCTGGAGACACAATGCTTTGGTCAACCAGGATCCTGCCACAGTGTTCGCAGGCAATAACGCGCTTGTGCAGGCCGATTTCCAGGTGCACCTGAGGTGGTACGTTGTTGAAACAGCCCCCACATGAATTACGGTCTACGGTGGCTACGGCAATTCCGTTGCGGTAAGTGCGGCGAGTCTTGTCGTAGGCATTGATCAAACGGGTTTCGATGCCTTCGCGCAATTTTTCGCTCTGTTTGCGCAAGCGTTTTTCCTCGGTCTCCGTTTTTTCAATTACCCCCTGCAATTCAACTTTTTTAGCCTCAAGTTCCTTTTGTTTGGACTCAAATTTGGCTTCCGCAATGGTCATGCTTTCTTTTTTGCCTTCCAATCCGCCTTTCGCTTCGCGCACGCGCTTTTCGGAGAGCTGGATGTCAAGTTTAGCAAGTTCAATTTCCTTTTGAAGTGCCTCGTACTCGCGGTTGTTTTTTACCTCGTCAAGTTGCTTTTGGTATCGCTTGATGTTTGCATCGGCCTCTTTGGAGGAAATTTGCAATTTGGAGATTTCCAGCTCGCTCTCTTTGAGCACGGCTTTCATCTTTTTGATACGGGTATCAAGGCCCGCCACCTCGTCCTCCAAATCAGAAACCTCCATAGGAAGTTCGCCTTTGAGGATTTGGATTTCATCAAGTTTTGAATCATTTAGCTGCAAATTCCACAGCATTGTAAGTTTGTCGGCAATGGATGCTTCTATGGACATTCTATTGAGTGAATGAGTGAATGAGTTATTGAGTGACCGGTAGGGGTATGTTGTTGATTATCAATGGTATTTAGGAATAAAGTACCGGATTTGTATTCAGGGTTGTCAAATGGAGCGCAAAAGTAGGGAATTTTTCTTGTACAATGTCGCGCAAAAGTTCGACGGTAAATTGCTCGCTTTCATAATGGCCCACATCGGCGATGACCAATTTGCCCTCGGCATCAAAAAACTCGTGGTATTTGAAATCGGCCGAAACGAAAACATCGGCCTTGGCGCGAAGCGCTTCAGACAAAAGAAAGCTACCTGCCCCCCCACAAACCGCCACTTTGCGCACAGGCTTTCCACGCAGCGCCGTGTGGCGAATACATGGAGTGTTCAAGGCTTTCTTGAGATATAGCAGGAATTCATTTTCGCCCATTGGGACTGGCAAATGGCCCAACAATCCGGCGCCGATCTCAAAATCCGTAGGCCTTGGGGCAAGGATGCGTGTGTCTGTAAGCCCAATTTTCTCTGCGATTTTGGCATTTACTCCCTTGTGATACACATTGTCCAGGTTGGTGTGGATGGCATAGATGGCCACCTTGTGTTGCAAAGCCAACATCACCGTTCGCTCTACATAGTTCGCCCCGTTGAACCGCTTCAATCCTTTAAAGACGATCGGGTGGTGTGCTACCACCAGATTGCAATCTCTTGCAAGGGCTTCCTCTATGACGGCCTCCGTAGAGTCGAGGCAAAAAAGTACGCCCGTAGCCTTGGCTTCCTGGTTGCCCACGATAAGCCCGGCATTGTCATAAGATTCCTGCAAGTGGGGTGGAGCCACGGATTCAAGTACGGAAAGAATGTCGTTGATTTTCATGCTTGCTTTGTTAGCGTGCGAGCTATCAAACCAAACTTTTGACTTGAGGTTGCAAATTTCCCGGATTTTAGCCAATTTAATTGTAAGATCAGCGAATTGAGTCGCAGAATGTACTAAGAACTGCTGATCCGCCCGGCCTGATAAAAGCAAATCCGGGCGCAGACGAATGATAATTTGATGCTTTCAGGCCGCAGGCGACAACCGATTTTCCATCTTGAATTCAGGTTTATTGGCGCTTGTCTGAAGGGCAAGCAGCCTTTTGGCTTTGTAGTACAAGATATGAACCACGCCCGACAAACAATCTTTGCGAGGACCTGTGAAAATAAAAGTCCGTTTTTGGTTCAGGCAATCGGTGTGCATGAGCCTGCTTTTTGGCGCTGCGCTGTATAAGGCAGCAAGTCGGGCGGAATTGGTGCCGAAGATCAATTGTTTAGAACCGTACACCCGCAAGGCAAAAGCCACGCAAAGCCAGACAAAGAAATTGAGGAAGGTCTTCTTGCGACAATCAGCCTTTATCCAGAAACAGCACATTTCAGTATGTGGAACCCCTAAATTTTCCACCTTCTGGTAAAGTGTTTTGCGGTGTTCGCAGCCCGCAAAAACCTCCAGGGTGCGCAGGGTCGATCCGGCTCCCAACACAAAACCACCGATCATCTCCCCTTTCCAGTAGATGGCCAACATTTGGTTGCTTTCATAGTATTCGCGCGGCACATTAAATCCAGAGCACTGAAGATAGGCGGCTGCGAATTGATCAACTTCTTGGGTTTGGGTGATGCGGCGAAAACTTGGCAAATGGAACATAACAGGTGCTTTTGTAAGTAAGAGTTAATTGACCTTACAAAGGTGCGGGACCTGTTTAGCCCAAAAACCCACATGAAGATGTGGGGGGGACGCCTATCGTTCGCTGCCGTCGAACCAATCCGTATTGGTTAGGTTGTAGATCTCCTGGATCTCGCGCAAGATTTTCTCAAAATCGATCTCCAAATCCTTGAGCATCCCCGTTCTCATGTCGAATACCCATCCATGTACCG
>JBJXGO010000206.1:0-2591 GCA_046160345.1 Saprospiraceae bacterium
TAATATAAAAATCGGTGTATTTTTCATGGTACAGCCTTGTTTTTCTTATGTCTGCTATGTCGGGACAAAAGTAACAGCCAAACAAGAACGACCCACAGAATAGAGGTTAAGTGTATTTGAAGTTCGCAGTCGGGGTTGTAGCAACAAAACTCCCCGCCGGAGCATATCGCTTATTTGTGTATGAAGACCTATTGGCCTTCATACACAGTTGAATATTAAAATAACCAGAAAAACCCTCCAAATCAACTCAAAAAGCCCAAATAGTTCACTACTGTCGTCCGACATAAAGTATTAGTTAATAGTTGCGACTAAAAGATATAGTTAGCATAAAGTTCATTGACAGACTGTAAGTAAAATGATATTCTCCTTGGAGAATCTTTCATCTGCTACAAATTTGAGATGTTTACCGTTTTGTTCAAAAATATCCCAGCCGATTTTGCTGGGGTTAAATTTGATCGAAACAAACTGTCGTTTCAAATTCGCGTGAGCCTGAAACGTTTTACAATAGAGTGCTACAGTTCCCCCTGAAGCAACTTTTCGTTGTAATGTTTTCTCTGCCAGCAAGGAGTAAGAAGCGTCTATATTAAACTGATCTTCGTTCAAAACGCGTTCTTTTTTGTATAAATCAGGAAATACACTACTTCGGGTAGCAAATCCTAAACGTTTAACTTGGTACTTGTCGAGGTGTTCGTTGATCATAGAATTGAGTCTATTTTGGAGATCCCTGGCATCAGATGCTTTTTGAATTTCAGCCCAACGACTTGAGGTACCTTGTGTCCGTTCTACTTTAGCATTATCCTGCGGACATCTGGGGCGATTGAGAATGGGCTGTATGTTCCAACCTTTGAGCCATAAAGACATAAGTGGAACAACATCGCGGCTTGGTACGCCAAAAGGGGCTCCATTATCAGACTTAATTACTTTAGGCAGTCCCCATTTTTGAAACACTAGCAAAAGTTCCTGACGAATTTGTTCCACTGGAACCTGACTAATTCGACTATGGGGGGAAAACCCTTGCTTCCAGAGCACCTCCTGTTTTTTCATCCGTGATAGTCAGGTAACAAGCAGGCTGACCGTCTAAAGTAGCGATCTGCTCTTTGGCATCTATCTGCCAGACATCATGTGGCAAAATAGCCCGTTCGGCACGATAAACTGTTGCCATTGGTGGGTTTCTTGGCATACTCAACAAATGGGATACCTTCAAACGACGTTCATAAACCCGGCTTACACAAAGTGGCAAATCAGGATATTTTTCTTTGATTTTCATTAGGATGTAGCCAACACCCCAACTCGGATGGTAACGCTTATATAATCGAACTAAACGATACGATCGTTCAGATTCGTAAGTCCGTTTTCGGCCACATTGGTCATATCGGGGTTGAAAACCAGCTTTGCCATGTGATTTATACCGATTGACTATACTTCGAACAGTATTATAGTTCATACCGGTTTGGGATGCTATCTGTAGCATGCTTGTACCTTGGCTATGCAGTTGGATAACATGTTCTCGTTCTGAAAGTAGATATACTTGTGCCATTTTACTTATTTTAGTCTGTCAAAGAACTGAATAATTACTTATATCTTATTGTCGCTTAAGTTAATTAACACTTTAAGTCGGACGACAGAGTTGAAATATAAAAAGCCGCGATCGGAACGAAGGAATTCGTTTTAGTCGCGGCTTTTTTTGTTAAATATCCATATGCCTGCCTCAATGCGCATCAAACAGCACCTCCAACGCCCCCGCCATTTCCGGCAGCACCACTCTAAATCGTTCTCGGTACTGAAAGAAATGATGCACGGCGACCGCTTTTAAGTCGGACTCTGGAATACCAATCACCCCCTCGATCTGCGCTCGGGTATAACCTGCGACTTGCTCTAATGCTTGCCAGGTAGCGACCTCATCTGAAATGGGGAGTGCAATCCCTTTTATTCTGTCAAATAGGCGGGCGTACTCATACAAGGCCACCTGAAAGAAAGCATCTGGCTTCATAAAAGCCGCCATGACTGCTTCGGCGGAAAGTATCAAACATTGATCCTTCTCAAACAACTCTGAATTGTGTGTAAAAGGATGTTCCGGCGACATAAAGCCGGCAGGTGATAGAATGACTTTTTCGTATTTGGGTATCAATAAACCTTCACTCCCCCAACTCACCATTACCCATTGTGCACTGACGGCAGATTGCAGGTCGGAAGGAATTTTTTCCTCCGCCAGCCCCATAGGCGAAAAATCGGTCGCCATGCGTACCAATGCAACCCTGTCTCTAAAGCGTTTTTGGTCTTTTGGGTCCAAAGATTGATAAAACGGAACCTGCATTTGGAGTAATTTTTGCACCAAAGGTTCGAGTTGGGGCGGGTTTCTGGCGTACCACCACCAGTTGACTTGAGGGCTTAGTACTAACAGTAAAGAACCAATAACCAAATTTGGGACTGCCCAGATTGCATATTGTTCATCCCCTTCCCATGCCAAATACAAGCAGATCAGGAGGAGGAGTGCAAAGGGAGCAATGAGATAATAGGCAAAGTTAGTACGCATGATTGGGCAAAATTAGACGCAGAAGTACATGAACGAATATAATTCGTGTTTTCAACTT
>JBJXGO010000207.1:0-13599 GCA_046160345.1 Saprospiraceae bacterium
CGGCCAATAAGGCATGAATATGGCGGTCAAATTTCCCCTTTCTCCGCGTTGTTCGTCGGTTAAAATGTCCCACATTGCGCCCTCCTCATGCCTTGACAAAGAAAAAATTTGCCTCCCCAATTCATACTTTATTGGCCGGACGCGGCACTAGCCCAATTTGGAAATAATTGGATCATAAATTTTTCCGAATTAACTTAAACTAATTTTTAACGGGTACTTATATTAAGTTGCTGCGGTACCTACTTTTTATGTAGATACCGCAGCGAACTTTAGAGATAACCCAAATCGTTTTTAGGAGGTTTAGATTGCAGTCTCGATTAAATAAGGACTACGAGCCTTGCTCCAAAATTTGGAATAACCCATATTTTACTCCGACTTAACAAACTTGCCCAAATTTTCATGCTCGTCGGCAACAAAGTACAGGCCCTTTGGAAGCCCGGAAAGGTCGAAACGAACCAGATTCCAGCCTTCATTCAAGGCAGCATTTTGCTCCCGCACTGCCCGACCCGTAAGATCGTAAACCACGATTCGACGCTGGGTTTCTGTTTCTACAAACAATTGCAGGTTCAGGTCGTCGGTAGTCGGGTTGGGGTACAATAGAGCGCTGGGCGTATGCCCGTGGATGTCGTTTTTCGGAATAGTTTTAAATGCTTCACCTGGATTCCCGCCTAACATCAAAGGCAGGCAGCCTGTAATTGTGATATCGTCCAGGTGTACCTGATCGTCGTCTGCCGAGGCATCGCAGCGGAAACGGATCCGTGTATTCGTTGTGAAAGGCCCCAGAATGGTGATATTTTCATTATGACGGGCCAGATTTGCAAACTCATCACCCAAATTCCATTCTTCTTTGGTGGTGTAAGTGCTTCCGCCATTGGTTGAAAGTTGCAACCAGAAATCCTCCGCCGAGTTGTCAAAACTCGCACAGAGATAGGAAAATGACACTACTATTTTATTGTAGGCCGTAAGGTTCAAATTGCCCGTGGATGCCAGTGAGGTGGAGGTATTGTCACGCAATTGAAGGCTTTTTGTGCCTGAATTAGGATAGGCACTGACGATGGCACAATCGGAGCCAGGGTCAGTCCAAATGCCCATGTTGGTTTCAAAGCCATTCGTATTGACAACAACCTGTGGCGTGCCGCATACCCCAGAACAATCTGAAACTGTGATTATTACCGCATCGGTCGCAGCGCAGCCGTTGGTATTGGTCACCGTCACCGTATAAGTGGTGGTGACTGAAGGACTGACAGTGATGGAACTGCCTGTATCGCCATTGCTCCAGTTATAAGTGAATGGGGCAGTACCGCCACTGGATACGGCTGTGAGTGTAGCATTGGAACCTATGCAAATGGCGGCATCGTTGCCTGCATTTACCAGTAGGACGTTGCAACGTGCATTTTCAGCCATCTCCAAAAACATCCTCATCGTGTTTTCGCACAGGGAAACAATGCTGGAAGGCGCGGGCCAAAATGAGGAGCCTATTTCAGGTGTAAAATTGTAAACCTTGGGTTTGGCAGACTGTTCGCCATACATCCAGTCGCCACTACCGCCACTGGCCAGGTATCCAACGGTTTGGAAAGCGTTACCGATGGTATAATTGTTGCAAGTGGTCAATTCAGCACCCAATGCTGCAAAGGTGGCGGGTTCGGGTACACTATTTTCATACTCCCACTGATGGATCAGGTAATTGCCGTAACTGTGGTTGTTTAAGGCAGTTACAAACTCTTTTTCGATGCAAAAATCACGGATCATTTGTGTTTCAGGTTCTGAAAAAGCACTGGTGCCCCGATATGTATCAGAGGATTGCGAGCCCGAAGAACCTGAATTAAGTCCCCACTGGTAACCATAATTGCGGTTCAAGTCCACGCCGTAAGAACCGCCTGAGTTCAGGCGACGGTTTTTACGCCACAAACCTCCCCCATTTGGGTTTGTTGTTTGGTTATAGACATAGCCATCTGGATTGACACAAGGAATAAAATAGAGCTCATCTGAGTCCACCAAATTCTGGATCTCCGGGTCGGAGGCATAGTTTTCCAAAAGATAGTGCATGTAAAATATCAGGCTCATCATGGACATCGGCTCCCTGGCATGGTGCAACGCAGTATAAAGTATACGTGGCTCAGCTTCATCTGTATTTGGATTGTCCGAAATTTTGACATAATAAAGCGGGCGGCCTTCTGCGGTAGTCAAAGATGGGCTTACAGTTTGTCTAACTGTGATAAGGTCGGGATAAAGCGCCACCATTTGATCCAGCTCGTCCAGCATTTGCTGATAGGTCAGGTATGAACCCATGGAGCCGAGGTTGAAATTGGTGGGTGTCGAATATGAACAGTCGAAACGCTCGCCGGCAGGAGGGTTCGGGTTCAACTGATCCACTTTGATAAGGTCGGCGTACACCTTTTCCATATCTGTCTCCAAAACAGTGACATTAAAATCTTTTTGAATCAACGCATACTCGTCACTGTTGAGGTCAGTGATAAAGTAACCGTTTGCAAGTTCGCCGTGATCTACAGCGACGCCGAGTGCCGAGAGTTTGGCAAGCGCACCATTTTCAGTGTTGATCCTGACTTTAAGATAAGTCTGGCGGACTTGGCTATGGCCTGGATTTTGTGCTTGCAAGGGTGCGAACAACAAGCACACGGCGCATAAGGCGTAAAAAATTGGAATAGTTAAATACTTCATCTTGAGCGTTTTTTATCTGATAAAAAGATTTAAAATTCGTATGACTTGTACCAAACAAACATTCACATTCCCGATATATTCGAAGGATAAAGGTATTTAGAAATGGTTGAATTATTTTTACACTTTTGTCCCGATTCAACATCGTATCTTTGCCGCTCATTCCCTTATTTTAGTTATGACAAAACGCGGCAAAAATCCTCAGCATTATTGCTCCTTTTGTGGGCGCACAGAAGAGGAGGTAATTATACTCGTATCCGGCATGGAAGCGCAGATTTGTGAAGCCTGTACCGAAAAAGCACAGGATATTATTGACCTCGAACTCGAAAATGCTGGTGTTAAACGCGAAGATAAAAGGCAAAAACAGGAGCCTCTGCCTGGTGCAGGCAAAAGCGAACGATACGGAGGCCCGCTCCAACTGATTCCCCCAAGGGAAATAAAAGCCTTTCTGGACCAATATGTCATTGGTCAGGAGGATGCGAAAAAAGTGCTTTCCGTAGCAGTGTACAACCATTATAAACGGCTGCAAGAATTAGAAAAAAACAGGGGCAAAAAACGGAAAGACGACGATGTTGATCTTGAAAAATCAAATATCCTGCTTGTAGGCCAAACCGGCACCGGCAAAACACTCCTTGCCAAAACCATCGCCAAAATCCTCAATGTGCCCTTTGCCATAGTTGATGCTACCGTGTTCACGGAAGCTGGCTACGTGGGTGAAGACGTTGAAAGCATCCTGGCTCGACTGCTCCAAATGTGCGATCAGGACGTGGAAGCCACCGAGCGCGGCATTGTTTACATTGACGAAATTGACAAAATCGCTCGGAAACAGGACAACCCCAGCATTACCCGCGATGTGTCTGGGGAAGGCGTGCAACAGGGCATGCTCAAAATGCTCGAAGGCTCTGAAGTGATGGTGCCGCCCCAGGGCGGGCGCAAACACCCCGAACAAAAAATGGTGAAAGTCAACACCGAAAACATCTTGTTCATCTGCGGTGGCGCCTTCGATGGTATCGAAAAACTCATCGCCCGAAGGGTAAATACCCAGGTCATTGGTTTCAACAAAAAATCAACGGCCCGTATCGACCGGGACAACCTCCTTCAATACGTCACCCATGCCGACGTAAAATCATACGGGCTGATTCCGGAACTTTTAGGCCGCTTGCCTATCTGCACGTATCTCGATCCACTTGATCTGGATGCTTTGCGCCGTATCCTGACCGAGCCGCGTAATGCCATCACCCGGCAGTACCAAAAGCTTTTTGCCATGGAAGGGGTGGAACTCATTGTAGAGCCCTCTGCACTTGATTTTGTGGCTGAGATGGCGCTTGAATATCAACTCGGAGCACGCGGCTTGCGTTCGCTCTGCGAGGCCATTTTTACGGATGCCATGTTCGACCTGCCTACCGTTGGCGGCCGTGCTGAAAAAAAGCAATTGTTGATAGATCGCGAATATGCCGCAGAGAAACTGGAAGGCTCAAGGATTGGTCGATTGAAAGCAGCGTAAGACAAGGTGGTATGGCCTGATGGCCTTGCCATCCTCAATCTACACAAAGCACCAATCCCTTCAAATACGATCCCTCCGGGTGAAACAAACTGACCGGATGATCCGCACTTTGTGATAAATGGTGGAGCACCCGCATAGACCGACCCACTTCCATGGCCGCCGCCGCTACCGTATGGTAAAACAATTCTCTGTCAACGACTTGTGAGCAGGAAAAAGTAAAAAGAATGCCGCCTGGCGCCATCCGCCGCATAGCCTCGGCATTGAGTCGCTTGTAGCCCTGCACGGCATTGTGGCGCTTATCAAGACTTTTTGCATAAGCCGGCGGATCGATCACGATGACATCATAATCGCGTTCCGAATTTTTTAAGAACTTCAACACATCCTCGGCCAAGCCTTCATGTTGGCCGGTAAAGGGTGCATTTAACGCCACGTTTTCATTGCAAAGGGCAATGGCCTTGGGCGATACATCTACAGAATGCACCAAACTTGCTCCAGCCTTGAGCGCCAGACAGGAGAATCCCCCCGTGTAACTAAAAGCATTCAGCACACTTTTTCCGGTTGAATATTTGGCCAGCAAATTACGATTTTCGCGTTGATCAAGAAAGAAGCCTGTCTTTTGGCCCGCAACCCAATCCACTCGAAATTTGGCTCCGTTTTCTTCAATTATTGCCGAGTTTTCAGGGTTGTTACTTGCAGCCCAGAGATACCTATTCGCTTGATTTTCAGCATATTTCGGGGGCAGGCTTTCAACGCTTTTGTCATATACTGCTGATAATTTTTTACCCAAAACTAACTGTAGCGCGGATGCGATCACTTCGCGTTGTCGGTGCATTCCAATACTATGGCATTGCATAACTGCAGTGTCTGCGTATATATCCACGACCAAGCCTGAAAGCCCGTCGCCTTCGCCGTGCACAAGTCGGAACCCCAGGGCAGGCAAACTTCCTGAAAGGATAAAATTTTCGCGAAGTTCAGATATCGCCAACATTCTGACCGACAAAGCATTTTGGAATTTTTCAACCCAAAAACCTTCAGTTTCCAAACCAGCCTGCACAAAGCTCAACAACCTGACCGCTATGCTGCCATGGTGAAAATGACCCACGCCGAGCAGCGTGCCGCGTTTGTCAAAAACCTCCGCGATATCACCATCTTCGGGGCTGCCTTCCGTGTGCGCGATCGCACCGGAGAATACCCAGGGGTGAAATCGGAGAATAGGAATTTCTTTACCGGGGCGGAGGAAAACTTTAGTGCGTGTTGCCATTAGAAAAAAGTAGGGCGCAAAATTGGGCTTTTTCCGATGTTTGACCTAAGAAACATTTGCTTTGGCAAAAACTGCTCGCATCGCTTACCATATTTACCTCTTGCTAACCCTGTTTGGCATGACGGTAGGAGTGCTTTATTTTCTTTTGATGCGGAACGATTTTTTGGCGCAAAACCCTGACCTTGAGGCGTTTTACAGGCCCTACATCGTTGCGGCGATCGCTATGATCCTGGGCACACTGGCACTTTTAAACGGACAAAAATGGGGCATTTGGGTTTTATTGGCCGGATTTTCAGGGGTCTTCATTATTGAAACGATCACAGGTTTTCCTTGGGAAAAAACGATAAGGATACCACTTGCTGCCTTGGTCTTGTTTTTGCTGATGCGTTGGAACAAAAAGATTTAAACCATTTTTTCATTCAAAACCAAAACTAATTATGCCAATCTCTTTCGACTGGTCACAAACGATCTCCTCCTTGCCCTCAAACCCTGTTCCTGCTAATTGGCTCGCTACACGCGGCAAAGGCGTAAAAATCGCTTTTGCGGATACAGGGGCAAACCTCGGCCTGCCCTCGCTCAGACATTTGGACAAGGCAGGGCGCAAATTCTTTACCGGTGCACCAGGCTTCTCTGTGGCCAAATTGACCGGACAAGACCCCGTTGGCGAGGCTTTTGGAGTTGATGGTATCGGGCACGGTACCTTGTATACGTCCCTGATTGCTGGAAAAAACCCTGTAAACCCTCCCACCGATAAAGATCTTGTAAGCGGGATCGTCAATGATGCGGATATTTACATCATCAAAACAACTGACCCAAGCGGGAAATTGACCGGCATAAGACATTTGCTGTCCGCGCTGGAGCTGTCGGCAAATCTTGGGATTGAAATTTTTGTGACTGGCCAGTGCATTTCACGCTCGGAAATGCTACTAGAAAAAATTACAGATGCGGATATCAACCGGGTTTTTGAACTTCCAGGGGTAAAGAATATGTTTGTATTTGCGCCACTGAAAAACCGCAGGACTGCGCAAGGATGGGCGGGTCTGGCCGCAGACAATTTCCCAAGCCATCGTGCGGAAGTGTTTAACGTGGCAGAACTCCCGGTTTTTTTTGATCAGATATCAGATCTGATCAAAAGCCAGAATATTCCTTTTCTGCTATCTGGTTTTGAGGGCCAGGTGCTCTCCAAAACAGGAGATGCGAGTGATATTGATTTTTCCAACTCCGGGGCCGTGGCCATTATGGGCAGCATTGCTGCGCTTGCTTTGAGTTTTTCGAAAGCACAAAACAATGGCGCCTTGCCCAACCGAGATCAATTTGTCCAACTTCTGGGCAATTGTTGTCGCCCGCTCGACGATGCATTTGGTTCCTTTGACCAACCGGCCCTTTTCAAAAATGCCTAAATTTTCCATAATATGAAATATTTTTTTTTACTGCTCGCATGCCTGGGGATGAGCAAAGGCCTGATCGCTCAAACCCTGTTAGATGATGCTAAAAATTTGCGCGAGATCTTCAACGAAGGCACTAAGGATAGCCAAAACCGGCCGTTTCTGAAACGCGGAATTTCACTTTCTGCCACCCAAGTTGACATTCTGAAAAATTACTTTTCTGACACTATTGATATAAGCAGCCTAAGCAACGACCAGTTTAGCGACGGCCTCGAACCAGCATTTAAAGACAACCCGTTTTTAAGGGTCGAAATCACTGATCAAGATTTACTGGGTATTACCAAACTTGATAAAGTTCAAAACGGTCAAGGAGGCACCTCGGCTTCAGGGTTTTCGGTGGCAGGTTTTGCAGACGGGCTTTCACGTTTTTTAGTGAAGCGAACCAAGCAGGAACTTTCGCAGGCCTTTTTTGAGGATTTCAAAAAAACGGTCAAAAAGGACACTTTGTTGGGGCATTTTTGCCCTTTTACCAAACAACAGATTTTACTGGTTGACCAGGATGTATATCAATTCAAGGACTATCTTGAAGGATTGCGTGAATCCTTTATCGCCGATATGACGGCCATGCCCGGGAGTATGGAAAGCTTTTTAAGGGATACAGCCTTGTGTGTCAAATGCGACAACAAGCCGGAAGGCAAGGTCATGATCGACCTGCTTCACCTGGCCCAACAAATGGTGAACGGCGAAGCGCCAATTGATATGATTGATTACCTCGCCCGACCGGGTTCGGCTATTCAAAGTGCTGATATGGCCACCGAACCGGTATTGTACGATATGGCCGGAGGGCTTCGATTCCTTCACCTCGTATCTGAATCCTTGCGAAACACCGAATCTGCCGACAGCTTAATGCCCTGGTACACAGGCCGCGAGATACGGGAGATGTTCAAAGACCCTAAACTTTTTCGAATTTACCTTGGGCTTTTATGGCAAAAATCAGGTGTAGTTTCTTTTGCAGGGGCAAATAGAACGGAAACTATCCAATTGCGCGATATATTGAAAAAAGCAGCTGAAACCGATGCCATCCTGGAAAGCTGGCGCAACTCAATTGCCTCGTTTGGTGAGGTAACTCATTCAGTGCAACGTGCCATTCGCGCCGGCTCAAATTCGCCACAAACTGCTGCTGACGACTTTTTCAGATACGCCCAATCGCTCAATGACCTGATGCAAACGGTCAATCAGACAGGCAGGATATTGCTCAACCGTCAAACCGACCTTATCCCTCAGGAATATATTTTCTTGATGCGACAATGCAATTCCTTGTATTTCAACATTCGGCAACGAAACTATACGGGAGCCATCAGCAATGTGATCTATTGCCTCAACCTTCTGGGTAAAGACAAGAAACAAATTGCAACGATGCTAAAATATGCCAATTTCGTGGCTTCCATCGCTGAAGCGAATTCCTCTGAAGAGGTAGAAAACGCGATTGAGCTATTCGCGCTTCCACCAGGCAGCAGTCGAATGAAAAAACAACCCAAGCGTTTTTCAGTTGCGCTCAACGCTTTTACGGGGCTTGCAATTGGGAGCGAACGTCTGACAGGCGATGGATCGGTCGAAACCAAAACCTTTAGTGCAGTAGCCGCTCCCGTTGGAATAAGCTGTTCCTGGGGCTTGGGAAAAGCTGGCAGCCTCGGGTTCTTTGTCCCATTGATTGACGTAGGTGCTGTGACTGCATACCGGTTTGATGACAAAAACACGGGGAGTTTGCCCGAATTGACCTGGGGAAATATCCTTACACCCGGTCTTTATGGGGTATGGGATTTGCCCGGGAGAATACCATTGGCACTTGGAGGGGGTTGGCAAGTAGGGCCTAACCTTAGAAAAGTGACCCAGGGGCTCAATGAAATCGAAAAAAGCGGTACCCGCTGGGGTGTATTTTTGGCTGTTGACATTCCTGTTACCTTCTTTTATCTAGGAAAAGGCAATTAGGAATCCTTCGGCCATACTTTTCCAAAAATCCACCACCCATGGAAAATCTAAATTCATTTTCAAAAATGCTCGCTGCGGCAATCTTGGCCCTCCTGTTTTCGGGCTGTGCCACTGCTCAAAGAAAACGAGCTTTAGCAAGCGAATTTCCCAGGACCTTTGAAAACATCCGCATCGCGACTTCCGAAAAAGGCGATGGCCACGGCCCTTGTGAACCAAGCATCGGTGTCAACCCCACAAATCCTAAAAACATAGCGGCAGGGGCGATTCTAAACCGATACTACTGGAGCAATGACGGGGGACGGAGCTGGCAAGCCGACAAACTGGTTTCCAAATCCTCCGGGGTGTTTGGAGACCCGGTGTTGCTTGCTGATTGGAAAGGCAATTTTTTCTATTCACACCTGAGCGACCCCGAAGGCAAGGGCTGGGCGAGCTCAAAACTGCTGGACCGAATCGTCATCCAAAAAAGTACTGATGGCGGCAAAACCTATGACGATGGCTCATGGTGTGGCCTTCGTCATCCAAAGGACCAGGACAAGCCCTGGCTTTGCGCAGATCCAAGATCCGGCAATATTGCCTGTACCTGGACGGAGTTCGACAAGTATGCCTCCAGAGATTTAGAGAAAGACCACAGCCGTATTCTTTTTTCACGGAGCGTTGACGAGGGAAAATCATGGTCAGAAGCCCTGGCTATCAATCAATTCGAAGGGAACTGCCTCGACGATGACAATACCACGGAAGGCGCGGTGCCCGCCTACGGCCCCAACGGCGAGATCTATGTTGCCTGGGGTTACAATGAAAAAATATGGTTTGACCGATCCACCGATGGTGGAAAAACCTGGCTCGAAAAGGATATACTTGCTGCGGAACAACCTGGTGGTTGGGACATTTCCATATCTGGCGTTGGCCGATCCAATGTAATGCCTGTTCTCGTATGCGACCTGTCTGTAAGCCCACAGCGCGGAACCCTTTACCTCTGCTGGGGAGACCAGCGTAACGGGGAGAACGACACAGATATTTTCATCGCCAAAAGCCTTGACGGCGGGTTTACCTGGAGCAAATCCATTCGCGTGAACGACGACAAAAAAGGCCACCAGCAGTTTTTCCCCTGGTTGGCCATAGATCAGGTAACCGGACACTTATACACCATTTTTTACGATCGGCGCCATTTCGCTGACGACCGGACCGAAGTATATGTGGCGGTCAGCCGTGACGGTGGGAATTCTTTTAAAAACCTGAAAGTCAGTGCCCAACCCTTTACACCAGTTACTGGGGTGTTTTTTGGAGACTACAATCATATTTCCGCTCATGATGGTGTGGTACGACCTATTTGGACAAGGCTGGACAATGAAGGGCTTTCGGTTTGGACGGCAATAATGGATTTTGGAAAGAAGGCTGGTAATAAAAAAGATTGAGGCTTTCTTGAAACTTTTCCATTTTTTATCTGGCAGAAAAAAAAATAAAATATTTCCTCAATTTTTTAAACCTTTACGCGCCCAAACCTCTAAGAGTACGCGTTTTCTCCATTTTCCCACCAAATTGTTGCTTCACAAGTCGCCTAACGCCTATAGATTTCGACTTTAACATGAAAAGAAGAAACTTTCTCCGCCTACTCCCCGCAGCCGGGGTCACCTCTTTTGCCGTCAATGGCTTCTCCATGCGACCTTTTGCCAACAGCCGAATGGCCGACATCCTTAGCTCATGTGATGGGGTACAAGATCGTACACTTGTGCTAATTCAATTAAAAGGTGGGAATGATGGCCTCAATATGATCATTCCGGCAGCCAACTACGACCGTTATGCCGAGTTGCGCCCTACCACTAAAATTAATGAATCTGGCCCCGGGGCTTTTATCCCGATCGACAACACCCTGCCCACAGCAGATCAGGCAGGCTTCCATCCTGCTATGACAAGCCTCAAGGATCTCTATGACCGGGGTTGGTTAACCGTGGTGCAGTCTGCAGGCTATCAAAGCATGAACCAAAGCCACTTCAAAGGCACCGACCTATGGCTGTCTGGTGGCGGCGGGTCTCAAGCCCTGAACAATTTAACCTCCGGTTGGATGGGCCGCGCTTTGCAGGCTTTTTACCCACATATTGAAGGGGCGCCCGTAGCAGATATGGTGGACCCGCTCGGCATTCAGGTAGGCGACCCCTCCACTTCGCTCGGGTTCCACACCGAGACAGAACACCAAAACGTTATCAATCTCAGCGGTCAGGACCCAGCGGGCTTCTATTCGCTCATCCAGACCATTGGCGGAGCGCCCATCATGAATGTACCAGACACCGACCACGGCGTTGAATTGGAGTACATTATGGGCGTGGAGCGCAGCATCAACCTGTATGCTCAACGGATCACCGATGTTTTCAATGCCGGATCCAATGCAATTACCACCTATCCGACAGGTTCGCTGGCGGCGCAGCTCAAGACGGTTGCACGAATGATCAAGGGCGGTTGCAAAACCAAGATATTCCTGTGTCAAACGGGTGGTTTCGACACGCACTCGGCACAGGTTGATTCGGGCGACCCCAGCATTGGGGCACACGCTAACTTGCTCGGCCAGTTTTCCAATGCCGTAAAAACATTTCTGGACGACCTCAACCACATGGGTCTGGCAGACAATGTTTTGGGCTGCACCTTCTCCGAGTTTGGTCGCTGCGCTGCAGAAAATGGATCCTTTGGTACCGACCACGGAACAATGGCGCCTATGTTGGTATTTGGTAAAGATGTAAAACCAGGGGTGCTGGGCACCATCCCGGATTTGAACAACCTGACCACTGACAACCAGATCAAAACCATGCAATTCGATTACCGTCAGGTATTTGCTACCCTGCTTCAGGACTGGCTTGGCGCTAACCCCTTTGTTATGGAACAAACCATGTTTGAGGGCTACACCAAAATGAAATTAGTTGGTCGCGACTACCGCGTGGATCCAGCATGTCAATGGGGTGGTGCCGACATTGTGACCGACCCATTCCGCCCGATGAGCGTATTCCCCAACCCTGCCAGTTTCAATACCGAAGTGGCCTACGAAAACCGCGGTGAAGCATTCGATGCCTACCTCACACTACATGGCCTGGGCGGTACGCTCATTGCTGCCCGCACAGAAGTGGTGCATCCGGGCTTCAATTCCTACTATTTTGATGTGAGCGCGCTTTCAGAAGGCATTTATTTTGTGCGTATGCAGGACAAGCGCAATGGGAAAGCGGATGTATCGAAATTAAGTGTTGTGCACGGTGGAGGCGCAAGCGCCAGAAATTAAAAATTTGGGAGTCATATCTGTTTGATAGGGGTTTGAATTGTTTGATTACATATCGAACAATTCAAACCCCTATCAAATTTCCAGATCGGTTCGATCTAATCAGTCCAGCCATTTCCAATTATTCATCAGGTTAATACCAGTGCAGGGGACCTAACGAAGATCTATTGCTATTTTTTCGATTTTCGTATATAATTTTCCTCATACACCTCGATCCATTTCTCTGCGCTCATTTTTTTCATTAATTCAGCAATGAGCTTGTAAGGGATCTCTTCCATCTTTTTAAAACGCACGCAACTTTTCCCCATATCGAGTTTTTGCTTGCTGTGTTTAGGGTATTCGCTCACAAACCATTTTAACAATTCAGGATCCGCATAAATCCCCATGTGGTAAAAATTAATGGATCCTTTTTGCGAGGCAATGCCTGCAAAAGGCAGAGGCTCTTCAGGCTTGCAATGGTAACCTGCCGGGTAAAGTTTATGCGGCACCACATAACCCAGGCCCCCGTAACTGATAGCGGGTTCAAACCCCTTGGGCAAATTTTCTACAATTACATCGTGCAGTTTATTAAAGGGTTCCAGTCTGTCCTCAGGCTGGTTTAATAAAATATCCAGAACGGTTTTGCCTTCTACTTTCATAATATTATGGTTGTTTAATTCAATGATAATTCAAACTTGTTTTGGTTTTCGTCAAAGGGTAATTTCTTTATGTGGTACGCCTTTTATGATCAACCAAATGGCAAATGTTATTTCCCATAATCCACCAATTGGAAGAAGGTACATACTCCATTCTCTACCAAATAGTTCCATAAAAAATCCAAATGAAAAAATGGCATATCCTATAACTCCCCAAATTGCCAACCAGGCGGGCGAAAGTTCTCGTTTGTATAAGGTAAAACACATCGGAATACTTCCAAGCCCTAATATCAACATTGCAAGAAAATATCCATAGTCATCAGAAATGTTAACATTGGGGATTAAATTCAATAATATGCTTGAAAGAGCAATTGACTCAATTAACCTGGCCAGGAGGTAAATATTGCCTACCAATACATCGTGCTGTTGCAAAGTTTTTCTAAATATTATGCCAATAATGAAGACCATTATTGAATTGATAACAATGAGCAACGCACCTGAATATTTTCCGAAAAGGCTTTCGTGTTCGAATAAGTGGCGCCCAAATCCATAGGCTAAGAAGGCCAATAGAAATAATGTGCCTATAGTACGAGCCCTATAAATTCCCATAGAATTACGGTTGCTTTTGATTTTAAAGTAGGTGTACAGAATATAGTGTTTTTGTCATCGAAATACCATTCCGACTGCCAATACATTTTGCGGCTTTGCGAAGAGCGACACTTTTAAAGCTTAGGAACGTGTGAATAATAACTTATTACTTTCATCTGACTCCTTACCTGCGAATTTGACGTCCAATTTCATGGAGCTGCGAACCAATAAACCTAACGGGAAGTCCCAGTTGGAGGTATGCGGAATCACGATGAGCACATAGCTTGGCGGCAAGGGCCAAATTT